>JBFKOW010000206.1:0-5395 GCA_041628615.1 Paracoccaceae bacterium | reverse complement strand
GGACGCTGGTGGCGACGATGAAGGCGAACGGCGCCCGCTGCGTGCTGGTGTCGGGCGGCTTCACCGCCTTCGCCGACCGGATCGGCAAGGCGCTCGGCTTCGACGTGGTGAAGGCGAACCGGCTCAACAGCGTCGGCGGCCGGCTCACCGGCACCGCCGCGAAGCCGATCCTCGGCCGCGCCGCCAAGCTCGAGACCCTGCGCGACGAATGCGCCCGCGCCGGGATCGGCCCGGAAGAGGCGGTGGCGGTGGGCGACGGCGCCAACGACCTCGCCATGATCGGCGCCGCCGGGATGGGCGTCGCGGTCCACGCCAAGCCCGCGGTGCAGGTCGAGGCCCCGTTCCGCGTCAACCACGGCGACCTGACCGCGGTGCTGTTCCTGCAGGGCTACTCGGTGGCGGATTTCGACCACGCCGCGCCCGATGCGGAGGATTTCGCGGTCTGAGCCGCCGGGCAGGGGGCGCTGCCCCCGTCTCCGCTGACGCGGAGACTCCCCCGGGATATTTCGGGTCCGAAGAAGGCGCGGGGTCAGCGAGGCCCCATGCGGCGCGGCCTCGGGGGGCCTGTCAGACGAACAGCCCGACGTTGTTGCGCAGCACGATCTCGATGGCGTAGATGCCGATCAGCGCCACCAGCGGCGCGAGATCCAGCCCGCCCATCGGCGGCAGGATCCGCCGGATCGGCTGGTAGATCGGGTCCAGCAGCCGGTTCAGCCCGTACCAGATCTGGCTGACGAATTCCTGCCGCACGTTCAGCACCTGGAAGCTGATCAGCCAGCTCATGATGAAGTGGGCGATGATGAAGAACTTCGCCACGCCGAGGATCAGGAGCAGGATTTCGAAGAGCGATTGCATGGGCGGTCCTTTCGCGCTGGTCCGAGGGAGGTAGGCTTTCGCGCCCGCCGGGGCAATCCCTGCCGCCGCGCGCGCGAAGCCGTGTCGCGCGGTTCCGTCATGTCACCGTTGACCCGGCCGCGCCCCGGCGTAGCCTGCGCGCGCATGGAGGACCGCCGATGTATCCCTTCATCCGCATGGCGCTCGAACTGCAGGCGGCGCGCAGGGCGCCCCGGCTGGGCCTGAGCGATGTCCACGAGTCGCGGCACGTCTGCTGGCCCTGGGATCTCGATTTCTGGGCCGAGCTGAACAACGGCCGCACCCTGACCCTTTACGACCTGGGACGGGTGCCCTTCGCGCTGCGGCTCGGGATCGTCGGGCCGCTGCGCCGGCGCCGGTGGTCGATGACGGTGGCCGGGTCGTCGGTGCGCTACCGGCGCCGGGTCCGGGTCTTCCGGCGGATCCTGATGCGGTCCCGCATCGCCGGCTGGGACGACCGGTTCATCTATGTCGAACAGGGCATGTGGCTGGCCGACGGAACCTGCGCCGGGCACGCCCTGCTGCGGATGGCGATTGCCGGGCGCGACGGGATCGTGCCGACCGCGGAGCTGCTGGCCGAGATGGGACAGCAGGGCGCGCAGATGCCGCCGCCCGACTGGGTCCGGGCCTGGGCCGAGGCAGACGCGCAGCGCCCCTGGCCGCCAATGCCCGACCTCTGAGCCCGCTTGCCCCGGCCCGGCTTTTCCCGTTTGATCGCCGCAACAACGGGGGCGGCGGGCATGGCGGATCGGGCACTGAAGCGGCGGATCTGGGGCTGGATGGCCTTCGACTGGGCGACGCAGCCGTTCTACACGCTGGGCCTGACCTTCATCTTCGGGCCCTACTTCGCCACCGTCGCCGCGGAATACTACCTCGGCACCGGGCTGGACGAGACCGCCGCCGACGCGCAGGCGCAATCGCTGTGGTCGCTGGGCCAGACCCTCGCCGGGCTGTTCATCGCCTTCACCGCGCCGATCCTCGGCGCCTATGCCGACAGCACCGGGCGGCGGATGCCCTGGCTGATCGGGTTCAGCGTGATCTACGCCGTCGCGTCCTGGCTGCTGTGGTACATGGTGCCGGACGGGTCGGCGATGCTGTTCTGCCTCGTCGCCTTCTCGATCGCCTTCATCGCCGCCGAATACGCGCTGATCTTCACCAACGCGATCCTGCCGAGCCTGGGCGACAAGGAGGAGATCGGCAAGATCTCGGGCGACGGGGCGGCGCTGGGCTACTGGGGCGGGGTGGTCAGCCTCGCCATCATGCTGGTGTTCTTCTTCGAACTGAGCGAGGGGCGGACCCTGCTGGGCAACCCGCCGCCCTTCGGACTCGACGGCGAGGCGCGGGAGGGCACCCGCTTCGTCGGGCCGTTCATCGCGATCTGGTTCGCGGTCTTCATGATCCCCTACTGGATGTATGTCCGCGAGGGCCGGGACCCGAACCGGCATGGCGGCATGGCGGCGGCGATCCGGGACCTCAAGACCTCGCTCGGGGGCGTGGTGAAGCGGCGCAGCCTGCTGAACTTCCTGCTGTCGTCGATGTTCTACCGCGACGCGCTCAACGCGCTGTATGCCTTCGGCGGGGTCTACGCCGCGCTGGTGCTGAACTGGTCGCTGATCCAGGTGGCGATCTTCGGCGTGCTGGGGGCGATCACCGCGGCCATCGCCACCACCGTCGCCGGCCGGGCGGACCGGCGCTACGGGCCGCGCCCGGTGATCCACTTCTGCATCATCACCCTGATGGTGGTCTGCGTGATCATCGTCGGGATGACCCGCGAGCACGTGCTCGGCATCCCGCTGGCCGAAGGCAGCCGCATCCCGGACCTGCTGTTCTACGTGTGCGGCTGCATCATCGGCGGCGCGGGCGGCGGGATCTACTCGGCCAGCCGGTCGATGATGGTCCGCCACACCCACCCGGAACGGCCGACCGAGGCGTTCGGCCTTTTCGCCCTGTCGGGCAAGGCCACGGCGTTCCTCGCGCCCGGGCTGATCGCGCTGTTCACCTGGCTTCTGGGCGATGCCCGGCTGGGCTTTTCCCCGGTCATCTTCCTTTTCGTGCTGGGGTATCTTCTGCTACGCTACGTGCATCCGGAGGGAGATCGAGCAGAATGGTCCAAAGAGGCAATTCCGGTTCCGTGACGCGGCTGTGCCGCACCGCCCTGGCGGCGGCGGTGATGGTCGCGTTGGCGGGATGTCAGACAGGCAGCAGCGGTGGCGGCAGCGCCTTCCCGGACGAGGCGGACGCCCCGCCCGTGGCGCGGGCCTCGACCTCGAACCCGAACGACACGAGGGTCGCCAAGCAGGTCTTCGGCTACCTGCCCGCGGCGTCGAACCAGCCGTCGCAAAGCTTCGGCGGCTATGCCCGCGGCTGTCAGGCCGGGGCGGTGCAGCTGCCCGAGACCGGGCCGACCTGGCAGGCGATGCGCCTGTCGCGCAACCGCAACTGGGCGCAGCCGGTCACCGTGGACTACGTGCAGGACCTGAGCCGGTTCGCCGCCGGGCTGCCGGGCTGGCGCGGGCTCTATGTCGGCGACATGAGCCAGCCGCGCGGCGGGCCGATGCTGTCCGGCCATGCCAGCCACCAGACCGGGCTCGACGCCGACATCTGGATGCTGCCGCCGCAGCGGCTCGATCTGAGCCGGGCCGAGCGCGAGAGCATCTCGTCGATCTCGATGCGGCGGGCCAACGGGGCCTACACCAACGACAGCTGGACCGAGAGCCACCGCCGGCTGCTCCGGGAAGCCGCGAGCGATCCCCGGGTGGCCCGGATCTTCGTGTTTCCGGGGGCCAAGGTCGATCTCTGCGAATGGGAGACCGGGAACCGCGACTGGCTGCGCAAGGTCCGGCCGTGGTGGGGCCATCACTACCACTTCCACGTCCGGCTGACCTGTCCGGCCGGGCAGGCGGGCTGCGAGGACCAGGCGCCGCCGCCGCCGGGCGACGGCTGCGCCGACGCGCGGGAATGGGTCGACAACATCCTGAACCCGCCGCCGCCCGATCCGAACGCGCCGCCGCCCCGGCCGCGGGCCGAACTGACGATGGCCAACCTGCCGGCACAATGCGCCGCGGTGGCGGCGTCCGACTAGGCTCGCGGCGATTCCCGGTGTTTCGATCCGAGCCGCGGTCGCCGCGGCGGTGCTCGGACTTGCCGCGGCGGTCGGGCTGAGAACGGACCCGGCCGCCGGGACCGCGGCGGCGGCGGAGTTCCTCGGCGCCTATGTCTGGTCCCGGCCCGAGCCGGAATTCGGCGGGCTGTCGGGGCTCGACCTCGACCCGGACGGCATCGCCTTCGTTGCCGTCACCGACCGCGGCACGCTCTACCGTGGCGCCATCCGGCGGGACGGGGACCGGATCGTCGGTGTCGCGGCCGAGTCGGTGGCGCTGCCGGAGGGGGACACCGCGCTGCACGTCGCCGGCAACAAGGACTCCGAGGGCATCGCTCTGGCGCCGGATGGCGGGGTATTCCTGTCCTTCGAGGGGCCGGCCCGGGTCTGGGCGGTGGACGCCGCGGTGCAGACGGCACGGGTGCTGCCGGTGGTCGGCGAATTCCGCAGCATGCAGGGCAACGCGGCGCTGGAATCGCTGGCGATCGACGCCGCGGGGCGGCTCTACACCCTGCCCGAGCGGTCCGGTCGCTTCGACCGGCCGTTCCCGGTGTTCCGCTGGGACGGCGCGCGCTGGGACCGGCCCTTCGCCGTGCCGCGCCGGGGGGCCTACCTGCCGGTCGGGGCGGATATCGGGCCGGACGGGCGGCTCTACCTTCTGGAACGGGACTTTACCGGCTTCACCTTCCGCACCCGGGTGCGGCGCTTCGGGCTCGACGGCAGCGGCGAGGAGGTGCTGCTCGAAACCGCGGCGCACGGCAATCTCGAAGGGATCGCCGTCTGGCGAGACGGGGACGGGGCGCTGCGGCTGACGATGATCGCGGACGACAATTTCCGCCGCCTGCAGCGGACCGAGATCGTCGAGTATCGCTTGACCGGCCGCGGGTGAGGGCGTATCGGACCGCGCCCGCGCCGCGACGGTCCGGGCCAAGTGCCGCAACCTTGTCAAAACGGACCGATCCCATGCGCCTGCTTCCCGCCCATCTCCTGCCGGGCATCGCCGCCATGGCCGCCATCGTGGTGGCCTCCAACATCCTCGTGCAGTTCCTGATCCTCGACGGGCTGCTGACCTGGGGGGCCTTCACCTATCCGCTGGCGTTCCTCGTCACCGACGTGATGAACCGGATCTACGGGGCGGGGCCGGCGCGGCGGGTGGTGTTCGCCGGGTTCCTCGTCGGGATCGCCTGCTCGCTGATCGGCTCGCAGATCATGCTGGAGTTCGGACCGGCGGTGCCGCTGCGGGTCGCGGTCGGCTCGGCCATCGCCTTCCTGACGGCGCAACTCCTTGATGTCGCGGTGTTTTCCCGGCTGCGCGAAGGGGCCTGGTGGCGCGCGCCGCTGGCGTCGACGCTGGTCGGGTCGACGGTGGACACGGCGCTGTTCTTCACCATCGCCTTCGCCGGGTTCCTGAGCTTCGGCGCG
>JBFKOW010000205.1:0-5412 GCA_041628615.1 Paracoccaceae bacterium | reverse complement strand
GAGATCGACGTTGTTGGCGGCAAAGACCAGCGTGGTCGAGGTGATCGCGTTCTCGACCAGCCGGCCGCCCGAGACGACGGTGAAGCGCGACACGTCCGAGGTCTGGCCGAGGAACTGCGGGCCGACGATCTCGCCGTCCGCACCGATCGACTGGGTGGTCGAGGTGTCGATTCCCGCCAGAAGGTCGGCGTCGAAGGTCCAGGTGCCGGTGAGCGTGCCCTGGCTGATCACGTTGTAGGGCACCGAGGCGCAGGACGGCCCGGTCTTGGTGCCGCCGGAGGAACAGGTCAGCCCCGCCGCCGAAGTCGGGATCTGCGACTGATCCCAGACGTTCGCCTCTGCCAGCAGGATCCGGCGATGCTCTTCGAAGAAGACGTATCCCGCGCCGCTCAGGTCGTCGAAGAAGCCGGGATGCCCCTGCAGCGTGATCACGTCCTGTTCGACCCCGACATTGGCGGTGATCTGGGTGATCGAGGCCGCCTGGGCCTGGCCGATCGACAGGGCGAGGCCGAGCCCCGCGAGACAAACTGTGTATTTCATGCGCTGACGGCTCCGCTTCCTTACCCGAACGTCCGTCCCTTAGACCCGATGGGTTCCGGTGGGTCAACGCTGTTTCGAATTTTATTCAATCGAATCATGGCTCAAGGCGACAATCGTTCGACCTTGCGCGACAAAGCCGGTGCGCGCCCCGGCATCGTTTCCGGATTCGGGCCGGGCGGGGTCGGATGGCGGAGGGATCAGCGCCGGGGCGGGCTCCAGCGGCCCGGCAGGTCCGGCGCCGCGCCGGTCCCGGGGGCCTTCACCAGCGACCCGAGATGGCCCAGCGCGGCCATCAGCGGCCGGGTCAGCCGGTTCTCGCGCAGCTGCCCCTTGACCTTCTCGATCCGCATCACGTCGTCGATCCGGCGGTCGATGAAGTCGTCGGTGGCCCGGTGGTCGAGGCTGTCGTCGCCCAGCCAGTAGAGCACAACCGAGGCGTAGACCCCGGCCAGCGTCGCCCGCTTGGTATACCAGTTGACGTCCTCGGACGGGTCGCCCAGCGCGGTCCAGATCGCGTCCGCGGTCTCCCAGATCAGCCGGGCGCCCTCGGGGGCCATGTGCGGCAGCGCGAAGAGCGCCGAGCCGCGCCGCACCGCCTCCTTGTCGCCGGCGGCGTCGAGCCGCTGCCGGAGCAGGAAGGCGACCTTCTCGCGCACCCGCAGGGGGCCGGTGTCGGCGGCGGCCCAGGCCGCGGCCATCCGCCGGTCGCCGTCGCGGTGGAACAGCACCGCGAGGTCCACCGCGCCGCGCGGGCAGGCGGCGCGGGCGGTCGCGGCGTCGATCCCGGCGTCGGCCGCGGCGGCCCGGAACGCGGCGTCGGACCAGCCGTCGAAGGGCACGTGCAGCAGCGCCGCGTCGAGCAGGGCCCGCCGGGTGGCCTCCTCGGGGGTGTCGGTCCGGGTGTCGGTCATCGCGTGTCTCCCGCCGGGTGCTGGGGGCAACCTAGCAGAGCACGGCCCGATTGCCAGCCGGCGGGCGCGAACCGGGCCCGCAAAGCCCCGCGAAATCAACGTCCCGGCCCTGTGGACAGGCAGCCGGACCCCTGCTATACGGCCCGCTCCTGCAAGGATGAAACTCTAGCTTAGAAAGGTGGTGAAAACCACATGCAGGTCAGTGTTCGCGACAACAACGTCGATCAGGCGCTTCGTGCCCTGAAGAAGAAGCTGCAGCGTGAGGGCGTCTTCCGCGAAATGAAGCTTCGGCAGCATTTCGAGAAGCCCTCCGAGAAGAAGGCGCGCGAGAAGGCCGAGGCGATCCGCCGGCAGCGCAAGCTCGCCCGCAAGAAAGCCCAGCGCGAAGGGCTGCTCTGAGCCGCTTCCGACCGCGACACGCGAGAGAATGAGAAACCCCCGGGCCTGCGCCGCGGGGGTTTTTTGCTGCCCGGCCGCCCCCGTGCGGCGGTCCGCTAGTCCACCACCTGCGCGACGATCGTCGCCGGCACCAGCGCGGCGAGCCCCATCGTCGCCGCCCCCGCCACGACGTAGAGCCCGTCGCGGGCGAGGAAGCTCACCGAGAAGAACAGCACCGCCAGCCCCAGCAGCGAGGACGAGAACGGCACCAGTTCCAGCAGCGGCATCGCCAGCCCGCAGAGCATCGACAGCGCCTGCGGGATCTTGACCAGCGGCAGCACGGTGAGCAGCCGCAGCCGGTCCCGGCTGTGCCGGTCGATCCAGCGCCCGAGCCCGGCGATCCGGTCCAGCGCGCCGCGCACCCGCGGCCCGTTCAGGTGCCGGTTCATCAGCGCCCGCGGCAGCCAGAGATGGCCCCGCCCGAACGCCATCTGCCCGGCGATCAGCGCGATGGTCAGCCCGCAGACCGAGGAAAACACCGGGATCCCCGACAGCGGCGAGACCACCAGGATCGCCGGGATCATCAGCGCCGGGACGAAGGAGGTGGCGCCGCCGGCCTCGACGAGCGTGCGCAGCGAGACCGTGTCGCGCCCCGCCGCCTCGCGCAGCCGGTCGAGCACCGCGCCGACGCCGTGGGCCGGCGCCGCCGGGTCGCCGGGCGGTTCGGCCGATGGATGATCCCGCATGAGGTCTCCCGCGGGGCGCGGCGGCGCCCTGCGCCGGACCTTGGGGGCGGCGGCCGCCGAAATCAATTCCGGATCGGCAGCGCCGTGGTCTGCCGCACGGTGCGCAGCGCGAAGGACGACTGCATCCCCTGCACCCCCGGCAGGGTGGCGAGGAACCGCCGGTGCAGCCGGGCGAAATCCTCGGTGTCCTCGGCCACCACCTTGAGCAGGTAGTCCGCGGACCCGGCCATCAGGTGGCATTCGAGCACCTCGGGCACCCGCGCCACCGCCGCCTCGAAGGCGTCGAGCACCTCGTCGGCCTGCCCGGACAGGGTGATCTCGACGAAGACGAGGGTCTGGCAGGCCACCTTGCGCGGGTCGACCAGCGCGACGTAGCGGTCGATCACCCCCTCGGCCTCGAGCCGGCGCACCCGCCGGTGGCAGGCCGAGGGCGACAGGTTCACCTTCTCCGACAGGTCGGCATGGGACATCCGCCCATCCTCCTGCAGCGCCTCGAGCAGGCGGCGGTCGAGCGAGTCGAGCGTGGCGGGGACGGTCGGCATCAGGATTTTCCCGTCTGTTCGGCACTTGACGCACGAATATCCTGAAATGCCGGTATGCAACAGGCAAAATTCCGAAGAAATTGCCCGCACGCTCCCGGATACTGTCGCCAGACCCTAGGGAGGCGCACATGCACATCGGTTGCCCGAAAGAGATCAAGCCGCAGGAATTCCGCGTCGGCCTCACCCCCGCCTCGGTGGCGGAAGCGGTGGCCCACGGCCACAGCGTCAGCATCGAGACCGGCGCCGGGCTGGGCGCCGGGTTCCCCGACGCCGACTACGTCGCCGCCGGCGCGACCATCGCGCCCGACGCCGCGACCGTGTTCGCCGAGGCCGAGATGGTGGTGAAGGTGAAGGAGCCGCAGGCCGCCGAGCGCAAGCGCCTGCGCGCGGGCCAGGTGCTGTTCACCTACCTGCACCTCGCCCCGGACCCGGAGCAGACCCGCGACCTGATCGAATCGGGCGTCACCGCGACCGCCTACGAGACGATCACCGCGCCGGGCGGCGGCCTGCCGCTGCTCGCGCCGATGTCCGAGGTGGCCGGCAAGCTGGCGCCGCAGATGGGCGCGTGGTCGCTGCAGAAGGCCAATGGCGGCCGCGGCGTGCTGATGGGCGGCGTGCCCGGCGTGACCCCGGCCCGCGTCGCGGTGATCGGCGGCGGCGTCGTCGGCACCCATGCCGCCCGGGTGGCCGCCGGGATGGGCGCCGACGTGACCGTGCTCGACCGGTCCCTGCCCCGCCTGCGCCAGCTCGACGACCTGTTCGGCCGCGACTTCCGCACCCGCTATGCCGCCGCCGCCAACATCGCCGAGGAGATCGCCCTCGCGGACATGGTGATCGGCGCGGTGCTGATCCCCGGCGCGGCGGCGCCCAAGCTGGTCAGCCGCGCCCAGCTTGCCACGATGAAGCCGGGCGCGGTGCTCGTCGATGTCGCCATCGACCAGGGCGGCTGTTTCGAGACCTCGCGCGCCACCACCCATGCCGATCCGGTCTACGAGGTGGACGGCATCCTGCACTACTGCGTCGCCAACATGCCCGGCGCGGTGGCGCGGACCTCGACCATCGCGCTGACCAACGCGACCCTGCCCTGCATGATCACGCTGGCGGACAAGGGCTGGCGGGCGGCGATGGCCGAGGACCCGCACCTCGCCGCCGGTCTCAACGTCCATGCTGGCAAGGTCACCTGCGCCGCGGTGGCCGAGGCCCAGGGCCTCGACCTGCTGCCGGCCGGGGAGGCGCTGGCGGCCTGACCACGGCGCGGCGGAGCGGGCTTGTCGCCGGTCCGGGCGGTGCCGATAGTGCCGCCATGACCGGTGCCGCCGCCCCGCCTTCGCCGCAGACCGTCGCCCTGCTCGGCGGCACCGGGACCATCGGCCGGGCGACCCTCGCGGCGCTGCTGGCGGAGGGCCGCCGGGTCCGGCTGCTGGTCCGCGACCCGGACCGCGCCCGGGCGCTGGCCGCCACCCTGCCGGGCGGGGGCGAGCGGGTGGAGATTCTCGGCGGCGCGGTCGCCGATCCCGCCGCGCTCGACCGGCTGATGGCCGGGGCCGGGGCGGCGGTGTCCTGCCTCGCCTCGCGCACCGGGGTCCCCGAGGATGCCCGCGCCATCGACCGGGACGCCCATCTCGCCGCCTTCGCCGCCGCCCGCCGCGCCGGGGTCGGGCGGTTCGTCCTGCTCTCGGCGATCTGCGTGCAGAAGCCCCGGCTGGCGTTCCAGCACGCCAAGCTGGAGGCCGAGGCGGCGCTGCGGGCCTCGGGGCCGGGCTGGTCCATCGTCCGGCCCACCGCCTATTTCAAGTCGCTGGTCGGGCAGGTGGCGCGGGTGAAGGCGGGCCGGCCCTACCTGGTGTTCGGCGACGGCACCGGCACCGCCGCCACCCCGATCAGCGACCGCGACCTTGGCCGTTACCTCGTCGCCTGCCTGGCCGATCCGGCGTTGCGGGAGCGGGTCCTGCCGGTGGGCGGGCCGCACCCGGCGCTGACCCCGCGCGCGATCGGGGCGCATATCTTCGCCCGGCTGGGCCGGCCGGAGCGGTTCCGGTCGGTGCCGCCGGGGCTGCTGTCGGGGATCGCGGCGGGGCTGGACGCGGCCGGGCGGGTCCTGCCCGGGCTGCGGGCGAAGGCGGAGCTGGCCCGGATCGGCCACTACTACGCCACCGAATCGATGCTGGTCTGGGACGGCGCCCGCTACGACGCGGCGGCCACCCCGGCGTTCGGCGAGGACCGGTTCCTCGACTACCTCGACGCGGTGATCGACGGCCGGGCGGAGGCGGAGCGCGGCGACCACGCGGTGTTCTG
>JBFKOW010000204.1:0-5414 GCA_041628615.1 Paracoccaceae bacterium | reverse complement strand
GTCGGCGGCAAGGAACCGGCAATCGGTCCGGCACGTGGCGGTCAGGGTCCGCTCGCGCGCTTCGGTGAAGAAGCCGATCTCGCCGACCAGATGCCCCGGTCCGAGATCCTTGCCGATCTCGTCCAGGTGCACCTGCCCGCTCAGGATCAGGTAGACATTCTCGGGCGGATCGCCTTTGGCGAACAACCGCGTCCCCGCCGCAACCTCGGTCTTGCGGGCCAGCGGCGCCAGCACCGATTGCCAGTCCACCTCCGAGGTCCTGCCGCGCGAGCGCCTGACATCGGCCAGAACCTGCGCCAGCCGCGCGCCGTTCAGCAGGATGAGCGCCACGTGCAGGACCAGCGTCGGGTAGATTTCGGCGAAGATCCCGTAGCAGAGAAAGAAGATGTTGGAGACGAAGGCGACGATCCGGAACGCCAGTATCGTCCGCATCGAATAGGCCAGCAGGGTCAGCAGCGCCCCGGTCCAGCCCAGCGCCTCGATCCAGCCCACGCCCGACAAGGTATCGAGAAGTCCCGAAATCTCCATCGACCGCCAACCTTCTTCCTGATGTCCGCCGGGACCGCCGATCAGCGCGAGGCGTATTCGGGTCCGGCACCTGCGGACCTGAATAGGAACGTGCCCTGCCGCAAGCAACTGGTTTCATTGCGAAGGTTGCCGGGAGACAGGACCGGACCCGCCTGCGCCCCGCGGGCCCCGGTACCGCGCGGGTCGCCTTCGCCCGGTGCATCCGCGGGCCGGCAGACGGGCCCTCGCCGGTTCGGCGCAGCCGGTGCGGGCAATTCGCTTTGGCTGGCCGTCCGCATCGGTTACTGTGGACACCGACCGGGACCGGCGGCCCGGACGATACGGTATATCGAAAGGCGCGACATGCCCCAGATCCTGCAGATGGCGGCTCTTGCGGCTGCGACGCTCGGAACCGGCGCGGCGACGATGACGGTGATGAACCGGGACGTCGCGGATTACCCGGTTCCGGAAGGCGAATGGACCGCCGGAAATGAACTGGACGGCCGGTCCTATCATATCGTCGGCACCGCTCTCGACACCGGCGAGGCCCTGGAGGACGAACTGGTCTTTCGCGAGGGGACGTTCCAGTCCGCGAATTGCGAGGAATATTGCGCATTCGGCTGGTCCGACTACCGGACGAAGGTCGAGGGCGGCATGATCCACTTCACCGCCCGCACCGAGTGCCCCGACGCGCCGCACACGGTCGTCTGGTACGGAACCGTCAGCGGCGGCGAGATGCGGGTCGAAGGCACCTGGACGACGCGGCGCTGGTACTGGACCCACCAGATCGGGTTCGCCGGATCCGGCAGCGCGGACCCGGCGGCCGCCGGCGGCGTCGCCGGTTAGCGACGCCTTGAGCGATCCCCCGCGATCGGGCGCAGGCCCGCTGCTCCTTCGCGGCGCGATCCTGATCCTTTTCCTGCTCGCCGCGACCTGGGCCACGCACCTGATCCGCGAGGCGCTTGACCTGCATGTCCGGCCGGAGAACGAACAGCAGGTGCACCGCACGATCATGGTGGGCGCCGCGGCCTATGTCGGGCTGCTCGCGCTGCCCTTCGTGCCGGGCGCCGAGATCGGGCTGGCCATGCTGGCGGCCTTCGGCGCGGCCCTCGCGCCGCTGATCTACGTGGCCACAGTCGCCTCCATGATGCTCGCCTACACGATCGGGCGGTTGCTGCCGATCGGGGCGCTCGAGCGCCTGCTGTCGCGGTTGCGGATGCACCGGGCGGCCGCGCTGGTGGGGCGCGCCGCGCCGCTGTCGCCGGACCAGCGCCTCGCGATGCTGCTCGACGGCCAGCCGAAGCGCGCCGTCGCCGTCGGGCTGCGCTACCGCTACCTGGCCCTTGCGCTCGCCGTCAACACGCCCGGCAATTCCGTCATCGGCGGCGGCGGCGGCATCATGGTGATGGCGGGGCTGAGCGGCATCTTCTCGCCCCTCGCGACGCTTCTGACGGTGGCGCTCGCCGTCTCGCCGGTGCCCCTGGCGGTGATGTTCCTCGGGCTGGCGATCTAGGACCGGGCTGCGACGGCGTGGCAATCGGGGCGCCCCGGGGGCCATCGCCGCGGCGCCGACGGTCAGTCGCAGTTCTCGGGGATCCAGTTGCGCCAGAACGCGGCCTCCGCCGCATAGGCTTCAACCTCGCGATCCGCCTGGCCGTCGAGACCGCCGATCGGCAACCTGGCCTCGCATTGGGCGACGTGGACGCTTTCATGCACGATGGTCGCGGCGAGCGCGATGTCGGGATAGCATTCCGCCCGGTGGGCATCGCCGACATGGATCTCGCAGGCATCGTCCACATAAGCCGCCGTGACCGACTCGTATTCCTCGTCGGCCTGCAATTGCCCGGCGGCAGCGGTCGCCCCCGCGTCCTGGCCGCCCAGCCGGTCGGCGACCGAAAAGTCGTTTTCGATCGGGTCCCCGCTGCTGCTGGTGTTGTTCCAGATCACCTCCGCCGCCCTGTCGGGGTCGTAGCCGGCCACCACCATGTCGACCATCCGCCGGTGCGCCCGCGGACCCCAGTAGTCCAGGAACACCGACTGGGCCGGCCAGGCCGCGGGCCGGGGGCGCAGCGCCGGGTCGGCCCAGGCGGCACGATAGGCCTCGGCCTGCGCGATGCGCTCCGCGATCCACGCCTCGAGCTGGGCGCGGCAGACGCATTCCGGGCGCTGCCCCGGCGTGCCCTCGTGGACGAAGGTCAGGCCCGACGCGCGGGCCATGAAGCTGCCGGCGCCGGACAGGCCGGTCTTCGCCTCGAAGCTGCCCACCATCCGGTCCGGTCCGATGACGGTGATCGTCAGGTCGTAGCGGACGGATCCCGAGGCCGCAGAGCCCGAGAAGGTCGCGCCTCCGGCCTCTCCGGTCGGCGACATCTCGAAGGACATCGTGGGCATCCGCAGGGCGAAGGTGCCGTCGCAGGCGCCACCCTCGACGATGGCCCGCCCCCGCGCGGAAACCGGCGCGGACTGCCGGATCGCGCCGAAGTTGGAGATCAGCGCCTCGCCGCTGGCCACCGTCGTCAGCGTCGTCGACCAGTCCCCGGGATGGACTTGCGCGACGCAGGCGGACTCCGCCGCGACCGGCCCTGCGAGGACAGCCGCGAGGGCGACTGGAACCACATGTCTCATGCCGTCAGGCTAACCCGACAAGGGCCTTGCGTCCAAGGAATGGATCACAGGTCCCGGACGGAGCCGCGCCCGCGATGCGCGGCATGGGCCCGGCGCACGTGCGGGGGACCGGAAACGCCCGCTTGGAGAGCCGCCGCGCCGCGTCTAGACTGGACCGGCGCCATCGCGCCTCCTTGGACACGCCGCAGCCACCATGCCCGCCCATCCAGACCCGTCGACCGGCCCCCTGCCGCGGGGGCACCGGCCCGTGACGCCGGATGCCGCCCCGCAGGCGGACCGGATCGACGCCTTCGTGGCGTCGAACTTCGGGCTACGCGGGACCCTGCGGCTGCATCGCCACGCGCTGGGCTGGGATCTCCTGCGCGCGCCGGTCAACGTGCTGCTGGCGCCGGTGTTCCTGCTCACCCGGCTGCTGGCGCTGCTCTGCGCACTGCTGCGGCTGCGGCGGCCGGCCCGCTGGCTGGCCGCGCGGCGGGTCCACCTGCGCACCGACGTGGCCCGCGAACTCGACTCCGCCCTGCGCGAGACCTTCCTGCCCGACGGCCCCGACGCGGTGGCCGTCAGGCCGACGCAGGCCCGGCTGATCGAGGACTACACCGCCGTGCGCAGCGCGGTGGCCGAGATCTGCACCACGCTGGTGGTGCTGGCCCTCGGCTATCTCCTGTTCCGCACGCCGACCCCGGGCATCGTCTCGCTCGCCCCCATCGTGAGTGAGCAGGCGGTCCGGTCCGAGGTGGTCTCGGCGTTTCCTTTCGGCCAGGGCCTCGGCGGGCTCTGGTATGGCGTGTTCCCGGTGGAACTGCCGGTCTGGTATGTCGTCGCGGTCGGGATCGGGCTGGCGATGGCGGCCTCGCTGGTCACCACCTTCGCCGGGCTGGTGGCCGACCCGGTGCAGGCGGCACTGGGGATCCACCGGCGGCGGCTGCGGCGGCTCGTGGCCCGGCTCGACGCCGCCGCGGCGGGGCCGGGGCTCGCCGGTGAACACGTGCTGGCCCGGATCGCCGACCTCACCGACATCGGGACGAGCCTGCTGCGGCTGTTCCGGGCCTGACCGACGGCGGATTTCAAAGCCCCCGTGACGATTCCCCAGCCGTCGGTGCGGTCCAGTCACGGAACGCCGCGACATCGGGCCCGTCCCACGCGTCCCGGTGCCCGATCAGGCAGACCCGTCCGCCGGGCGGATCGCAGATCAGGTCCGGGACCGGCAGCACCAGCGCCCCGGTCCGCAACTCCTCGCGGCACAGCACGAGGTCGGCGATCACGACCCCGGCCCCCATCGCCGCCGCCTTCACCGCCATGTCGAGATTGGGGAAATCCTGGCCCGCCGCCGGCAGGGCGCCGCCGGGCAGGAAGGCCTCGAACCAGGCCGACCAGTCGGCCCGCGCCGGGCCTTCGTGCAGCTGGTCGCAGCACAGTAGCGACCCCGAGGCCGACCTTGCCCGCCACCTCGCGCGGCTCGCGTTCACCCCGCCGCACCTGCTTGCCGATCTCGGCTTCGTGCCGGATGCGGGCACGGCCGGGCCGGACGGCACCTGCTGGCGGCGCGGCGGGATCGCCATGCGGATCGACGCGACGGCCCGAGCCATCGTCCCGGTCCGGCCGGCGGCGCGACGGACCACCGGCGGCCGCACCGCGTCGGCGTCTTCCGTCTCGCGCGTCCCTGACCCGAGCCAACCCCGGCGCATCGCCACCGCCACGCGAGGCTTGTGCGCTGGGCCGGTTTCGGGTTCGGTAGCGGTAACGCCGGACAGGGAGCCCGCCGATGGCCCGCGTGCTGATCTACCATGCCCATCCCGGACAGCGGTATTCCCGGGTCAATGCCGAGATGGCGGCGGCGGCGCAGCGGGTCGAGGGGATATCCTTCGTCGATCTCTACGCCCTCTACCCGCGCCACGACATCGACATCGACCGCGAACAGGCGCGGCTGCTCGACCACGACGCGATCGTGTTCCAGTTCCCGCTGTTCTGGTATTCGACGCCGTCGTTGATCAAGGAATGGCAGGACCTCGTGCTGGAGCACGGCTTCGCCTACGGCGCCGGGGGCACGCGGCTGGCGGGCAAGACGATGCTGCTGGCGCTGACCGCCGCGGGCCCGGCGGAGGCCTACACGCCGGAGGGCTACCAGCGCCATTCGCTGCGCACCTTCCTGACCCCGCTCGAACAGACCGCGCGGCTGTGCAAGCTGCGGTTTCCCGCGCCCTACGTGCTGTTCGGGGCGCTGAAGGCCCCCGCCGACGGCGCGGCCGAGCCCCATGTCGCGGGCTATGTCCGGCTGCTCGGCG
>JBFKOW010000203.1:0-5423 GCA_041628615.1 Paracoccaceae bacterium | reverse complement strand
CTACATCATCATCGGCCTCGTGCTGGGGATCGCGGTGTCGACCCTGTTCCTCGCCGCGCTGATCCCGGGGATCCTGATCCTGATCTCGATCCTGGTCACCAACGTGGTGATGAACCGGCTGAACCTCTGGGAGGGCGGCGGCATCATGACCGCGGCCGAGTGGCGGGCCAACCTCTGGCAGTCGCTCAAGTCGGGCTGGTACGCCTTCATCGTGCCGGGGATCATCTTCTACGGCATCTTCTCGGGCCGGCTGACCCCGACCGAAGCCGGCGCCGTCGCCGTCGTCGTCACCATCGCCATCGGCTTCATCCTCGGCACGCTCCGGTTCTCGGACTTCCCGGCGATGCTGGTCTCCTCGGCCAAGGTGAACGGGGTGATCCTGCCGATCATCGCCTTCTCGATCCCGCTGGCCGAGGCGCTGGCGATCATCGGGGTGCCGCAGGGCTTCGTCAGCGCGCTGACCTCGGTGAGCGAAAACGAGTTCGTCCTCATCGGCATGATGGTTCTGATCCTGATTGCCGCCGGCTGCGTCATGGAGACCACGCCGAACATCGTGATCCTGGCGCCGATCCTGAAGCCGCTGGCCGACAACATCGGCATGAACGAGATCCAGTTCTGCATCATGATGATCACCGCGCTGGGCGTCGGCTTCATCACGCCGCCGCTGGGACTGAACCTCTTCGTGGTGTCGGGGATCACCGGGGAATCGATCCTGAAGATCGCCTATCGGGCCATTCCCTTCGTGTTCTTCATGCTGATCGTGACCCTGATGATCGCCTACATCCCGGCGATCTCGACCACCCTCCTGCCCGACGTCTACAAATAGATAGGATACCCAGATGCCGAGAGAGTATCTCAAGAAAGCCAAGCTCCACGCCCGCAGCGACGCGTCCGAGACCAAGAAGATCGTGCGCGAGATCCTCGACGACATCGAGGCCGGCGGCGACGAGAAGGCGCTCGAATACGCGAAGAAGTTCGACAAGTACGAGGGCGAGATCCTGCTGAGCCCCGAGACCATCGCGGCCGCCGCGGCGCAGGTCCCCGAGAAGCTGCGCCGCGACATCGAGTTCAGCCACGCCAACGTCAAGAAGTTCGCCGAGGCCCAGCTGGGCACCGTGGCCGACTTCGAGGTCGAGGTGGTGCCGGGCCTGATCGCCGGGCAGAAGGCGATCCCGGTCTCGGCGGCGGGCTGCTACGTGCCGGGCGGGCGCTACAGCCACATCGCCAGCGCGATCATGACGGTGACCACCGCCAAGGTCGCGGGCTGCAAGCACATCGTCGCCTGTTCGCCGCCGCGCCCCGGCGTCGGCATCGCGCCGGCGATCATCTACGCCGCCAGCGTCTGCGGCGCCGACAAGATCCTTGCGATGGGCGGGGTCCAGGGCGTTGCGGCGATGACCTTCGGCCTGTTCGGCCTGCCCAAGGCCAACATCCTCGTCGGTCCCGGCAACCAGTTCGTCGCCGAGGCCAAGAGGATGCTGTTCGGCCGGGTCGGCATCGACATGATCGCCGGGCCCACCGACAGCCTGATCCTCGCCGATGGAACCGCCGACCCGATGATCGTCGCCGCCGACCTCGTCGGCCAGGCCGAGCATGGCTACAACTCGCCGGTCTGGCTGGTCACCGACGACCGCGCGCTGGCCGAGGAGGTGATGCGCCTGGTGCCGCTGTTGATCGACGACCTGCCCGAGGTGAACCGCGACAACGCCACCGCCGCCTGGCGCGACTACGCCGAGGTGATCCTCTGCGGCGACCGCGAGGAGATGGCCGCCTGTTCCGACGACTACGCCCCCGAGCACCTGACCGTGCAGGCGGAGGACCTCGACTGGTGGCTTGGCCGGCTGTCCTGCTACGGCTCGCTGTTCCTCGGCGAGGAAACCACCGTGGCCTTCGGCGACAAGGCGTCGGGCACCAACCACGTGCTGCCGACCTCGGGCGCGGCGAGCTACACCGGCGGCCTTTCGGTCCACAAGTACATGAAGATCGTGACCTGGCAGCGGGCCACCCGCGAAGGCGCCAAGCCGGTCGCCGAGGCCACCGCGCGGATCGCCCGTCTCGAAGGCATGGAGGGTCACGCCCGCACCGCCGACATCCGGCTGAAGAAGTACTTCCCCGACGAAGACTTCGACCTGACCGCGGAGGAGTGACCGAGGTGACGCGCCTGCCGGGAACAGATCTGACGGGCCGGGTGGCCTGCGTGACCGGGGCCAGTTCCGGCCTCGGCCGCCGGGCCGCGCAGGTGCTGTCGGCGGCCGGTGCCTCGGTGGTCGCCATTGCCCGGCGGGCCGAGGCGCTGGACGATCTCGTGGCCACCGCGCCGGAGGGCCGCGTTTCGGCGCTGCCCTTCGATCTCGCCGACCGCGCCCGTCTCGCCGACTGCGCCCGCGCGGCCGCCGAGCCCTTCGGCGCGCCCGACATCGTCGTCCATGCCGCCGGGATCAATCCGCGGCAGCCGGCCGACGAGGTCACGCCCGAGGGCTGGGACATGGCGCAGACCGTGAACCTCGCGGTGCCGTTCTTCCTGTCCCAGCACCTCGTCGGGCCGATGAAGGAACGCGGCTGGGGACGGATCGTCAACTTCGCCTCGCTGCAATCCTACCGGGCCTTCCCGGCCGGCATCGCCTACGGCGCCTCGAAGGGCGGCGTGGCCCAGCTCACCCGGGCGATGGCCGAGGCCTGGTCCCGCTTCGGGATCAACGCCAACGCGATCGGGCCGGGCTTCTTCCGCACAGAACTGACCGCCGCGGTGTTCTCCGACCCGGAACGGGCGGCCCGCAACGCGGCGCAGACCTGCATCGGCCGCAACGGCGAACTCGAGGACATCGACGGTCCGCTGCTGTTCCTCTGCTCCGAGATGTCCGGCTACGTCACCGGGCAGATCCTGATGGTGGATGGGGGGTTCACCGCGAAATGAAGGCACTGGTCTACACCGCGCCCGAGGCGCTCGACTACCGCGAAGCCGCCGATCCGGCGCCGGCGCCCGGCGAACACCTGATCCGGATCGGATCGGTCGGGATCTGCGGCTCGGACATGCACGCCTATCTCGGCCACGACGACCGGCGGCCGGCGCCGCTGATCCTCGGCCACGAGGGGGCGGGGACCATCGTCGGCGGCCCGCGCGACGGCGAACGGGTGACGATCAACCCGCTGGTCACCTGCGGCACCTGCCGCGCCTGCACGAGCGGGCGCGAGAACCTCTGCCCGAAGCGGCAGATCATCTCGATGCCGCCGCGCGAGGGGGCCTTCGCGGAATACGTCTCGATGCCCGATACCAACCTCGTCGCGGTCCCCGACGGGATCGGCGACGACATCGCCTCGCTGGCCGAACCGCTGGCGGTGAGCTGGCACGCGGTGCGGCTGGGGATCGAGGCGCTGAAGGGCGACCCGGCCGAGACAGCGCTTGTCATCGGCGGCGGCGCCATCGGGGTCGCGGCGGCGCTCTGCCTCGCGGCGCAGGGGGTGCCGGTCATCACGCTGGTGGAGCCCAACGCGCTGCGCCGGGCCTACCTGTCGCGGCTGTCGGGGGTGGCGGTGGCGTCGCCCGACGCGGCCGCGGGCCAGAGCTTCGACCTCGTGGTCGACGCGGTGGGCATCGACCCGACCCGCGCCGCCGCCTCGGCCGCCGCGCGGCCCGGCGGGGTCATCGTCCATGTCGGGCTCGGCGGCGGCGCCGGCGGTCTCGACATCCGCCGCATCACGCTGCAGGAAATCACCGTGATCGGCACCTACACCTACACGGCGCAGGACTTCCGCGACACCTGCGCGGCGATGTGGGGCGGCCGCCTCGGTCCGCTCGACTGGATCGAGGTCCGCCCGCTTGCCGAGGGGGCGCAAGCCTTCGCCGACATCCGCTCGGGCATGGTCGCGACGCCCAAGATCATTCTCAAACCCTAGACATCCGAAGGAGTCATAGATGTCTGAAATCCCGCACCTTCTCGTCCATGAACATGCCGACAACGTGGGCGTCGTCGTGGTCGAGGGCCTCACCGCCGGCACCGACATGCTGTGCTGTGTCACCCACGACAACTCGACCTTCCGCCTGACCTCGGGGGCCGACGTGCCGATCGGGCACAAGATCGCGCTGAAGGATCTCAAGGCCGGCGACACCGCCATCAAGTACGGCGAGGACATCGGCAAGGTCATCGCGGACATCCCGAAAGGCGGCCATGTCCACACCCACAACGTCAAGACCAAGCGCTGGTAAGGAGATCCCCCAGATGGCCTCGAAATACTCCAACATCACCTTCAAGGGCTTCCGGCGCGAGAACGGTCGCGTGGGGGTGCGCAACCATGTCGTAATCCTGCCGGTGGACGACATCTCGAACGCCGCCTGCGAGGCGGTCGCCAACAACGTGAAGGGCACGCTGGCGATCCCGCACAGCTACGGCCGCCTGCAGTTCGGCGAGGACCTCGAACTGCACTTCCGGACCATCATCGGCACCGGCGCGAACCCCAACGTGGCCGCCGTCGTGGTGATCGGGATCGAACCCGGCTGGACCAAGCGCATCGCCGACGGCATCCGCGCCACCGGCAAGCCGGTCGCCGAGTTCTCGATCGAGCAGAAGGGCGACTTCGAGACGATCCGCGCCGCCTCCTGGGCCGCCAAGGACTTCGTCCACTGGGCGACCGAACTGGAGCGCGAGGAATGCTCGATCTCGGAGCTCTGGGTCTCGACCAAGTGCGGCGAGTCCGACACCACCACCGGTCTCGGCTCCTGCCCGACGGTCGGCAACATGTACGACAAGCTGCTGCCCGAGGGCATCACCGGCTTCTTCGGCGAGACCTCCGAGATCACCGGCGCCGAGCACATCTGCCAGAAGCGCGCGATCAACGAGGAAGTCGGCGAGCGCTGGTACAAGATGTGGAAGGCCTACCAGGACGACGTGATCTTCGCGCACCAGACCGACGACCTGTCCGACAGCCAGCCCACCAAGGGCAACATCGAGGGCGGCCTGACCACCATCGAGGAAAAGGCGCTGGGCAACCTCGAGAAGATCGGCCGCACGTCGAAGTTCATCGACATCCTCGACGCCGCCGAGGCGCCGAAGTCGGGTGCCGGTCTCTACTTCATGGACTCGTCCTCGGCCGCGGCCGAATGCGTGACCCTGATGGCCGCCGGCGGCGCCGTGATCCACACCTTCCCCACCGGGCAGGGCAACGTGGTGGGCAACCCGATCGTGCCGGTCATCAAGATCACCGCGAACCCGCGCACCGTGCGGACCATGTCCGAGCATGTCGACGTGGACGTGTCCGGCATCCTGCGCCGCGAGAAGACCATCGACGAGGCCGGTGACGACCTGATCGAGATGATCCGCCGCACCGCCAACGGCCGCTACACCGCCGCCGAGGCGCTGGGTCACCGGGAATTCTCGATGACCAAGCTCTACCGCAGCGCCTGACGTGCTGCCGGGGGGGGCGGGGGG
>JBFKOW010000202.1:0-5459 GCA_041628615.1 Paracoccaceae bacterium | reverse complement strand
GTATCTGACCCCCCACGCGCGGTTGTAGCTCAGTCGGTTAGAGTACCGGCCTGTCACGCCGGGGGTCGCGGGTTCGAGCCCCGTCAACCGCGCCACTTCCTTCCTTCCGGGACGATGTGCGACGACGGCGCCCTTGCCGCGCCACGCCGCTGTCATAGGTGTCGGGGTCCGCCGCAAGAGGACCGTCCGTGACCACCGCCGCCCTGATCTTTCCGCACCACCTGTTCGCCGAGCATCCCGCGCTCCACCCCGCGCCGGACCGGGTGATCCTGTTCGAGGACCCGCTGTTCTTCGGCGACCCGCGCTACCCGGCGAATTTCCACAGGCAGAAGCTCTGGTTGCACCGGGCGACGATGGCGCGCTACGCGGCGCGACTGAGGGGGCAGGGGCTCAGCGTCGAAACCGTCGCCTACGAGCCCGACGCGGACCTCCTGGCCCGGACCCTCAAGCGGCTGGCCGGCGACGGGGTGACAAGGCTGGTGGCCGCCGACCCGGTGGACTTCATCGCCGGCGAGCGGCTGTCGGGGGCGGCCGGGGCGGCCGACCTCGACCTCGTGCTGCGCGAATCGCCTCTGTTCCTGAACACGCGGGCCGAGAACCGGGACTGGGCGGGCGGCCGCAAACGCTGGTTCATGGCCGAATTCTACAAGTATCAGCGCCGCAGGCTCGACGTGCTGATGGACGGCGACGAACCGCGCGGCGGGCAATGGTCCTTCGACGAGGACAACCGCAAGAAGGTGCCGAAGTCGCGGCTGTCGGACCTGCCCGCGCTGCCGGAGCTGACGCGGGACAGGATCGACGAAGCGGCCCGCGACAGCGTCCTGTCCGACTTCCCCGACGCCCCCGGATCCGTCGACAGGCTGCTCTACCCGACCAGCCATGACGACGCCGCGGCGTGGCTCGACCGGTTCCTGCGGGACCGCTTCGCGCTGTTCGGGGATTTCGAGGACGCCATCGTCGAGGGCGAAAGCTGGCTCTGGCACGCGGTCCTGACGCCGGCGCTCAACATCGGGCTGTTGACCCCACGGCAGGTGCTCGACGCCGCGCTGGCCCATGCCGAGCGCCACGACATCCCGCTCAATTCGCTCGAGGGGTTTGTCCGGCAGGTGATCGGCTGGCGCGAGTTCATGCGCGCCACCTACGAGGACCTCGGGGTGGCGATGCGGACCACCAACCACTGGGGCCACGACCGGCCGATGCCCGCCTGCTTCTACGACGCCAGCACCGGCATCGACCCGCTGGACGACGTGATCCGCCGGGTGCTGGAGACCGGATACTGCCACCATATCGAGCGGCTGATGGTGCTGGGCGGCTTCATGTTCCTCTGCGAGATCGACCCCGATCACGTCTACCGCTGGTTCATGGAAATGTTCGTCGACAGCTACGACTGGGTGATGGTGCCCAACGTCTATGCGATGAGCCAGCACGCCGATGGCGGGCAGATCACCACCAAGCCGTATTTCTCGGGCTCGAACTATGTCCGCAAGATGAGCCACTGGCCCAAGGGCGACTGGGCCGAGACCTGGGACGGGCTCTACTGGCGGTTCATCTTCAGGCACAAGGACCGGCTGGCCTCGAACCCCCGCTGGGCGATGATGTGCAAGACCGCCGAGCGGATGAAGCCCGAGACCCGGGACGCCCACCTCGCGGCGGCGGAGGCCTTCCTCGACCGCCTCTGAGGCCGTCGCCGCGTCCTCAGCCCGGCCCGCCGGCCCGCCCGCGGGTCGCCTCGAACGCCGCCAGCAGGGCTTCGAGATAGGCGACCGAGTCGCCGGTGGCCGCTTCGAGATCCTCGGCCGCCCTCGGCGTCACCTCGAGGCGGCCGTCCGCGTGCCGGGTCACCCACCCGTTGCGCTGCAGGATCGACACCTTGCGGCGGACGGTCTCGCGAGGAATGCCGGAGAAGTCGGACACGGACTGGATGTTGACCGGGTACTTGCGGCGCGCCCCGTCGTCGCCGACGGTCAGCTTGCGGCCGGTCCGGAGTTCGGGCGTCCAGCTGTCGGGCCGCATCCGGTCCCCGATCACGGCGAGCACCAGCATGAGGTCGAGATCCCCGTCGAAGCGGCCCCGCAACTGGACGAGCAGGCGGGTGAAGCGGGTGAGGTGCACCGGCCAGACCGTTCCGAAATTCGCCCTGATCCGTTCGCCAGGGCCGGCATGTTTCTCCGGCATCCGCATCGCCCTCCCCCGGCAACGCCCATTTTGGGCGGTGACCGCGTTGATGGACCGGGACTCTGAACTAGCTTCGCGAAAAAGTGAATGGGTTCAGGGGCTCGGTTGCGCATGGCAAATTGTCTTGAGGGATGTGGCGAGGGTGCCGCCGACCGGGTTCGCAAGTCATCCGTCAACCGGGGGGTCTGTTTCGGCAGGGCCCGGGCGGGCGTGGCGGCCGCCGCCGCGATGCTGGCCTTCGGCGCCGGGCCGGCCGGGGCGCAGGACCGCGATCCGATGCTGCTGTACGACGCCGATGGCCTGACGGTCCGCAGCCATCTCCAGTTCGGCCTGAACGCCGTCAGCGAAAGCAACCTGTTCTGGGATCTCGCCGAGGCGACGGCCCCGGGCAGCGGCTTCGACCCGGATACCCAGTGGCTCGAGAGCTACATCAAGCCCGGCGTCAGCTTCGAATACCGGCTCGACACCGGTGCGGTCGCCTACGGCAAACTGTCGGCGGTGGCGTCCTACACGTCGGGCACGGACGCCTTCGACACCGGCGATACCGGCGCCACGACGCTGGAGGAGGCGTATCT
This sequence comes from Paracoccaceae bacterium, assembly GCA_041628615.1. Taxonomy (GTDB): domain Bacteria; phylum Pseudomonadota; class Alphaproteobacteria; order Rhodobacterales; family Rhodobacteraceae; genus JAMWZF01. The sequence continues at coordinate 2,709 of JBFKOW010000202.1, read as the reverse complement.
CGGCCTGCGCGGCGAGCTGGGCAGCGGCCTGTCCTAAGATGTCTCCGTCGGACCGCGCGAACTGACCCTCGGGACCGGGATGCTGATCGCCAACGGCGCGACCAGCGGCTTCGAGCGCGGCGCCCTCAAGTTCGGCCCGCGCAAGGCCTGGGAGGCCGCCGTGATCGGGCGTCTGTCGAGCGGCGGGGTGACGGCGACGGCGTTCTACCTCGACCCGAACGAACTGCCCTCGACCGATGGCGGCAACGAGCTTGCCGGCGTCGACCTGCGCCGGGACGACCCGCGCGGCGGCTACCTCGGCGCGACCTTCGTGCGCGTGCTCGCCTCGGACTCGCCCTATCCGCAGGCGGCGCCCGGCGGCGTCGGTGCGCCCACGGTCACCCCCGGCGCGCGGGAGGACACCCGGACGCTGGGCGTCTACGGCAAGACCAGCCCGTTCACCGGCGCGCTCGAGGGTTGGACCTTCACCGGCGACCTGGCGCTGCAGCGCAACGACCGGATCGACCTCGAATCCTGGGCCGGCCGGGTGACCGCCGGCTACGCCTTCGCCGATCTGCCCTGGGCGCCGAGCCTGACGCTGGGCTACCAGACCTTCTCGGGCGACGACCCCGACACCGCCACGCTGGAGCGGTTCGACCCGCTCTATTACCAGGGCAGCCCCAGCGCCTGGGCGACGGGGTCCAAATCCGCCTCCACCTTCATCAATTCGAACGTCAACGCGCTGACCCTGGCGCTGCGGATGCAGCCGACACGGCAGGATACGGTGACCGTCCGCTACGCCCATATCCGGGCGAACGAGCTGAACAGCCCGGTCCAGTTCGGCCAGTCCACCCGCGTCGACGCCGAAGGCAACATCATAACCGGCGTGACGGACCGCCATCTCGCCGACGATCTGTTTCTGGAACACAGCCGGATCATCAATCGCAACACTTTCCTCACTGCAGGCGTCTCGGTCTCCGTTCCCGGACAGGGAATAGACAACGTTGTCGGCGGGGATGCAGACCCATGGACAGGAGGTTTCGTCAATGTCGTCTTCAACTTCTAATCTGCTCGCACTGGTCACGGGGGTCGCCATGACGTTCGGCGCGACAACGGGGGCCGAGGCCCAATCGGCACCGCTTTCGGCGCAGGACTCCGATCCGCGCGTGATGGGGTGGATGCAGGGCTTCCCGCCGCCGGCCGACAAGCTCATCACCCAGCCGGACTCCAACTACTTCAGCTTTCCCAAGCTGCGCTGGTCGGTCTGCCACCTGCGCGAGTTCCTGCCCACCGAGGAAATCAGCCGCGGCCTCGGCGCGCCGGTGCCGCTCGACTACCCGACGCCGGCCTAGTTCGCCGAACTGCGCCAGCAGATCGACGCCCTGACCTTCATGCCGATCGACGGCACCGAGGAGATGACCTGGGAAGAGTCGCTCTACGCCAACTACACCGACGGGATGCTGATCCTGCACTAGGGCGAGGTCGTCTACGAGCGCTACTTCGGCTGTCTCGAAGAGGGCGGCAAGCGCGCGATCATGTCGATGACGAAATCGATCACCGGTCTGCTGGGCGAGATCCTGGTGCAGGAAGGCGTGCTCGACGACACCCTGCTGGTGCGCGACGTGATCCCCGAGATCGGCGACAGCGCCTTCGCCACCGCGACGGTGCGCGAGGTCATGGATATGACCACCGGCGTTCAGTATTCCGAGAACTACTCGGATCCCAACGCCGACATCTGGCTTTATTCCGCGGCGGCCAGCCCGCTGCCCAAGCCGGCCGATTACGACGGCCCGGACGGCTACTGGGAATACCTCCAGCAGGTTCCGGCCGAAGGCAACCACGGCGACGCCTTCCACTACAAGACGATCAACTCCGACATGCTCGGCTGGATGATCTCGCGGGTGACCGGCAAGGCGGTGACCGACCTCGCCTCCGAGCGCCTGTGGAGCCGGATGGGCGCCGAGCAGGACGCCTACCAGACCGTCGATGGCAAGGGCGTGCCCTTCGCGGGCGGCGGCGTGACCGCCGGTCTGCGCGACCTCGGGCGGCTGGGTCAGCTGATGCTGAACGGCGGCGAGATCAACGGCGAGCGGCTGTTCCCGGCCTCGGTCGTCGATGCGATCGCGGCGGGCGGCGACCAGTCCAAGTTCGCCGGCTTCGCGACCATCCCGAACGGCAGCTACACCAGCCAGTGGTGGGTCTTCCACAACGACCACGGCGCCTACGCGGCGCGCGGCGTGCATGGCCAGACGATCTATGTCGACCCGACGGCAGAGATGGTCCTGGTGCGGCTGGCCTCGTTCCCGCGGGCCCAGAACGGCTTCATCGATCCGACCTCGCTGCCGGCCTACCAGGCGGTCGCGGAGTTCCTGATGGCGCGGTGACCGGACCGGCACGATGAGCGGCGCGGAACGGACACCCGCAACGGGCTGGAGGCGGCTGGACACGGTCGCCTTCGGCATCGTCTACGGCGCGGTCATGGTGCTGAGCATCCTGCTCGCGCAGGGCAGCCACCCCGCCGCGCCGCTCGAGACCGCGGTGGTGCTGTTCGGATCGGTGCTGGCGATCGCGCTGGCCAAGTCCTTCGCCGAGTTCCTCGGGCACGCCCTCGAGACCGGGGAGCGGATGACCCGGCACAGCTGGCGCGATGCCTGGCACCACAGCACGCCGACGCTGGCGGTGGCGAACCTGCCGACCCTGCTGTTCCTCGCCGCCTGGCGCGGCTGGATC
>JBFKOW010000201.1:0-5481 GCA_041628615.1 Paracoccaceae bacterium | reverse complement strand
CCCGGCGCAAGCCGGCATGGCAGGCCGCAGGCTGACGGCCGCGATCGCAGACGGTCCGCGACAGGCTGTGCGAAAGGATAGCGGGACTAGCCCTCTCCCGCCCGGAACAGTCTTCCGGGAGGCTGCCGCGCCCGGTCCGTCGCGCCTAGGGTCGTCCGCACCGACGGGCCGCGCGTGCCGCGCCGCCCAATGCCAGGGAGAAAGATCCGAATGTCCGACCTCGCCTGCAAGGCCCGCAACAACCGCCTGTCCGCCCTGCACATCCTGAGCCTCCGCCGGGCGCTGCTTGCCCCGGGTTCCCGCCAGGACCGGCGCCGGTCCGCCGGTGCCGGTCGGCCTTGCGGCGTCGCGGCGCGTCAATTCCGAATCGTGGTCTGACCGGCTGCGCCATCGCTTTCGATTCGCGTCCTGTCACCGGGAGACCCGCGTGCCCCTTCGCCTGTTCGTTCCGCCGCTAACCCATGTTGCACGACGCTTTCCCGCCGTCCGCAAGGCGGCGGCCGGTGCGGCGCAGGAGGCCGTCGGTGCCCGCCCGGCGGCACGCGCCCCGGTGACCCACCGCGAGATCCACGCCCTGCTGCTGGCCGAGCTCGGCGGTCTCGGGCCGCTGCGCCCCGGCCCGGGCCGGGCCCCGGACGGCCCCCGGCGGGCCGGTCCCGGCGGCGGCGCCGCGACTGCTGGGACCGTTGACCCTCGTTGCCGCGCGGACTAGGACTGCGGGTGACCGCAACCGGAAGGGCGAGTGATGGAAGACCTGCTGCGCGAATACCTGCCCATCGTCGTGTTTCTCGGGCTCGCCATCGCGATCTGCCTGGTGTTCATCCTCGCCGCGGCGGTTCTGGCCGTGTCGAACCCGGACCCCGAGAAGGTGTCGGCCTACGAATGCGGCTTCAACGCCTTCGACGACGCGCGGATGAAGTTCGACGTGCGGTTCTACCTCGTGTCGATCCTGTTCATCATCTTCGATCTCGAGATCGCCTTCCTGTTCCCCTGGGGGGTCGCCTTCCCGGGGCTGAGCGACGTTGCGTTCTGGTCGATGATGGTGTTCCTCGGGGTGCTGACCATCGGCTTCGCCTACGAGTGGAAGAAGGGCGCGCTGGAGTGGGAGTGACCGTCCCGCGCTGACCGGGGGTCATGACCTTCGGCGAACCGGGGCCTTGCCCGGCCGCTTGTGGCGATCGGACCCCACCCGTATCGTGAATGGGTGAAGCGCCGCGGATCGCCATGGCCGACGACACCATCGAAGTGCTGACCCGCGAGGGCAAGCCGTGGCGCGTCAATCGCGCCAAGTTCGAGGACATGGACAGGGCGCTGATGGCGGTCCTGCCGGCCGGGCCGCCGGGCTTGACCTTCGCCGAGGTGAAGGCCGCCCTTCTGCCAAGACTGGATCCGGCGCTGTTTCCGGGCGGCGCCAAGGCCGGCTGGTGGATCAAGGCGGTGCAACTCGACCACGAATGCCGTGGCACGATCGCCCGGTCCGGGGGCAGCCCCCTGCGGCTCTACCGGCCGTGACATCCTGCGCCCCTCGGGCGCGTTGACCCTGCCGGGGCAACCGCATAGGGAAGGGGAGTAGCCAACGGGAGAGACCATCCGATGGGTGTGAGCACTGCCGCAAATACCGCCGGCGCCGACATGGACGTGGCCGTCGAAGCCTTCAGCCGGGACCTGCAGGACAAGGGCTTCCTGCTGACCACGGCGGAGGACCTGATCAACTGGGCGCGCACCGGGTCGCTGCACTGGATGACCTTCGGGCTGGCCTGCTGCGCGGTCGAGATGATGCACACCTCGATGCCGCGCTACGACGCCGAGCGGTTCGGCATCGCGCCCCGCGCAAGCCCGCGCCAGTCCGACGTGATGATCGTCGCCGGGACGCTGACCAACAAGATGGCCCCGGCGCTGCGCAAGGTCTACGACCAGATGCCCGAGCCGCGCTACGTGATCTCGATGGGCTCCTGCGCCAACGGCGGCGGCTACTACCACTATAGCTATTCCGTGGTGCGCGGCTGCGACCGGATCGTGCCGGTGGACATCTACGTGCCCGGCTGCCCGCCCACTGCGGAGGCGCTGCTCTACGGGCTGCTCCAGCTCCAGCGCAAGATCCGCCGCACCGGAACGATCGAGAGGTAACATGTCCGAGGCGCTGACCGAGCTTGGCACCTACATCGAGGTCAAGCGGCCCGATTGCGTGCTGTCCTGGGCCGTGGCCCGCGGCGAGCTGACGGTGGAGGTCGCGCTGGCGAACCTCTACGGCCTCGTCGACTGGCTGCGCACCGACCGCACCTGCCAGTTCTCCACCCTGATCGACATCACCGCCGTCGACCATCCCGGCCGGTCCAAGCGGTTCGACGTGGTCTACCACTTCCTGTCGATGTACCAGAACCACCGCATCCGGCTCCGGGTGCAGGCCCGCGAGGAGGACATGATCCCCTCGATCACCGAGATCCACCCCGGCGCCAACTGGTTCGAGCGCGAGGTGTTCGACATGTTCGGCCTGCTGTTCTCGGGACACCCGGACCTGCGCCGGCTGCTCACCGATTACGGCTTCCGCGGCCATCCGCTGCGCAAGGACTTCCCGACCACCGGCTACACCGAGGTCCGTTACGACGAAGCGCTCAAGCGGGTGGTCTACGAGCCGGTGAAGCTGACCCAGGAATACCGGCAGTTTGATTTCCTGTCGCCCTGGGAAGGCGCAGAATACATCCTGCCCGGCGACGAGAAGGCGAAGGACGCCACGAAGTGACCACCGCGGCCGATACCCCGGCCCGGACGATGTTCTTCGTCATCGGGGCGCAGAAGGCGGGCACCACCTGGCTGCACGCCTACCTGTCCGCGCATCCGGAGGTGTCGATGGGGCCGGTCAAGGAATACGGCTGGTTCGCCTATCTCTATCCGCGCCTGTCGGACGGCCCGGCGCTACGCTTCGGCACGATGCGCCGCTGGCTGGCGCGGGCCTCGATCCTCAAGCGGGCGGGGCAGGGGCGGGTCGCCGCGCTTGCCGCCGCGGCGCTCGGGCAGGGCGACTACCTGACGGCGGTCCGCGGCGACGGCCACGGCCGGGCCTTCGGGGACATCTCGCCGCAATACGCGATTCTCGGACGCGAGGCCTTCGCGGCGATGGCCGCGATGCACCCGCGCACCCGTTTCGTGTTCGTGATGCGCGACCCGGTGGACCGGCTGTGGTCGCAGTTGCGGATGGACGGGCGCAAGGGGCGGGCGGACTGGGCCGCGCGCTGGGACCGGGACACCCATCTCGGCCGTTCCGACTATCGGCGCACGATCAAGGCGCTGGAGGCGGCGGTGCCGGCGGGCGACATCCTCTACCTGTTCTTCGAGGACCTGTTCACCGAGGCGTCGATCCGCGCCCTCTGCGGCCATCTCGGGATCGGCTACGTGACGGCCGAGTTCGGCGCGAAGGTCTACGAGGGACAGGCCGAAGCCGCCGATCCCGGCCTTCTCGCCGCCGCCCGCGACCGGCTCGCCCCGGTCTACGACTTCATCCGCGACCGGTTCGGTCCGGCTGTTCCGGCAGCCTGGGACCGGGCGGCCCCGGCCTGAGTTCGGAGGGGGCGATGGACGCGAAATCCGATCCCGCCGTCGAGGAGGTCCGCGCGCTCGCCGTGGCCTATTGCGAGGCGATCCACCATTCGAGGCCCGAGGTCTTCGAGACGATGTGCCACGACCGGTTCCTTATGACCGCGGTCACCGGGACCGGCGGCACGGCGTTCTGGGACAAGCCGGCCTATCTCGCCCGGGTCGGCGGCCGCGCCCCCTTTCCCGGCGCGCCGAGCTACGGGATACTGTCGGTCGACGTGGCCGGGGACGAGATCGGCCGGGTCCACCTGTGGGTGGACGTGCCGCCGCGGCGCTTCGAGGACCATCTTGGCTTCGTGCGCGAGAACGGCGACTGGAAACTGATGACCAAGGTGTTCCGGACCGCAAGCGGCCCGGCCCTGGAAGGATGACGAGGTTCTGATGGACGGCTCCACTTCCAATCCCCGCGGCTACACCGACGCTCAGACCGAAGAGCAGTCGATCCGCAACTTCACCATCAACTTCGGCCCGCAACACCCTGCGGCGCACGGGGTTCTTCGGCTCGTGATGGAGCTCGACGGCGAGATCGTGGAGCGCTGCGACCCGCATATCGGCCTGCTCCACCGCGGCACCGAGAAGCTGATGGAAAGCCGGACCTACCTGCAGAACCTGCCCTATTTCGACCGGCTCGACTATGTCGGCACGATGAACCAGGAACACGCTTGGTGCCTCGCCATCGAGCGGATGACCGGCACCGAGGTGCCGCGCCGGGCGCAAATCATCCGGGTGCTCTACTGCGAGATCGGCCGGATCCTGAACCACCTGCTGAACGTGACCACGCAGGCGCTCGACGTCGGCGCGCTGACCCCGCCGCTGTGGGGCTTCGAGGAACGCGAGAAGCTGATGATCTTCTACGAGCGGGCCTGCGGCGCGCGGCTCCACGCCGCCTATTTCCGCCCCGGCGGGGTGCACCAGGACCTGCCGCCGCAGCTGATCGACGACATCGATGCGTGGGCCGAGGGCTTTCCGGCGACCCTGTCCGACATCGACGGGCTGCTGACCGAGAACCGGATCTTCAAGCAGCGCAACGTCGATATCGGCGTGGTCACCGAGGAGGACATCCTCGACTGGGGCATGTCCGGGGTGATGGCCCGGGGGTCGGGGCTCGCCTGGGACCTGCGCCGCGCCCAGCCCTACGAATGCTACGACGAGTTCGAATTCCAGGTGCCCGTTGGCAAGAACGGCGACTGCTTCGACCGCTACCTCTGCCGGATGGAGGAGATGCGCCAGTCGGCCCACATCATCCGTCAGGCCTGCGCCAAGCTGCGCCAGCCCGAAAACCAGGGCGACGTGCTGGCCCGCGGCAAGGTGACCCCGCCGAAGCGGTCCGAGATGAAGACCTCGATGGAGGCGCTCATCCACCACTTCAAGCTGTATACCGAGGGCTTCCACGTGCCCGAGGGCGAGATCTACGCCGCCGTCGAGGCGCCCAAGGGCGAGTTCGGCGTCTACCTCGTGGCCGACGGCACCAACCGGCCCTACCGGGCCAAGATCCGCGCGCCCGGCTATGCCCACCTGCAGGCGATGGACCACCTCTGCAAGGGCCACCAGCTGGCCGACGCCTCGGCCATCCTCGGCTCGCTCGACGTGGTGTTCGGGGAGATCGACCGGTGAGTCTGCGGTTTCGTGATCGAAAGACCGGTGAGGAATACGAACTCGAGCCGTTTGAGGACGGTTACCGGCTCGAGTTGTCTTTCTCGTCATTGGAGGACTGGAAACGCTTCCGTCCCATCGCGCGCGGCGCCCGTCTGAAGAAGCTCTCGTCGGGAAAGCCGAGCCTCAAGTCACTCGAAGATTTGGACGAAATCTGATGCTCCGTCGCCTTCACCCCGAACAGCCCGACAGCTTCGCCTTCACCCCCGCCAACCGGGAATGGGCCGAGGCGCAGAT
>JBFKOW010000200.1:0-5485 GCA_041628615.1 Paracoccaceae bacterium | reverse complement strand
GGATGCTTGCCGAGAACCCCGACCTCGATTCGCTGCACCATCCCGCCGTTACTCCAGGCTCGTGGGGCAGCTGAAGTCGTTCAGTTCCGGCATCAGGAATGGCACCGTGATGCTGTCGAACTCGATCCGGTAGGTGATCGTCCGGCCGCCGACCTGGTGCGTCACGTCCACGAGGTTGCCGCTGTCCTGCGACCGGCCGGTGCGCAGGAAGTCGACGATCGCCCACCGCCCGTCGCTGAAGGACTTGGTGTTGTCCCGGCCGGCCTCGGCGGGAAACAGCTCGATCGACACGCCCGAGGCGAGCCCCGGCCATGCCAGCGCGGCCGGCGCGCCGCCCGGCTGGGTCTGAATATCCGCGCCGTTGATGGTGAGGATCGCCAGTTGCACCCCGGGCGAGGACGCGGTGTGCGCGATCGACATGCCGACCGAGGGCTCCGCCGATCCGGAGGCGAAGAACGCCAGCCGGATCTTCTCGGCGCGCTCGAACTGGCGCAGGGCGGCGGGGTTCAGCCGGTCGCCGATGGGACTGTTCGGGGCCGGCAGCAGCCCGTCCGCGGTGCGCACCACGTGCGGCTGCAGGTAGGTCGAGTAGAACTGGTCCATCCGGCCGTTCGGGCCGAAGAACTGGCCGAAGATCGCCGGAGAGATGTGCCGCCCGCTGCCGAACGGGTAGTTGGGCGCTACCGCCTCGGTGCAGAAGGCAGCGACCTGTTCGTTCAGCGCCCGGTTCAGCTCGGCGATGGTGGCGTCCTCGGCGACCGAGCGGAACTCGCTCTCGATCTCGTTCAGCAGCCGGCCCACGTCGCGCGGGTAGGCGGTGTTGTTCGCGGTCAGGCTGGCCAGCAGGGGCTGAAGCATCTGTTCGTCCATCGGCGTCGGCGCCAGCGCCGACTGTCGCCGGTTGTCGCGGATCTGGCCGATCTGCGCGAGGATGCCGAACAGCGGCGATTCCGGAACCAGTTCGGCATTGCCGTCGATCGGGGCGATGTCGTGCCAGTCGGCGAATTCCTCGACGATGCGTTCGACCTGCCGGCGCTGGGTGTCCTCGGACAGGCCGCCGGCGCGCTGCTGGTTCTTGGCGCTGTCGCGCAGGTATTCCACGGCGGCGCGCGACGCTCCGGTGGAACTGGAGACCAGCCGCCCGACGATGGACGATCCGATCGCCCCGGCGAGCCCCTGCGGCGAGGCCAGCGCGGCCGGGTCCACCGCGTCGAGCACCTCGAAGAACCGCAGCAGGTAGGTTTCGGTCGAGATCGACTTCATCAGGTGCCGCAGCGGCGAGTTGGTCGGCGAGGCCAGCTTGGCCAGCTTCTCGTAGTTCGGCGCGTCCACCGACAGGGGCTGCATCGAGATCCGGGCCAGCGCGGCGCTCCACGCGGTCACGAAATCGGCCTGGTAGCGGCGGTGCAGCTCGCGTTCGAGCGACGACAGCTGCTGTTCGTAGCCGACCCGGCTGGCCGCCTCGCCCAGCACCCACTGGTCCTCCTGCAGCCGCTGCCGCGCCTGGGCCAGTTCGTCCACGAAGAAGCCCCAGTAGCCCTCGAAGGTGAACATCGCCGGGACCGAGACGCTGTCGATGCTGCTGCCGTCGGTGGTGTCGAACAGTTCGTCCGCGCCGGCCACCGCGCCGGTCAGGGTCCAGTCCGGGACGCTCGACGTGGCCGACCGTTCCTTGATCGAGGCATAGGCCTGCTCGGCCAGCGGCAGGTCGACGATCGCCTCCTGCGCGTCGCGGACGATGGCGGCGTCGACCCCGAGAAGCGGCTCGCGGCCGTCGTCGAGTTCGAGCATCGCCTCGAGATGGCTCGCCAGTTCGTCCCGCAGCGTGTCCTGGCCGAAGCTGCTGAACTCTTCGCGCCAGACCTCGTCGAAGTAGTTCCGGATCGCCTCGTCGTCGCTGGCGCCGGCCTGCTGGTTGCCGAGCAGCAGGTAGACCTTGAGCGCCCGGTAGATGCCCGCGGTGTCGCCGTCGACGATGAATTGCGGGATGGAGTTTTCCATGTGCAGGATCATCCGCGGCCGCAGCATCCGCTCGAGCGCGTCGGAATAGGCCCGTTCGGCGGCGAGGTTGACCCGGGACCGCTGCGACAGGCCGAGGCCCTCCCACATGGTCGGTTCGCGCTGGTCGCCGTAGCCGGCGGTCATCAGCCGGATGTTCTGCAGGTAGGGCAGCACCACGGACGGGTCGGTGTCGTCGATGACGGTCCGGTTCAGTTCGCCCTGGGCGGCGGCGAAATAGGCGGTGCTGTCCTGTTCGGCCTGTGCCACCAGCGACGCGTTGCGCCAGAAGGAATAGCCGAAGGCGCCCATCGCGCCGGCGGTGACAAGCGCGATCAGCGTGATCGCGACGGTGCGCAGGATCGCGGTGCGGCGCACCGCACGGGCGTCGTGGCTGACCCAGTCCTGTTCCTCGAAGATCACCTTCGACAGCAGGTCGTGCAGGAAATAGCTCTTGCCCTTGCCGGACATGAAGTCGGGCTGGAACCCGCCGACGTCGCCGGCGTTGCGGTTCATCGCCCCCAGCACCTGGTCGATCGGGGTGCCTTCCTGGGTGCCGGAAGTGAAGTAGAAGCCCCGCAGGATGGCGTTGGTCTTGTACTGGGTCGGCTCGAACACCCGGCGCAGGAACTCGGTGATGTTGTCGCGCATCAGCGCCATCTGCCCCGGCAGGCCGAAGATCGCGATCCGGCTCACCCCGTCGGGTTCCTCGCTCATCCGGTCGACGACCTCGTCCGACAGCCGGCTGACCAGGGCGTCGAACTCGTCGCGGACGGTCTTCCAGGTCTCGGCCTTGCGGTCCTTGGTCTGGAAGGTGGCGCCCCAGACCAGCTTGCGGCGGCTCGACGAGAAGGTGCTGAAATACTCGCGGAACCCCGAGATGATGTCGGCCTTGGTGAACATCACGTAGACCGGGAAGTCGATCTTCAGCGCCGCGTGCATCTCGCCCAGCCGGTCGCGGACGGTCTCGGCATGGGCGCGCAGCTGTTCCTCGCTGAAGGTCATCATGTCCTCGGCCGAGAAGGCGAGGATGACACCGTTGATCGGCTGGTTCGGGCGGCCCCGCTTCAGGGTCTCGAGGAAGGCGGTCCAGGACGCCTCGTCGGCGGCCTTGTCGCTGTCCTGCGTCGTGTAGCGGCCGGCGGTGTCGATCAGCACCGCGTCCTCGGCGAACCACCAGTCGCAGTTCTTGGTGCCGCCGAAGCCCTCGACGCCGGACTTGTCATTGCCGGGGAACTCGATCCCCGAATTGGCGAGCGCGGTGGTCTTGCCGGCCCCCGGCGGGCCGATGATGATGTACCAGGGCAGGTCGTAGAGATAGGTCTTGCCGCCCGACTTGCGCAGCTTCTCCATCGCTTCCTGCATCCGCTCGGCGATCACCGCGCCGTCGCCGACCGGCTCGGGCATCAGGCTCTGTTCGAGCGCCCTGGCCGCCCGGCGGCGCTTGTTCCATTTCAGGAACGCGACGAGCAGGATCAGGAAGGCGATGCCGCCGATCAGGCCGCCGCGCAGCCAGACCGACTGCATGATCTCCAGCCCGGTCATCGGGAAGCCGAACCAGATCGCGGCGAAAAGGCAGCCCAGCCCGATCAGGGTGAGCGGGATCCGGACCCAGGCCGATTTCAGCCACTTGCCGCGGATCGAAACGCCGAACAGCCGCATCTCACACGCCCTCTTTGCGGATCATCACCTCGACCCGGCGGTTGCGGGCCCGGCCCTCGGCGGTGTCGTTGGTGTCGATCGGGTCGATCGCGCCGACCCCCTCGGTGGTGATGCGCGCCGGGTCGTCGAAATGTTCGGACAGGATGCCGCCCACGGTCTCGGCCCGGGCCGCCGAGAGGTCCTCGTTGGTCTTGTAGCGGCCGCGGCCCGACATCGGGATGCTGTCGGTGTGGCCGACCACCCGGAGCGGCCCCTGTTCGGGGTTCAGCGCCCGGCCGATGGCGGCGGCGAGGTCGGCGATGTCGTTCTCGAGTTCGGCCGAGCCGGAGCGGAAGGTCAGGGCGTCGCCGAGACGGACAAGGATGTATTCACCCTTGCTCTCGACCTCGAGCCGGCCGGCGTCGATCTCCTGCTGCAGCGCCGAGACGATGCGGTCGAACTGCGGCGGCTGGGTCGGGGCGAGCTCCTCGCGGGCCGCGATCACCGTCTCGCCCAGCAGCGGCTCGGTCCGTTCGATGGTGATCGGCGGGGTGTTGCGGTGCATCCCGAGAATCCGCTCCTGCGCCGCCGCGCCCTCCCGTGCGAGCAGGGTCGACAGGGTGGCGAACAGCGCCACCACCATCGCCGACGCGACCGCAGCGACCACCCAGACCGGAATCCCGCCGTAGCGGCGCTTGCTGCCGAGCGGCACCGCCTGCCAGCGGACCGAGATGTCGTCGTCCGGCCGCGGCGTGACCCGGCGCAGGGTCTCGTAGATCGCGCCGCGGATCCGGGCGAGATCCACCGACCCGTTCGGCGCGGTCCGGTACTGGCCCTCGAAGCCGAGGCTGAGGCAGGTCAGCATCAATTCCAGCAGGTGGAACCGCTGTCCCGGGGCCTTCATCGCGGCGTCCATCCGCTGGAAGAACACCACGCCCGAGGCCCGCTCGCCGAAGAACCGGGCCACCATCGAGTATTGCAGCCAGACCGACTTGTCGGCGCCGGGCAGGTTCTGGACGATGTCGTCGGCGGTCGCGCAGAGCGCGTACTTGCCGTCCATCACGTCCTGCTGCCCGATCCCTGCGGCATAGGCGTTGCGCTCGAACAGGTCGATCTCGCGGGCGACGTGCTCGATCAGCGGCTGGACCTGCATCTCGACCACGCCCGAGCGAAGCCGGCCCAGCAGGATCAGCAGGTTGGCCGCGGCGGCGACGAGCGGGTTGCTCGACCCGCCGGCGCCGAGCCCGGTGCCCTTGAGCGCATCCTCCAGCGCGATCCGCGGCACCTGCCGCCGCTGTTGCGGCTGCCGGCTGGGATCGGGGATTTCCGGGAACATGTCGGCCCCGGCGGGCATCGCGCCGGTCTGCGGCGTGTAGTGCTGCGGGTGCTGGTAGCCCTGTTGCGGCGGCGGCGCGGCGGGGGCCTGCGGCTGCGGCGGGGCCGGCATCCCGTAGGCCGCCGGATTCAGCGCGCCGCCGAGCCAGGTATCCTCGACCCCGGGGCCGGCCGGCTGCTGCGGGTGCTGCGGCTGCGGCGCGGTGGGCGCGACCCGGCCGCCGCCGGCCTGCGGCAGCGGGGCGCCGAAGACCGTCTTCTCGGCCGGGGTGCCCCGGGCGGGCGGCTGCGGCGGCTGTTGCTGCGGCGGGTGCGGGGCTTGCGGCGCGGCGGGTTTCTGCTGGGCCTGCCGGGACGGGGAGGACGGCAGGCTCTGGCCGAAAACCGTTTTGTCCTTGTCAGACATCCGTCACCCCTCCGGAATGGCCCACAGCTCCAGCTTGAGACCCGGCCAGTTCCCCGCGAAATGCATCCCGATCGCCGGCGCGGTGGAGAATTCGCGCCACATCTC
>JBFKOW010000199.1:0-5568 GCA_041628615.1 Paracoccaceae bacterium | reverse complement strand
GCGGCGCGGCAACGCGATGGCGGCGCAGGGCGACGACGCGATCCTGCTCGACCGCGCCCAGATCCGCGAACGGCTCCCCTTCCTCGATCACGACAACGGCCGGTTCCCGATCTACGGCGGTCTCTACCACCCGCGCGGCGGTACCGCCCGGCACGACGCCGTGGCCTGGGGCTATGCCCGCGGCGCGGACCGGCGCGGCATCGACCTGATCCAGAACTGCGAGGTCACCGGCATCGACATCGCGAACGGCAAGGTCAGCGGGGTGCAGACCACCCGCGGCGCGATCCGGGCCGGCAAGGTCGGCATCGTGGTCGCGGGCCGGTCGGGGCAGGTTGCGGCGCTGGCCGGGATGCGCCTGCCGATCGAGAGCCACGTCCTGCAGGCCTTCGTCACCGAGGGGCTCAAGCCCTGCCTCGACCACGTCGTCACCTTCGGCATGGGCCACTTCTACATCAGCCAGTCCGACAAGGGCGGCCTGGTCTTCGGCGGCGATCTCGACTTCTACCCGTCCTATGCCGCGCGGGGGAACCTGCCGATGGCCGAGCACGTGATGGAGGCCGCCTGCACCCTGATGCCGACGATCCGCAAGGCGCGGGTGCTGCGGTCCTGGGGCGGGATCATGGACATGTCGCCGGACGGGTCGCCGATCATCGACCGCACCCCGGTCGACGGTCTCTATCTCAACTGCGGCTGGTGCTACGGCGGGTTCAAGGCGGTGCCCGGCTCGGGGTTCAGCTTCGCCCACCTGATCGCCACCGGGCGGCCGCACGCGCCCGCGGCGCGCTTCCGGCTGGACCGCTTCGCCACCGGGCGGGGGCTGATGGACGAGGAGGGGACCGGTGCCCAGCACAACCTGCACTGAGCCGCGCGCCGGGGCGGTCCGCTGATGCGCCTGCCCTGTCCCCATTGCGGCCTGCGCGACCTGCGCGAGTTCACCTGCCGGGGCGCCGCCCTGACCGACCGGCCCGAGGGCGACTGGTCGGAGGCCTGGGACGATTTCATCCACCTGCGCGACAACCCGGCGGGGCGGTCCGAGGAACTGTGGTATCACGGCCCCTGCGGCAGCTGGCTCGTGGTGACCCGCGACACGGTAAGCCACGCGGTGCACGGCGCGGTTCCGGCCGGAGACCGGGCATGAGGCTCGCCGGCCGCGGCCACAACGCCGGGGCGGAACCGGTCGCCTTCGCCTTCGACGGCCGCCGCTACGAGGGCCGGGCGGGCGACACGCTGGCCGCCGCGCTGCTTGGCGCCGGGGTCCGGCTGATGGGCCGGTCGTTCAAGTATCACCGGCCGCGCGGCCCGCTGACCGCCGGGCCGGAAGAGCCCAACGCGCTGATGACCGTGGGGGCGGGGGACCGGGCCACGCCGAACGTCCGCGCCACGGTTCAGCTGGTGTTCGACGGCCTCGTGGCGCTCAGCCAGAACCGCTGGCCGTCGCTCGACCGCGACCTGATGGCGGTGAACGACCTGCTGTCGCCGGTCCTCGGCGCGGGCTTCTACTACAAGACCTTCATGTGGCCGCGGGCGTTCTGGGAGGCGGTCTACGAACCGCTGATCCGCCGCGCCGCGGGGCTCGGCGCGCTGTCGGGGGCGGCGGACCCGGACCGCTCGGAAAAGGCCTTCGCGTTCTGCGACCTGTTGGTGATCGGCGCGGGGCCCGCCGGGCTGATGGCGGCGCTGACCGCCGGCCGGGCCGGGGCCGACGTGATCCTCGCCGACGAGGGCGAGACGCCGGGCGGGCGCTGCCTGTCCGAGGCCGAGGCGATCGGCGGCGCGCCCGCCGCCGGCTGGGCCGCCGCCGCCGCGGCCGAACTCGCCGCGCTGCCCAATATCCGGGTCATGCCGCGGACCTGCGTCACCGGGGCCTATGACGGCGGCATCTACGGCGCGCTGGAGCGGGTGGGAGAGCCGGGGCAGGACCGGGTGCAGGACTGCTTCTGGCGCATCGCGACCCGCCGCGCGATCCTGAGCGCCGGGGCCATCGAGCGGCCCATCGCGTTCCGCAACAACGACCGGCCGGGGATCATGGTGGCGGGCGCGGTGCGCGGCTACCTGCACCGCTTCGGGGTGGTGCCGGGCCGGTCCGTCGCCGTGTTCGGCACCGGCGACGACGGCCACCGAACGGCGCGCGACCTGCTCGACGCCGGGGTCCGGGTGACGGCCCTGATCGACGCCCGCGACGGCGCGACCTGCGATCTCAACGTGCCGTTCTTCGGCGGCGGGCGGGTGGTGGACACGCGCGGGCGGCTGGGGCTGACCGGGATCACGGTGCGGCACGGCGGCCGCGAGTTGCAGGTCCGCGCCGAGGCGCTGGCGCTGGCGGGCGGCTGGACGCCCAGCCTGCACCTGACCTGCCATCTCGGCGCCCGCCCGGTCTGGGACGCGGACCGGCAGATGTTCCTGCCGCGTGCGGGCGCGGTGCCGGGGCTCGACGTGGCCGGCGCGGCGGCGGGCACCTTCGACACCGCCGGCTGCCTGCGCGACGGCGCGGCGGCGGCGGTGCGGGCGCTGGCCGATCTCGGCCGCGACCACCCCGCCCCCGATGTGCCCGAGGCCGACGACGGCGCGCCGGACAACCTGCCGCTCTGGCACGTGCCGGGCAAGGGCCGCGCCTGGCTCGACTTCCAGAACGACGTGACGGTGAAGGACGTCCAGCAGGCCGCGCGCGAGAACTACCGGTCGGTCGAGCACATGAAGCGCTACACCACCCAGGGCATGGCCACCGACCAGGGCAAGTCGTCGAACCTGGCCGCGCTGGCGGTGCTGGCCGAGGCGACGGGCCGGTCGATCGCCGAGACCGGCACCACCACCTTCCGTCCACCCTTCGCCCCGGTGCCGATCGCGGCGATGGGGGCGGGGGCCGAGGGCCGCGGCTTCGCCCCGGTGCGCGAGACCACCTCGGACGCCGCCAGCCGGGCCCGCTGCGCGCCGATGATCGAGGCCGGGCTGTGGTACCGGCCCGCCTACTTCCCGGCCCCGGGCGAGGCCACGTGGCGCGAGGCCTGCGACCGCGAGGTGGCGATGGTCCGCTCGGCGGTCGGCGTCACCGATGTCTCGACCCTCGGCAAGATCGACATCCAGGGCCGGGACGCCGCCGCCTTCCTCGACTTCGTCTACACCAACACCTTCTCGACCCTGCCCGAAGGCCGCGTCCGCTACGGGCTGATGCTGCGCGAGGACGGCCACGTGATGGACGACGGCACCGCCGCGCGGCTGGGCGAGAACCATTACCTTATGACCACCACCACCGCCGCCGCCGGGCAGGTGATGATGCATCTGGACTACGTCGCGCAGGTGCTGCGCCCGGACCGGGACGTGCGGCTGGCCAGCGTGACCGAGCACTGGGCGCAGTTCGCCGTCGCCGGCCCGCGCGCCGCCGACCTGCTCGCCACCGTGATCGACGAGGAGGTGGCCGATCTCGGCTTCATGGCCTGCCGCGCGGTGACCGTGGCCGGGGTGGCGGGGCGGCTGTTCCGGATCTCGTTCTCGGGCGAACGCGGCTACGAGGTGGCGGTGCCGGCCCGCTACGGGGCGAGCCTGTGGCGGCTGCTGGTGGCGCAAGCCGAAAGCCTCGGCGGCGGGCCCTACGGGATGGAGGCGCTGAACGTGCTGCGGATCGAGAAGGGCTTTCTGACCCATGCCGAACTGCACGGCCGCACCACCGCCTTCGACCTCGGCCTGGCCGGGATGCTGTCGCGCAAGAAGGACTTCATCGGCCGCGCCGCCGCCGGTCGCCCCGGCCTCACCGACCCGGAAAGGCAGCGGCTGGTGGGTTTGCGCCCGGTCGCGCCGGGCGGGCGGATCCTTGCCGGGGCGCATCTTTTCGGCCGCGACGCGCCGGCGGTCCGCACCACCGACCAGGGCTACGTCACCTCGGCCTGCTTCGCGCCGAGCCTCGGCCACGACTTCGGCCTCGGCTTCCTCGTGCGCGGGCCCGAGCGCATCGGCGAGGTGGTGCGGCTGGTGGACCGGATGCGCGGCGTCGAGACCCTGTGCGAAGTGGTCCCGCCGGTGGCCTTCGACCCCGAGGGAGGGCGGATGCGTGGTTAGGCTCGTCGCCACCGACCCCTTCGCCGGGCGGCTGCCACTGTCGGGGCCGGGGATCGCCGTCAGCGCCGCCGATCCGGGGCCGATGACGCTGGTCATGGTCCGGCGGGGCAGCGCGCCGCGGGTCTCCGGGCTGCCGTTTCCCGACCCGGGCCGGGTCTCGGCGGCGGAGCGGGGCGGCAAGCGGCTGATCTGGATGGCGCCGGGGCAGGCGTTGCTCACCGGCGCGCCGCCGCCGGCGGGACGGGACCTCGCGCTGGTCGACCAGTCCGACGGCTGGGCGGTGGCGCGGGTTGCCGGACCGGCGGGGCCCGAGGTGCTGGCCCGGCTGGTGCCGCTCGACCTGCGCCCCGCCGCCTTCGCCCCCGGCACGACGGCGCGGACCCTGATCGGCCACATGACCGGATCGGTCACCCGGATCGACGGCGACACGCTGGAGCTGATGGTGATGCGGTCGATGGCCGGAACTCTGGTCCACGACCTCGGCCGCGCGATCGGCACGTCGCGGCGGGACTAGGTCAGCCCGCCGCCGCCTCCGCCGCCGCCATGTGCCGGGTCCAGCGCGGGTCCTCCGCCGGGTCGCGGCCCTGGTGGGCGCAAAGCCGGGCGACGTAGTCGGCGCAGCACAGGTGATGCAGCCGGGCGACCCCGGGCAGGGCCATCGCCGCGGCATGGACCGGGTCGAACCGGGCGGCGAAGCGCAGCGCGGTCGTGTCCTTGAAGCCGTTGCGGTCATGGGCCTTCAGGAACCGGTCGGTGTAGCGGTCCTTGCCGGCCGAGGCGCTGGGCGTGCCGCGCTTCATCTCGAAGCTTTCCCGCGATCGCAGGATGTAGTGGTTCATCTGCGCCGCCACGTGGGTCCGCTCGGCCGGGTAGAGATGGCGGATCGGGTGGTTGGCGCGGTCGTCGAAGCGGCGCAGGTGCTGGCCGGCGGAATTGACCCAGATGTTGCCGCCCGCGCCCCAGGTCCCCCTGAGCCGCAGCGGCGTGTGGTCGGACCACGCGGCGAAGCCGCGGGGGCGGCGGAACATCGACTTGAACTGGCCGTTGGGCGTCATCCCCGGCGGGCCGCAGCGGCGGAACTGGCGATGGACGAGGCCGTCCTCGTAGACCGACCGGCCCGCGGTGCCGAAGCAGCGCCACGAGAAGGCCATGCCGAGGAAATCCCGCTCGCCGTCGCCGATGAAGTCCCGGATCGTGTCGGCGGCGTGCAGCACGAGGAACTCGTCCACGTCGCAGACCAGCACCCAGTCGGCGGCGGCGGTCCGGGGATGGGCGCGGCCGGCGGCGTAGGCCGACAGCTTGGGATGGGTGCCCGGCGGCGGCGCGTGCGTCACATGGGTCAGCCAGCCGTGGCCGGCCAGGGTGTCGAGAAGCTCGGCCGACCGGTCGGTGCAGTCGTTGGTGGCGACGAGGATCTCGAAGCCCAGCATCCGGTACCACGATACCCATTCGACGATGAACGGACCCTCGTTCCGCATCCCCGCGAAGACCAGGAAGGTTTCGTCCGCCGCCCGCATG
>JBFKOW010000198.1:0-5588 GCA_041628615.1 Paracoccaceae bacterium | reverse complement strand
GTCCTGCCCGGCGAATGCCTCCGCCGGGTCGAAACCCGCCACGGCCCGGTGCGGTTCTTCGCCCGCCGCTGCCTGAACCGGAATTACCGCTACGCCGACCGGCTGCCCGCCCGGTGCGAGATGACCGTCCGCACCGACCGCGGGGTGCGGCACGGCTACCACCCGGCCTGCCTCCGGCAGTCGGGGTTCACGATGGCCCGTTTCTGAGCCCGCAAGAGGCCGGATGCGGAGTCGAGCAGACCCGGGCCACCCCCAAGGGTCCGGGACGGTGGGGCGGAAGGACGGACATGGCCTTCCGCCCCGCCACCTTGCGCGCCGATTGACCTCGGGGTCCGGCGCGGCCAGATAGGCCCATGCCCGGACCCGACCTGACCCACGAAGAACGCGCGCGCGCCGCCGGGCACCTGATCGTCGCAGGGGTCGACGAGGTCGGGCGCGGCCCGATGGCCGGACCGGTCACGGCGGCGGCGGTGATCCTCGATCCCGGCCGCGTGCCGCTCGGCCTCGCCGACAGCAAGACCCTCGCCGCCGCTCGGCGGGCGCGCCTGGCCGCAGAGCTGGCCGAAGTGGCGACGGTGTCGATCGCCCATGCCAGCGTCGACGAGATCGACCGGTTGAACATCCTGCGGGCCAGCCATCTCGCGATGGAGCGGGCGGTGGCCGGGCTGCCGCTGCCGCCCGACCACGTGCTGATCGACGGCAACATGGTCCCCGCCGGCCTGGCCGGCCAGGCCACCGCAATCGTCCGCGGCGATGCGCTGTCCCTGTCCATCGCCGCGGCCTCGATTGTGGCGAAAGTGTGCCGCGACGCGATCATGGTGGAACTTGCGCAACAGTATCCGGGCTACGGCTGGGAACGGAACGCGGGATATGTGACCGCGATGCACCGGGCGGCGCTCGAAGATCTCGGGCCGACCCCACATCATAGACGGTCCTTCGCCCCGGTGCGCAATATCTTGTATCAAGCCTAATCTGTAAGCCGCTGATTCAATTTATTTTTTGACAGCGACTCGTGCCTGACTCATCTTTGGCTCAACCAACGAGCGCCGCAAAGGCGCCGGGGACCGAGGCAGAGACGATGACGAAGACGAAACCCCGCGACGGCGCCCCGGCGCTGCCGCTCAACACGATCCTCGACGGCGAATGCGTGGAGGTGATGCGCGGCCTCCCGGACGCCAGCATCGACCTGATCTTCGCCGATCCGCCCTACAATCTGCAATTGCGCGGCGACCTGCACCGGCCGGACAATTCCCATGTCGACGCAGTCGATGACCACTGGGACCAGTTCGAGAGCTTCGCCGCCTACGACGCCTTCACCCGCGACTGGCTGACCGAGGCGCGCCGCCTGCTGAAGCCGGACGGCGCGATCTGGGTCATCGGCAGCTATCACAACGTGTTCCGGCTCGGGGCGGAGTTGCAGAACCAGGGGTTCTGGATCCTCAACGACGTGGTCTGGCGCAAGTCCAACCCGATGCCGAACTTCCGCGGCAAGCGGTTCACCAACGCGCACGAAACGCTGATCTGGGCGTCGAAATCGGAATCCGCCCGGCCGACCTTCAACTACGAGGCGCTCAAGCAACTGAACGAGGGCGTCCAGATGCGCTCGGACTGGGTGCTGCCGATCTGCACCGGGCATGAGCGGCTGAAGGACTCGGACGGCGGCAAGGCCCACCCGACCCAGAAGCCCGAGGCCCTGCTGCACCGGGTCATCCTCGGCACGACGCATCCCGGCGACGTGGTGCTGGACCCGTTCTTCGGCACCGGCACCACCGGCGCCGTGGCCAAGATGCTGGGCCGCGACTGGATCGGCATCGAACGCGAGGCGGCCTACCGCGCGGTGGCCGAGAAGCGGTTGGGCCGGATCCGCAAGTTCGACCGCGACGCCCTGCAGGTCACCACCTCGAAACGGGCCGAACCCCGCGTCCCCTTTGGACAGCTTGTCGAGCGCGGGATGCTGCGGCCCGGCGAGATGCTGGTCAATGCCCGCGGCCAGATGGCCAAGGTCCGGGCCGACGGCACCCTCGTCGGGGACGACGTGAAGGGCTCGATCCACCAGGTCGGTGCCCACCTGGAAGGCGCGCCGTCCTGCAACGGCTGGACCTACTGGCACTTCAAGCGCGACGGCCAGACCATCCCGATCGACATCCTGCGACAGCAGGTCCGCGCCGAGATGCGCGACTGATCGCACCCGATACCGCCGGTGCCTGCGGCCCCCTCACAGGCCAGGCACACACCTCCCCCCGCCCCCGTGGCGGGGGCTTTTTTCTGTTCCCGCCCGGCGCGATCCGCCGTCACGGTCCAAGTGCGAGTCACGCGACGGAAACAGTCTGTCGCACGGATTTCGATTGCGACTTGCCCCAATCCCGCCCAATTTCAGCCACGATTCCAGGAGTGATTCCATGTCTGTTCTCAAGAGCTTCTGCGCCACCGTCGCCCTGTCGGTCTGGGCCGTTTCGGCCGGCGCCGCCACGATCTCGGTCTCGATCTTCGATGCCGCGACCTACAACGGCGCGTTCGGCTCCGGCGCGAATATCGGCGAGGACTTCGAAGCCCTCGGCGCATCGAAAGGCGAAGGCGAGGTCGGCGCGTCGCTGGCGACCGCGGTTGGCACCTTCTCGACCATCGGCGGCGTCGGAAGCGGCGGCACGGTGACGCAGCTTTCGGGCAATACCGGCCACTTCCTCGCCCTGCGCGACGGCAACGTTTTCGGCCGCGACAACGCCACCCCGACCGGCGGAGCGTGGTTCCTCGACAGCAACGACACCTACGGCATGATCTGGGACGTCGCGCTGAACGGAGGTCTGAGCTTCACGAAGCTGCAGTTCGTCCTGTCGGACGCCAGCGACGTGGGGGCCTACCTGCGGATCACGACCGGAACCGACAGCCGCGAACTGCGGACCGGGGGCAAGCTGCCGAACGGCAGCGATCAGCTCGTCGAGATCGATTTCGGCGGCGCAGTCACCTCGGCGCAGGTTATCCTCGGAAACTATTCCTCGATGGGCGGCACGACCTACAAGCGCAATGACGGCTTCTCCATCGACGGCATTCAGGTCAGGTCGGTTCCCGGCAGCGGTGGAGAAAACCCGCCCCCGGTTCCGCTTCCGGCCTCGGTGGTTCTGCTGGCCGCGGGGCTGGCCAGCCTCGGCGCTGTGGCCCGCCGGCGCAAGGCCGCCTGACCTCTCTCCGGCTTCCGGGAAACAACCGCTCGGCCCGCCATGGCGCGGGCCGTTGCCGTTTCGGGGTCCGCGCCCACGCCCGTGCCGCTACCGGGGCTGTGGATTGGTGCCGGCCTTGTAGGCGTCCCAGTCCGCGATCTCGGGATAGTAGCGCCGCCGCCAGGCCCGGACGCGCGGGTTCATCCGCCTGCGCCACAGCGGCGGAACCATCGCCATCAGCCCCATCACCGGGTAGCTGTAGGGCAGTTGCGGCGCGGCGCTCTCGTCGTGGGTCTGCAAGAGCGGGAACCGCCGGTCAGGCTTGAAATGGTGGTCCGAGTGGCGCTGCAGGTTGATCAGCAGCCAGTTCGACACCCGGTGCGCCGCGTTCCACGAGTGATGCGGCCGGACGGGCTCGTACTTGCCCTCGCCAAGATGTTTCCGGGTCAGGCCGTAATGCTCGACGTAGTTGACCAGTTCGAGGTGCCAGACCGCGACGAAGGCCTGCGTCAGGAACAGGAACAGGCCCCACGGCCCCGCGATGGCGAGGGCGAGAGCGACGAACCCGGCCTGCAGCGCTGCGTAGCGCCAGAACGGATTGGCGCGGTCCGTCCACGGCCTGCCCTTGCGCGCCAGCATCGCCGCCTCGGCGCGGAAGGCCGACGCCGCGCTTTGCCGCAGCACCCGGGGGAAGAACCGGTGGAACCCCTCGTTGTAGCGGGCGGTCACCGGGTCCCGCGGGGTGCCGACATAACGATGGTGGACCAGCAGGTGCTCGGACCGGAAATGCGAATAGAGCACCATCGCCAGCAGGATGTCGGCGAGCCAGCGCTCGACTCTCGGTCGCTGGTGCATGAGTTCGTGGGCGTAGTTGATCCCGATGGTCCCGGTGATGACGCCGAAGGCCGCGAACAGCCCCCATTCGCCGACCGGCGACAGGTGATCCGTGGCGGCGACGTAGGTCAGCAGCCCGAGAAGCGTCGCCGCCTGGACGGGCGGCCAGACCAGGGTGATGAGCCGGTACCAGCGCAGCGCGCCCTCCGGCGTGGCGGTGTCCGCGTTGTCGGTGTTGAGCCCGGCGAACAGGTCGATCAGCGCGAAGAGATACCAGGTGCAGACCGGCACCAGCAGGATTGTCCAGCCGCCGTTCGCCGCGCTGACCCAGATCAGCGGCACAAGCGCCAGCGACAGCCAGAACGGCAGCGCGCTTGTCAGCCGGGCGACCTTGGCGGCGGGGATGGTGCGGGCGGTGGCGGTCATGTCGGTCCTTGTCTCGATCCTTGGGGTCGCCGGGGGCCGGTCACCCTCGGTCCCGGCCGCGAACCGCGACGGCGGGGTCCGTCCGCGCCAGGTCCCAGACCTTTCGCATCACGGTTGGCAGGGATTTCGGGCGAAAGTCTGACGCTGCGACGAAGCCGCCGCGGTCCGGGCGGGCCTCGATCGGAACCGTGGCCGCGGCGACGGCGAGGCGCAAGTGGAAATGGGTGAAGGTGTGTCGCGCCTCGCCGACCCCGGTCCAGTCGGCGGCGAGCGGCGGGGCCGGGTCCGGTTCGGCGGTCCAGTCCGTGGTGGGCCAGCCCAGCATCCCGCCCAGAAGGCCCCGGTCGGGCCGGGTCTCGAGCAGGACCGCGCCGTCGGCCCGGCGGACCACGTAGGCGGTGCCGAACCGGGTCGGCTTCTCGGCCTTCGGCTCCTTGCGGGGCAGGTCGGCGGCGGTCCCGGCGGCGCGGGCGGCGCAGGGGTCGCGCCAGGGGCAGATGCCGCAGGCCGGGCTGCGCGGGGTGCAGATCGTGGCGCCAAGGTCCATCACCGCCTGCGCGTAGTCCCCCGGCCGGTTCCCGGGCGTCAGTTCTGCGGCGCGCGCGGTGATTTCGGGCTTGGCCCGGGGCCGCGGCGTGTGGATGTCGAAGAGCCGCGCCATCACCCGCTCGACGTTGCCATCGACGACCACGGCGGGCCGGTCGAACGCGATGGCCGCGATCGCGCTGGCGGTGTAGGGGCCGATCCCCGGCAGGGAAAGCAGCGCGTCCCGGTCGGACGGGAACCGGCCGCCGTGATCGGCGACGACAGCGCGGGCGCATTTTAGCAGGTTGCGGGCGCGGGCGTAGTAGCCAAGCCCGGCCCACTCGGCCATCACCTCGGCATCCTCGGCGGCGGCAAGGGTCTCGACCCTTGGCCAGCGGGCGGTGAAGCGGTGGAAATAGTCGCGCACCGCCGCCACGGTCGTTTGCTGCAGCATTATCTCGGACAGCCACACCCGGTAGGGATCGGGCCGCGCGCCCGCGCGCCGCGCCGCCGGGCCCACCCGCCACGGCATCTCGCGTGCATGGGCGTCGTACCAGTCGAGGAGATCGGCGCTCAGGCTCTCACGCATTCTTGACGATCCGCATGTCGCGGGGGCGGAAATCGCCGCTGGCGGCGGCCCCCGAAACG
>JBFKOW010000197.1:0-5754 GCA_041628615.1 Paracoccaceae bacterium | reverse complement strand
GCGACGCTGGTGAACCTGCCGGTCGGGCTGTGCATCGCGTGGCTGCTGGCGCGGCGGCGGTTCTGGGGGCGCGGGCTGCTTAACCTCGTCGCCCACCTGCCGCTGGTCCTGCCGCCGGTGGTCACCGGCTACCTTCTGCTCGTCACATTCGGGCCGCAGGCGCCGCTGGGCGGCTGGCTTGCCGAGCGCGGCGTCGTGCTGGCCTTCCGCTGGAGCGGCGCGGCGCTGGCCGCCGGGATCATGGCGCTGCCCTTCATGGTGCGGGCGATCCGGCTGTCGCTCGAGGCGGCGGACCCGAAGCTCGAGGACGCGGCGCGGACGCTGGGCGCGGGGCCGGTGCGGGTGTTCCTGACCGTCACGCTGCCGCTGATCTGGCCCGGGATCCTCGCCGGGGCGGTGCTGTCCTTCGCCAAGGGGCTGGGCGAGTTCGGGGCGACCATCACCTTCGTGTCGTCGATCCCGGGCGAGACCCGGACGCTGCCGCTGCTCATCGACCTCGCGCTGGAGCGGCCCGGCGGCGAGGCGCAGGTCCTCGGCCTGTCGCTGCTGGCGCTGGCGATCGCCGCGCTGGCCCTGCTGGCCGCGGAATGGCTGTCGCGGCGGGCGGCGGCGCGGGTGGGCGCATGATCTCGGTGCGGGTCCAGAAGGCTTTGGGCGGGTTTCGGCTCGACGTCGACTTCGAGGCCCCGGCGGGTATTACGGTGCTGTTCGGCAAGTCGGGATCAGGCAAGACCTCGGTGGTCAACGCGGTCGCGGGGCTGCTGCGGCCCGACGCAGGCCGGATCGCGGTCGGGGCGCGCGTGCTGTTCGACAGCGGCGCCGGGATCGACCGGCCGGTGCACCGCCGGCATGTCGGCTACGTCTTTCAGGACGCCCGGCTGTTCCCGCACCTGACGGTGGCCGGGAACCTGCGCTACGGCGGCGACACGGACGCCGAGAAGGTGATCGCGCTCCTTGGACTGGAGGGTCTGCTGGCCCGCCGTCCGGCGGCGCTGTCGGGGGGCGAGCGGCAGCGGGTGGCGCTGGGCCGGGCGCTGATGTCGAACCCGGCGATCCTGCTGATGGACGAGCCGCTCGCCGCGCTCGACGCCGACCGCAAGGCACTGATCCTGCCCTATCTCGAACGGCTGCGGGACGAGTTCGCGCTGCCGATCCTCTATGTCACCCACGACGTGGCCGAGGCGGCGCGGCTGGGCTCGACGATGGTCCTGCTCGACAATGGCCGGGTGGCGCGGAGCGGGCCGCTGGGCGAGGTGCTTGCGGACCCGGCGGCGGGGCGCACCCTGTCGCAGCGCGACGCCGGGGCGGTGCTGCCGGGCCGGGTGGAGGGCGCGGAGGACGAGGACGGGCTGGTGCGGGTCTCGACCCCGGCGGGCGACCTCGTGCTGCCGGGGCAGGGGATGCTGCCGGGAACCCTGATCCGGCTGCGCATCCCGGCGCAGGACATCATGCTGTCGGACCGCCGGCCCGAGGGGCTGTCGGCGCTCAACGTGCTGCCGGCGCGGGTGCTGTCGGTGACCGGGGCCGAGGCCGGCCGGGTCGACATCGAACTCGCCGCCGGCGAGGCGCGGCTGCTGGCCCGGCTCACCCGCCGGTCGGCGCGGGCGCTGGACCTCCGCCCCGGCGCGCAGGTTCACGCGGTGGTCAAGGCCACGGCGATCGGGCCGGGCCTCTGACGGGGCCGGTTGCGGGGCGCGTGGCTCCGTGATATTAGTTGCACATGAAACAAGTAGCGCGCCAACCCGCTGCGCCGTCCGATCCCGGCTTCGACCTCGCCGGGTTCCTGCCCTTCCTGCTGCACCGCGCCGCCGAAGAGACCGGCGCCGCGTTCGAGGCTGTGTGCCGGGACCGCGCCGGGCTGGGCCGGGCGGACTGGCGGGTGCTGGCCCACCTGGGCCGCGCCGGGCCGATGACGGCGGCCGCGATCTGCGCCGCCACCGCGCTGCACAAGAGCAACGTTTCAAGGGTCGTGGAGCGGATGGCCGGGCGCGGCCTGCTGGCCCGCGACCCCGACCCGGCCGACCGGCGGCGCGAGACCCTGTCGCTCACCGAGGCGGGCCGCGCGCTGCATGATGCGCTGGCCGCCGAGGCGCTGCGATTCGACGCCGCCCTGACCGGCCGGCTGGGGCTGGCCGAACGGGTGGTGGTGGAACGGGCGCTGCGGCTGCTGGCGTCGCGCGAACAAGTTGCCAATGAAACGGATTAGCCGGAAAGGACCACGCCGATGAGCGGCCACAGCGATGCGCCCGACCCGACCCCCGCCGCCGGGATGGCGGGGATCACGCCGGGCTACATGCCGGGGTTCGGCAACGACTTCGAGACCGAGGCGCTGCCCGGCGCGCTGCCGCGCGGGCGCAACTCGCCGCAGCGCTGCAACTACGGCCTTTACGGCGAACAGCTCTCCGGCACCGCCTTCACCGCGCCGGGCCACCGCAACGAACGGACCTGGTGCTACCGCATCCGGCCCTCGGTCAAGCACACCCACCGCTTCACCCGGATCGACCTGCCCTACTGGAAATCCGCGCCGCATATCGATCCCGAGGTGGTCAGCCTCGGGCAATACCGCTGGGACCCGGTGCCCCATGCCGACACCCCGCTGACCTGGCTGACCGGGATGCGCACGATGACGACGGCGGGGGACGTGAACACCCAGACCGGCATGGCGGCCCATGTCTACCTCGTCACCGAGAGCATGGTGGACGCCTATTTCTACAGCGCCGACAGCGAGTTGCTGGTGGTGCCGCAGGAAGGGCGGCTGCGCTTTCTCACCGAGCTGGGGGTGATCGATCTCGAACCGAAGGAGATCGCGCTGCTGCCGCGCGGGCTGGTCTACCGGGTCGAACTGGTCGAGGGGCCGGCGCGCGGCTTCGTCTGCGAGAATTATGGCCAGAAATTCGAGTTGCCGGCGCGCGGCCCGATCGGGGCGAACTGCATGGCCAACCGGCGTGACTTCAAGACCCCGGTCGCCGCCTTCGAGGACCGCGAGACGCCGTCGACCGTCACCGTGAAGTGGTGTGGCCAGTTCCACGTGACCGAAATCGGCCACAGCCCGCTCGACGTGGTGGCCTGGCACGGTAATTACGCGCCCTGCAAGTACGACCTGCGCGACTACTGCCCGGTCGGCGCGGTCCTGTTCGACCATCCCGACCCGTCGATCTTCACCGTGCTGACCGCGCCGTCCGGGGTCGAAGGCACCGCGAACATCGATTTCGTGCTGTTCCGCGAACGCTGGTCGGTGGCGGAGGACACGTTCCGCCCGCCCTGGTACCACAAGAACGTGATGTCCGAACTGATGGGCAACATCTACGGCCAGTACGACGCCAAGCCGCAGGGCTTTGCGCCCGGCGGGCTGTCGCTCCACAACATGATGCTGCCGCACGGGCCGGACCGCGAGGCCTTCGAGGCCGCGAGCCGCGCCAATCTCGGCCCCGACAAGCTCGACTGCACGATGTCGTTCATGTTCGAGACCCGGTTCCCCCAGCACCTGACCCGCTTCGCCGCCCGCGAGGCGCCGCTGCAGGACGACTACATCGACTGCTGGCTGGGGCTGGAGAAGAAATTCGACGGCACGCCGGGCGAGAAGTGACCGACGGGGCGATGACAGAGGGGGTGACGCTGCTGGGCACCAAGGGCGGCCCGGCGATCCGGCCCGGCACGCCGATGCCGACCGCGACGCTGCTGCGGATGGGCGGCCGCAGGGTCCTGGTCGACGCGGGCCTGGGGGCGGCGCGCGGGGTCTGCGATGCCGGCGTGGCGCTGACGGACCTCGACGCCATCGTCATCACCCATCTCCATTCGGATCACTACCTCGAACTCGGCCCGCTGCTGCATACCGCCTGGACCGCCGGTCTGAAACGCCCTGTCCCGGTCCTCGGGCCGCATGGCCTGGCGGCCTACTGGCAGGGGTTCCTCGCCGCGATGGCCTACGACATCGACCTGCGCCAGCGGGACGAGGGCCGGCCGCCGCTGGCGCCGCTGGCCGATCTGCGCCGGCTCGAACCCGGCGAGACGGACGTCGCGGGGCTGCGCCTGCGCGCCATCCGCAACCTCCACCCGCCGGTCGCGGACAGCTTCGCGCTGCGTTTCGAGCACGCCGGCCGGTCCGTCGTCCTGTCCGGCGACACCGCGCCGATGCCGGAAATGGACGCCTTCGCGCGGGGGGCGGACGTCCTGGTTCACGAAGCCATGCTCGAATCCGGTATCGACGCGCTCTGCGCCCGCGTCGGCAATGGCGACGACCGGCTGCGGGTGCATCTCGAACGGTCCCACAGCCCGGCGGTGTCCGTTGCGCGCCTCGCCGCGCGGGCCGAAGTGGGGCATCTTGCGCTGCACCACCTGATCCCCAGCGACGATCCCGCCTTCGGCGCCGAGGACTGGCAGGCCGCGATCCGCCCGCACTGGCCCGGCCCGTTGACCATCGGCGGCGACGGCACCACGATCCCGCTACCGCCGCCGCCGCCGGAGCCCGCCTGATGCCACAGCGTAGCTGGATCGACAGCGCCAATGCCGCCGTCGCGGATTTCCCGCTCGCCAACCTGCCCCACGGCGTGTTCTCGGTGGGCGACGGCGACCTGCGCTGCGGTGTGGCGATCGGCGACCGGATCGTCGACGCGACCGGGCTGGAGGCGGCGGGCATCCTGCGGGCCGATCCGGAGGCGGACGTGCTGGACGCGCCGTTCTGGAACGATTTCATGGAACTGGGACCAGCGGTCTGGGCGGACTATCGCGCCCGGCTGACCGCGCTTCTGGCCGAGGGCGCGGACGAGGCGGCGCAGGATGCCGTGGCCACCTTCTCGGTGCCGATGGCCGAGGCTGGCCTGCACTTGCCGTTCCGGGTCGCCGAGTTCACCGATTTCTACGCCGGCCGCCATCATGCCGAGAATGTCGGCGCGATCCTGCGCGGACCGGGCGCGGCGCTGCCGCCAAGCTGGCTTCACATGCCCATCGGCTACAACGGCCGGGCCTCGTCCGTGGTGGTCTCGGGGACCGGGGTCCGGCGGCCCGAGGGCCAGATCCGCGGCCCCGACGACGCGATGCCCCGGTTCGGGCCCACGGAACGCTTCGATTTCGAACTGGAACTGGGCGCGGTGGTGGGGGTGCCCTCCGAGGGCCGGCTGTCGGTGGCCGAGGCGGAGGCGAACATCTTCGGCTACGTCCTGCTCAACGACTGGTCGGCGCGCGACATCCAGGCCTGGGAATACCAGCCGCTGGGTCCGTTCCAGTCCAAGGCGGCGGCGACCACGATCAGCCCGTGGATCGTGCCCGCCGCCGCGCTGGCGCCGTTCCGCGCCGGCCCGCCGCCGCGCGAGGTGCCGCTGCTGCCCTACATCGCCGATGACGGGCCGATGCTTCTCGACATCACGCTCGAGGTCGGGCTGAGGACGGCGCGCGGGCCGGAAACCGTCATTGCCCGGACCAATGCCCGCGAGCTCTATTTTTCGGCGGCGCAGCAGTTGGCCCACCACAGCGCCTGCGGCTGCCCGATGCGGGCCGGCGACCTGCTCGGGTCCGGGACGATTTCCGGCCCGGGTCCGGGGTCGCTGGGCTCGCTGATGGAAATGACCCGCGGCGGCACCGAGCCCGTGGCGCTGGCGCAGGACGAGACGCGGCTGTTCCTCGAGGACGGCGACACCGTGATCCTGCGCGGCGCGGCGGAAGGGCGGGGCGGGCGGATCGGCTTCGGCGCCTGCGCCGGCACCGTGCTGCCCGCCCGATGATCCTGCTCCGCACCTACGCGATCTCGGGGCTGGGGGT
>JBFKOW010000196.1:0-5760 GCA_041628615.1 Paracoccaceae bacterium | reverse complement strand
TGCGCAGCGGCTCGAGCGCCTCGTTCATGCCGTCGATCTCGGTCTCGAGACGGGCCACCTGTCCGGCGGTCATCCGCAGCGGCGGATACTCGGCCTCGGCGTCCCTCTCCATGTCCGGGCGGCACAGGTCGGCGCCGAGGTCGAACAGGTCGTTCTGGATCGCCGCCAGACGGGCCTCCAGCGCCTCGTCGGCGTGCAGCCGGGCCAGCCCGACGGTGGCGTTGGTCTCGTCGACGGTGCCGTAGGCGTTCACCCGGAGGGAATGCTTTGCCACACGGGCGCCGTTGCCCAGCGCGGTTTCCCCGTCGTCGCCGGTCTTGGTGTAGATCTTGTTCAGAACGACCATTTCGCCCCACTCAGTTGCCGCTGTTCCGGACGATCCACGCGAAGGCCACGATCAGCAGCAC
This sequence comes from Paracoccaceae bacterium, assembly GCA_041628615.1. Taxonomy (GTDB): domain Bacteria; phylum Pseudomonadota; class Alphaproteobacteria; order Rhodobacterales; family Rhodobacteraceae; genus JAMWZF01. The sequence continues at coordinate 5,353 of JBFKOW010000196.1, read as the reverse complement.
CGCGACGAACTGCGCGATGATCCGGTATTGCATGATCTTGTTCGCCTTCTTCGGATCGCCCCCCATGCCGAAGCTGCCGACCCCCCAGATCAGGATCCCGGCCACGATCAGGCAGGCGATGGCGACGATCCAGAACAGCGGAGAGCTAGCCATGGTCTTGTCCTTCTTGCTGGCGGCCTTGCTGGCGGCCGGTCGGCGTGCGTCCGGCGCGATGTAGCAGCTTGACCGCCGCTGCCAAGGGTTCAGCCCCGCGCGATCATCCAGTCAAGCGCCCTTGTCGGCAGGATCCGCCGGGCCGCCCACATCAGCCGGGTCGGCGTCGTCACCCGGTAGCGTGCCCTCGGGCGCGGCGCCCGCAGCGCCCGCAGCAGCACGACCGAGACGGCCCGCGGCGGCAGTTCGAACCGGTCCGGGCCGCGGTCGTCGTAGAGCCGCTTGCGCAGCTGCCGCTCGTATTGCGACGCCCGCGCCGAGGCCCGCCAGTCGATCCAGCGTTCGAAATGCGGGATCGAGTTCTGCCGGATTCGCGAGGTGATCGGCCCGGGCTGGATCGTGATGACGTGGATCGGCGTGTCCCGCATCTCGATCCGCAGCACGTCGGTCAGCCCTTCGAGCGCGTACTTGCTGGCCACGTAGGACCCCCGCCACAGCCCCGGCACGAAGCCGAGGACCGAGGAGCACTGCACGATCCGGCCATGCCCCTGCGCCCGCATCACCGGGATCACCGCCCGGGTCAGGCTGTGCCAGCCGAAGACGTTGGCCTCGAAATTCGCCCGCAGCCCGTCGGTCGGCAGATCCTCGACGGCGCCGGGCAGGGCATGGGCCCCGTTGTTGAACAGCGCGTCGAGGGTGCCCCCGGTGGCGGCGAGCACCTCGGCCAGCCCGGATTCGATGCTGGCCGGGTCGGCGTAGTCGATTCGCGGGCTCTCCAGCCCCTCGGCGGCGAGCCGGGCGCAGTCCTCGGCCTTGCGGCAGGCAGCGAACACGCGCCAGCCGCGGTCCCGCAGGTAATGGGCGGCGTCATGGCCGATTCCGGAGGAGCATCCGGTGATGAGGATCGATCGCGTCATGGCCCCCTAGTGCCGGGCGCACGACCGCTGCGCAAGTCAGCCTCCGGTGAGCAGCCGGTCGGCCATCCAGCCCTCCTGCCCGGTGGCGACGTTGCGTAGCCGCGCCCAGCCGTCGCCGGTCACCTCGAAGACCTCGACGTCGGTGCCGCGGGTCAGCGTGGCGATGACCCCGAAGCCCGTTCCCGGGCCGCTGCGCAGGTTGACCCGGCTGCCCGAGACCTGCCGGATGTCGCCCGAGACCCGTGCCGCTGCCGCGCTGTCGGCCACCGCGGCGCCGCCGGGCGCCAGCACCGCGATCTCGCTGTCGGGCAGGATGTCGGCCACCGTCGGGGCCCCCTCGACGAGGCTCTGGAACAGGATGACCTGGTCCTGTGCCGCCGGTGCGGGGGCGGGGGCCGGCGCTGCGACCGGGGCGGGGGCGGGCGCTGCGGCCGGGGCGGGGGCCGCGATGCCGGTCTGCGGCGCGGCCGACCCGGTCCCGTTCGGGACGGCGGCACCGGACAGGCCGGCCTGCAGGACCATCGCTTCGGGACCGGGGCGGCCGGTGTCGGCGGCGGCGACCACCGCCGGTTCGGCCACCGCCGCGGCGGCCAGTGCGGCGGGCGCGCCAAGGTCGGTGCCCGGCGCCGCGGCGCGGGTCACCTCCGGCTGGCCCGACACGGCCCGGCCCGCGGCGATGCGGCTGTCGGCCCGGGTCTCGGGCACAAAGTCGGGACCGCCGGAGAGCACATAGAAGCCCCAGCCGAGCAGCAGATAGGTTGCGAGCATGAACCTTTTCATGGCGAAGCACGGCCTCCGGATGCCTGACACTCGTCTCGAACGCTCCCCCCGGACCGTTGGTTCCGGTTTAGCAAAACAGGCCATGAGAGTCAGGGGAAGTTTCCGGGCAAAGCGTCAAAGAACTGTTTCGGCAGGCAAATCGGATACGCACGGCCCGGCGGCCACTCCATCTCGTGGCGCCACGGCACGGAACCGCTAGACCGTGGGGCGGCGGCGGCTATAAGTGGAGCGCATGAGCGACGAGACCGACCTCGCCCCCGCCCGGCACCCGCTGGCCGAACCGCTGCGCCGCGCCATCGGCGAGCGCTATCTCACCTATGCGCTGTCGACGATCATGCACCGGGCGCTGCCCGACGCCCGCGACGGTCTCAAGCCGGTGCATCGGCGCATCCTCTACGCGATGCGCGAACTGCGGCTGACCTCCTCGGGCGGGTTCCGCAAGTCGGCCAAGATCTCGGGCGACGTGATGGGCAACTACCACCCGCACGGCGACGCCGCGATCTACGACGCGATGGCCCGGCTGGCGCAGGACTTCACCATCCGCTACCCGCTGGTGGACGGCCAGGGCAACTTCGGCAACATCGACGGCGACAACCCGGCGGCGAGCCGCTACACCGAGGCCCGGCTGACCGCCGCCGCCGAGGCGCTGATGGAGGGGCTGGCCGAGGACGCCGTCGATTTCCGCGACAACTACGACGGCACCCTGCGCGAACCGGTCGTCCTGCCCGCGGCCTTTCCGAACCTGCTCGCCAACGGGTCCAGCGGCATTGCGGTCGGCATGGCGACGAACATCCCGCCGCACAACATCGACGAACTGATCGGCGCCTGCCTGCATCTCATCAAGGCGCCGAACGCGCGGGACGAGACCCTGCTCGAACACGTCCCCGGCCCGGATTTCCCCACCGGCGGGGTGATCGTCGAGCCGCCCGAGCAGATCGCCGAAGCCTACCGGACCGGCCGCGGCGGGTTCCGCCTGCGCGCCCGGTGGGAGACCGAGGACCTCGGCCGCGGCCAGTGGCAGGTGGTGGTCACCGAGATCCCCTACCAGGTGCAGAAATCCAAGCTGATCGAGAAGCTGGCCGAGCTGATCCAGACCCGCAAGGTGCCGATCCTCGGCGATGTCCGCGACGAGAGCGCCGACGACATCCGCCTGGTGCTGGAGCCGAAGTCGCGCAACGTCGACCTCGAGGTGCTGATGGGGATGCTGTTCCGCAACTCGGACCTGGAGGTGCGGTTCAGCCTCAACATGAACGTGCTGATCGACGGGCTGACACCGCAGGTCTGTTCGCTCAAGGAGGTGCTGCGCGCCTTCCTCGACCACCGCCGCGACGTGCTGCTGCGCCGGTCCCGGCACCGGCTGGGCAAGATCGACCACCGGCTGGAGGTGCTCGAAGGCTTCCTGATCGCCTTCCTCAACCTCGACCGGGTCATCGACATCATCCGCTACGACGACGATCCGAAGGCCGCCCTGATGCGCGAGGACTGGGGTCGGCCCCACGTCCGCGCGACATCCGAGGCCGATTACGTCAGCCCGCCCCCGGCCGCCGAGGACGGACTGACCGAGGTGCAGGCCGAGGCGATCCTGAACATGCGCCTGCGGTCGCTGCGCCGGCTCGAGGAGATGGAGCTGATCCGCGAGCGCGACGCGCTGATGATCGAGCGCGCCGACCTCGAGGACCTGCTGGACGACGAGGGCCTGCAGTGGAAACGGATCGCATCCGAGCTCCGCGAGGTCCGCAAGACCTTCGGCAAGGACAGCCCCGGCGGTGCCCGCCGCACGGCGTTCGCGGCCGCCGCCGAGGTCGAGGAGGTGCCGATCGAGGCGATGATCGAGCGCGAGCCGATCACCGTTGTCTGCTCGAAGATGGGCTGGATCCGGGCGATGACCGGCCATATCGATCTGACCCGCGAGCTGAAGTTCAAGGACGGCGACGGGCCTGGCCTGACCTTCCACGCCGAAACCACCGACAAGCTTCTGCTGCTGGGGTCCAACGGCCGGTTCTACACGCTGGCGGCGTCGAACCTGCCGGGCGGGCGCGGCATGGGCGAGCCGGTGCGCCTCATGGTCGACCTGCCGAACGAGGCCGAGATCGTCGCGCTCCGCATTCACCGGCCCGGCGGGCGGCTGCTGGTCGCCTCCAGCCTCGGCGACGGGTTCATCGTGCCCGAGGACGAGGTGATCGCCCAGACCCGCGCCGGCAGGCAGGTGCTGAACGTCAAGGCCCCGGGCGTCGCCCGGGTGTGCACCCCGGTGACCGGCGACAGCGTCGCGGTGGTGGGCGAGAACCGCAAGCTGCTGGTCTTCGGCCTCGACGAACTGCCGCAGTTGGGCCGCGGCAAGGGGGTGCGGCTGCAGAAATACAAGGATGGCGGGTTGAGCGACGTCATCACGTTCGACCTCGCCGACGGCCTGAACTGGCGCGACCCCGCCGGCCGCACCCGGACCGTTTCCGGCGACGACCTGGCCGAGTGGCGCGGGCAGCGCGCCGGCGCCGGGCGCATGGCGCCGCGCGGCTTTCCCCGCGACAACCGGTTCACCTGACCCGGGTCCGGCGCTCGGACCGACGCGGCCGGTGCCGATTGCGCCCCGCCCCGGGCTGGGCTAGGCAGGGCCGGTGTCTACGGAGGGATCGAACGTGCGTCTTGTCTGCATCCTTTTGGCCTTCGGCCTGCTGTCGGCCTGCGCCCGCGACGATCTGACCGTCCCGGCCGAGCCGCTGGGCGATTTCCGCGCCGGGCACCTCCTGTCGGTGGCCCCCGACCCGACCCTGGGCCCCTTCTCGCGCCGGGCCGAGGACGGCGAATGGGTCGCGGCGATGCAGAAGGCGCTGGAGGACCGGTTCCGCGACCGGTTCGGCGGCGACCGGACCTATCACATCGGCACCGCGGTCGAGGCCTACGTGCTGGCCCTGCCCGGCATCCCGCTGGTCTACTCGCCGAAGTCGGTGCTGATCTTCTCGGTGAACTTCTACGACGACGCGACCCGCACCCGGCTCAATCCAGAACCGATCCGGCTGACCGTTTTCGAAGCCTGCTGCACGGTGCCGGTGCTGGGCTCCGGCCTCACCAAGACCCGGCAGGAACAGATGGAGGCGCTGTCGTTCAACGCGGCGCGGGCGGTGGAGCGGACGATGCGCGAGAACGCGCAATGGTTCGGCGGAGTGCCCGAGACGCTGGAGGCGGACGACACCATCCGGCAGGGCAACGTGCTCGAGGACGACCCGGCGCTCGTGGCCCCGCCGCAGCAGGCGCCCGGCGGGTCCTGAGCTGGCAGAACCCTGCTTGATTTTCCCGCGGCATCAAAATATGCCGCGCGCGATGTTGAACCGGGCCGCCCTTCGGCCCCCCAGACGATGAGGCGCGAGGCTCCATGGCCAAGGCAAAGTTCGAACGCAACAAGCCGCATGTGAACATCGGCACGATCGGTCACGTTGACCACGGCAAGACGACGCTGACGGCTGCGATCACGAAGTATTTCGGTGATTTCAAGGCCTACGACGCGA
>JBFKOW010000195.1:0-5821 GCA_041628615.1 Paracoccaceae bacterium | reverse complement strand
GCCGTCGTAGTTGTCCTGGAAGTCGACGGTTTCCTTGTCGATGTCGGCGACGAGGTATTGCGCGACCTTCGCCATCCGGACCACGGTGTAGCGCATCGCTGCCGGGTTGTCGCCGTCCATCGAGCCGAAGTTGCCCTGCGGATCGAGCAGCGGCAGCGACATCGAGAAGTCCTGCGCCATCCGCACCAGCGCGTCGTAGATCGCGCTGTCGCCGTGCGGGTGGTACTTGCCCATCGCGTCCGACACCGGGCGGACCGACTTGCGGAACGGCTTGTCGTGGGTGTTGCCGGCCTCGTGCATGCCGTAGAGGATCCTGCGGTGCACAGGTTTCAGGCCGTCGCGCAGATCCGGGATCGCCCGGCTGACGATCACGCTCATCGCGTAATCGAGGTAGGCGGTCTTCATCTCGTGCGAGATGTCGATCGAGGGACCTTCTGGAATCGGTCGTCCTGGCGCCTCGTCCGAGCCGGTTGATTGCCCAGTGTTTTCAGGTGTTTCCGGATCGTCGCTCACGTGATCTTGCCCGTCTTGCCGCCGGCCCGCCGGGACCGCTAGATGTTGTTGCGGAGGGTATACCAGAGGGCAGCGGTGGGGGGCAATGCGGCCCTTGGCCGGTTGTTAGCAGCCGGGGGAGACTGGTGACAATCCGTTGTTTTCATTGACAATTAATTTCTTCGTGCTGCCATCGGTGCAGGGACCACGAACAAGTGGGGTATTGAGGCCATGACACACAGAAACACCACCGTCCGCGACCTGACCGAAACCGAACTGCTGCTGAAGGGCTACGGCCTGACCACGGCCGAGATGTTCTACCGGATGCCGGACCACCCGGCGGTGCTGAACAGCTTCATCTGGCAGGACTACGACCTGGCGCCCGATCACGAGCGCTTGTTCCGCTTCATCGAGTTCTGGCAGGCCGAGATCGACGGCCCGCTGCATTCGGTGCGCTACACCCACCGCAAGCTGATCGCGCCGGGCGAATGGCGCTCGGTGGTGGGGGAGTTCAGCTATCACTGACCCGGTTCAGGGGGCGTCGGACCAGTTCGGCTTGCGCTTCTCGAGGAAGGCGGTGATGCCCTCGTCGGTGTCGGCGCGCAGCATGTTCTCGACCATCGCCGCGCTGGCCATGGCGTAGGCGGCGTCGAGCCCGGCCTCGGCCTGGTCGTAGAACAGCCGCTTGCCGATCCGCACCGCGCCCGACAGCTTGGCCGCCACCGTCGCGGCAAGCGCGGCGGTCTCGGCGGCCAGGTCGGCCTCGGGCACGACGCGATTGATCAGGCCCAGCCGCTGGGCCTCGTCGGCCTCCACGAAGCGGCCGGTGGACAGCATCTCGAACGCCGCCTTGCGGCCGATGTTGCGGGTCAGCGCCACCATCGGGGTCGAGCAGAACAGCCCGATGTTCACCCCGTTGACGCCGAAGCGGGTGCCCTCCGCGGCCACCGCCATGTCGCAGCTCGCCACGAGCTGGCAGCCCGCGGCGGTGGCGATGCCGTGCGGCCGGGCGATCACCGGCTGCGGCAGCATCCGGATCGTCGTCATCATCCTCGCACAGCGGTCGAACAGGTCCTTGAAATAGGCCGCGCCGCCGTCCTCGGCCTGCCGCCCGGCCTGCATCTCCCTGAGATCGTGCCCGGCGCAGAACGCCCGGCCGGCCCCGGCGATGATCACGGCGCGCACCTTGCGGTCCTCGGCCAGCGCGTCGAACTCGGCCTGCAGCGCCGCCAGCATCGCGTCCGACAGCGCGTTGAGCCGGTCCGGGTTGTTCATCGTCAGCGTCGCGACGCCGCCATCGTCCGTCCGCTCCACCAGGGCCATCTTGTCCTCCTGCCTGTTTCCGGGTCATCAGGTCCGGACCCGACACTAGGCCGGGCGACGCAGGGAGAAAAGCGATGACCATCCGGATCGGGGCGAAGGAGATGGCGGCCTTCCTCGACGAGGTGTTTCCCCAGGTGCGGGGCGAGTTCGAGATCGAGCGGCTGGACGCCGAGGCGCTGGTGATGCGGCTGAAGGTGGGTGACCGGCACCTGCGCCCCGGCGGCACGGTGTCGGGCCCGGCGATGTTCGGGCTGGCGGACGTCGCGGCCTACGTCGCGACGATGGCCCGGATCGGCCCCGAGGCGCTCGCCGTGACCACCAACTGCTCGATCGACTTCATGCGCAAGCCCGAGGCCGGGCGCGATGTGCTGGCGAAGGCCGAGGTGCTGAAGCTGGGGCGCAGCCTGTCGGTGGTCGACGTGCGGCTGTTCTCGGAGGGCGCGGACGCGCCGGTGGCGCGGGCCACGCTGACCTACTCGATCCCGCCGAAACCCGTGGGGTAAATTGATACCGCAAACACAGGCCATTGTTTTTGCGTGATTAATTGTGGAAACCGGGCCTTGACGGGATTGGGGGCGGGCCTTAGACACCGCCCATCCAAGAGACAGCCACCCGACCCGGGAAGACAAGCATGAAAACCTTCACCGCCACCCCGGCGGACATCGAGAAGAAATGGATCGTGATCGACGCCGAGGGCGTCGTTCTCGGCCGGCTCGCCTCGATCGTCGCCATGCGCCTGCGCGGCAAGCACAAGGCCACCTACACCCCCCACATGGACATGGGTGACAACGTAATCGTCATCAACGCCGAGAAGGTGCAGGTGACCGGCGACAAGCGCAACAAGCCGAACTACTGGCACACCGGCTATCCGGGCGGCATCAAGTCCCGCACCACCGGCCAGATCCTCGAAGGCGCTCACCCGGAGCGCGTCGTCATGCAGGCGGTCAAGCGCATGCTGCCCCACAACCGCCTGTCGCGCCGCCAGATGACCCACCTGCGGGTCTTCGCCGGCGCCGAGCACGGCATGGAGGCGCAGAAGCCCGAGGTGCTCGACGTCAAGGCGATGAACACCAAGAACACTCGCACGAACACGGGGACCGCGTGATGGCCGACCAGATCAACTCCCTCGAAGAACTCGGCCAGGTCGCCGGGGGCGAGGCCGTCGTGGCCGCCGCCGCCGCGCCGGACCGCGAGCCGGTCCGCGACGCCCACGGCCGCGCCTATGCCACCGGCAAGCGCAAGGACGCGGTGGCCCGCGTCTGGATCAAGCCGGGCAGCGGCAAGGTCACGGTGAACGGCAAGGACCTCGACACCTACTTCGCCCGGCCGGTGCTGCAGATGATCCTGCGCCAGCCGTTCCAGGTCGCCGGCGTCGACGGCCAGTTCGACGTGATGGCCACCGTCAAGGGCGGCGGCCTCTCGGGCCAGGCCGGGGCGGTCAAGCACGGCGTGTCCAAGGCGCTGCAGCTCTACGACCCGACCCTGCGCGCCGCGCTCAAGGCGGCCGGGTTCCTGACCCGCGACAGCCGCGTGGTGGAACGCAAGAAGTACGGCAAGCGCAAGGCGCGCCGGAGCTTCCAGTTCTCGAAGCGCTGAGGCGCGCCCGGCCGCATCGGACCGGAACATTCGCAAGGGCGGCCCGCGTGGCCGCCCTTCGCGTTTCCGCGGGGCGATCCGGGCCGCAGCCGGGGCCCCGGCCGAATTTTTCCCGTTGCGCTTTGCCGCGCTCTGTATCTAGGTCGATACCTGACCGGACCGGGAGAGGGCAGGCATGGCAGGATCGCGCGGGTTGTCACAGGACGCCAGGGCAGGGCTGGCGCTGGTGTCTGCGCCGTTTCTCTACGCGGTGCTGCTTCTGGCCCTTCCGATCGGCGCGATCATCCTGTTTTCGTTCTGGACCCAGGACTTCCTGGAGATCGACACCACCTTCACGCTGAACAACTACCGCGAGGCGCTGAGCGAGCAGATCTACCTGACGCTGCTGGGCCGGTCGGTGGTCATCGCGCTGATCGTGACGGTGGTGACCGTGGTGCTGGCTTTCCCGATCGCCTATTACGTGAGCTTCTACGTCCAGCCATCGCGCAAGTCGATCTGGCTGTTCCTGATCACCATCCCGTTCTGGACCAGCTATCTCGTCCGGGTGTTCCTGTGGAAGGTGATCCTCGGCTTCAACGGGGTGCTGAACACCGGGCTGCTGAACCTCGGGATCATCGACGAGCCGCTGACCTTCATCCTCTACAACGCCAACGCGGTGGTCATCACCCTGGCCCACGCCTTCGCGCCCTTCGCGATCCTGCCGATCTTCGTGGCGCTGGAAAAGATAGACCGGTCGCTGCTCGAGGCGTCGCGCGATCTGGGCGAGAACCGGATGACGACCTTCTTCCGGGTGACCCTGCCGCTGGCGATGCCCGGCGTGGTCGGGGCGGTGCTCATCGTGTTCATCCCCACGATCGGCGACTACGTCACCCCGCGCCTTGTCGGCGGGCCGGAGGGGGCGATGATCTCGACGATGATCCAGACCCAGTTCCTGCGGCTCAACAACGCGCCGCTGGGGGCGACGCTGGCGATCCTCGCGATGCTGTCGGTGACCGCGATCAGTCTCGCCTTCGTCTGGCTGAACCGGAGGTGGCTGCGGTGAACACCCTGCGTATCTATGCCATCGGCTACCTGATCTTCCTCTACGCGCCGATCGTGCTGCTGCCGATCTTCGCCTTCAACGACGGGCAGATTATCGCCTTCCCGCTGCAGGGCTTCTCGACGCGCTGGTTCGCGGAGCTGATGACGATCACCGCGCTGCACGACGCGGTGCTGAACTCGCTCTTCATCGCGGTGCTGTCGGCGGTCTTCGCCACCATCCTCGGGCTGTGCGCGGCGCGGGCGGGGACACGGCACAAGTGGCCGTTCAAGAAGGGGATGCTGGGCTTCATCATGGTGCCGCTGGTGCTGCCCGAGATCATCGTGGCGGTGTCGCTGCTGATCGTCTTCGTGCAGATCCTCGACATCGGCCTGTCGAACTGGTCGATCATCGCCGCCCACACGCTGATCTGCACCCCGTTCTGCATCGCCATCCTGAACGGCGCCTTCGCCAACCTCGACCCGTCGATGGAAGAGGCGGCGATGGACCTCGGCGAAAGCCGCTGGGGCGCCTTCGTGAAGGTGACGCTGCCGCTGGTTTCGCCGGGCATCGTGTCGTCGCTGCTGATCTCCTTCACCATCAGCCTCGACGAGTTCATCATCGCCTTCTTCCTGTCGGGGGCGAACCCGACGATGCCGGTCTACATCTGGGGGATGCTCCGCTTTCCCGGCCAGTTGCCGGCGGTGATGGCGCTGGGGACGATCCTCGTCACCGTTTCGGTCATCCTGCTGGTGACCGCAGAATACTTCCGCCGCCGGGGCCTTGCCCGGGCCGGCCTCAAGGATACCGGAGGCTTCCTGTGACCGACCTGATCGAGCTGAAGGGCGTCAACAAGTATTACGGCGACTACCACGCCCTGCGCGACATCAACCTGTCGATCCGGGCCGGGGAGTTCTTCTCGTTGCTGGGCCCGTCGGGCTGCGGCAAGACCACGCTTCTGCGCACCATCGCCGGTTTCGAGGACGTGTCCGAGGGCACCCTCACCATCGCCGGCAAGTCGATGAAGGGGGTGCCGGCGAACCAGCGGCCCACCAACATGGTGTTCCAGTCCTACGCCATCTTCCCGCATCTGAGCGTGGGCGAGAACGTGGGCTTCGGCCTGCGCCGCGATCCGCGCTCGAAGGACGAGAAGGCCAAGCTGATCGGCGAGGCGCTCGAGATGGTCGGCCTTGCCGGCCTCGGCGCCCGCGCCGCGCATGCCCTGTCCGGCGGCCAGCGGCAGCGGGTGGCGCTGGCCCGGGCGCTGATCCTCAAGCCCAAGGTGCTGCTGCTCGACGAGCCGTTGTCGGCGCTCGACAAGAAGATGCGCGAGCAGATGCAGGTCGAACTCATCAAGCTGCAGCGCGAGGTCGGCATCACCTTCATCCTGGT
>JBFKOW010000194.1:0-5906 GCA_041628615.1 Paracoccaceae bacterium | reverse complement strand
GCCCGGCCCACCCGGCCCAGCCGCCCGGTGACCGAGGCCGCGACCACACCCCAGACCAGCGCCGAGACCGCGAGCACCGCGAGGCCGGTCAGGCCGATCCGCCGGACCATGCGGTCGGTTTCGGCCGCCAGCGCGGCCTGCGCGGCGGTCGCCGCGGCGTTGGCGGCGTCGAGGTCCGACACGGACCCGCGCAGCGCCGACAGGGCCGCCACGAGCGGCGCCGGATCGGTCCGGGAACCGTCCGCGTCCGGGGCCGCGCGCGCCGCGCCTTCGGCCTGTCCGATCAGGAACAGCGCCCGGTCCGCCGTGTCGTCGAGCCGCCAGTGGGACGCCGTGCCGACCTGCGAGACGGCGGCGACGTGCCGGAGTTGCGCCACCGAGGCGAGACCGAGGCACAGCACCCCGGCCGCGAAGACCGCCATCAGCGCGCCGAGCTGCCACTTCAACGGCAGCTTGCCGAAATCGAGGCCGCGGAACCGCGGGATCACCGGCGCGCCCTCCCGCCCGGCGCGGGGCGGCTGCCCTCCGAGCCGGGGACGGACGCCGCGCGGGCGGAGCGAATGGGGGTCATCGGGGCCTCCGCGAATGGGGTTCCCCGCTTCCTAGACCCTCAAGCGTTAAGATAGCCCGAAGACCGGCCCGCCGCCCCGCGCCTCTGGCCGGTTCAGACCTTCCAGAAGCAGAACCCCATCCACAGCACCGCGATGCCCAGCGGCGCCCAGACCGGGGTGCCGACGAGGCCGACCCAGGCGAGGAAGATGTAGGCCGACCCCAGCAGGCCGATGAACAGCCGGTCGCCCCGGGTGGTGGTCAGGCCCAGGATCCCGTCCCGCTCGTCGCCGCCGGGCCGGCGCATCTCGAGCACCGCCATCATCGCGATGCAGCCGAAGACGAACAGGAAGAAGGCCAGCGTCGCCCGGGTCCAGGCCATCCAGAACCCCGAGAACATCGGCTCGGTCCACCACTTCGCCCAGGAAAAGACCACTTCCTGGGGCTGGCCGACATTGCCCCAGCCCTGCGCCAGCGCGGCGGCCGGCAGGGCGAGCAGGATGTAGAGCGGAAGACGCCGCATCAGACCCTCCCCAGGGCAAAGCCCTTGGCGATGTAGTTGCGCACGAAGTAGATGACGATGGCGCCGGGCACGATGGTCAGGACGCCGGCGGCGGCCAGCAGGCCCAGTTCGTAGCCCGCGCTCGACGCAGTCCGGGTCATCGTCGCGGCGATCGGCTTGGCCTCCACCGCGGTCAGGGTCTTGGCCAGCAGCAGCTCGACCCAGGAGAACATGAAGCAGAAGAACGCCGCCACCCCGACCCCGGCCTTGATCGCCGGGATGAAGATCGTGGCGAAGAAGCGCGGGAAGGAATAGCCGTCGACATAGGCGGTCTCGTCCAGTTCCTTGGGCACCCCGGACATGAACCCCTCGAGGATCCAGACCGCCAGCGGGATGTTGAACAGGCAATGCGCCAGCGCCACGGCGAGATGGGTGTCGAACAGCCCGACCGCCGAGTAGAGCTGGAAGAACGGCAGCGCGAAGACCGCCGCGGGGGCCATCCGGTTGGTCAGCAGCCAGAAGAACAGGTGCTTGTCCCCGAGGAACCGGTAACGCGAGAAGGCATAGGCCGCCGGCAGGGCCGCGGCGAGGGAAATCACCGTGTTTATGGACACGTAGAGGATGGAGTTGATGTAACCCCAATACCAGGTCGGGTCGGTGAAGATCTCGCGGTAGTTGTCCAGCGTCCAGACCTGCGGGAACAGGCTGAAGCCGCCGAGGATCTCGTTGGTGGTCTTGAAGCTCATCGCCACCAGCCAGTAGATCGGCAGCATCAGGAACGCGATGTAGAGGATCGGGATGAGGCTGCGCGGTCTCATTTTTCGTCCTTCGTCATCAGGGTGTAGAACAGCCACGACACCGCCAGCGTGATCGCGAAGTAGATCAGGCTCATCGCCGCCGCCGGGCCGAGGTCGAACTGGCCGAGGGCGATCTTCACGAGGTCGATCGACAGCAGGGTGGTGGAGTTGCCCGGGCCGCCCCCGGTCAGGGTGAAGGGCTCGGTGTAGATGTTGAAGCTGTCCATGAAGCGCAGCAGGATCGCGATGGTCAGCACCCGCTTCATCTTGGGCAGCTGGATGTAGCGGAACACCGCCCAGTTCGACGCGCCGTCGATCTTGGCCGCCTGGTAATAGGCCTCGGGGATCGAGATCAGTCCGGCATAGGCCAGCAGCACCACCAGCGAGGTCCAGTGCCAGACATCCATCACGATGATGGTGATCCAGGCCGCGAGCGGCTGCTGGGTCATGTCGTAGTGGATCCCCAGCACGTCATTGAGGAAGTAGCCCATCAGCCCGATCTTGGGCAGGGTGAAGATGTTCCACATCGACCCGACCACGTTCCACGGGATCAGCATCGGCAGGGCCATCAGGACGAGACAGACCGGCACCCAGAAGCCCTTGCGCGGCATCGCCAGCGCGATCGCGATGCCCAGCGGGATCTCGATCGCGAGGATGGTGAAGGTGAACAGGAACTGCCGGCCCAACGCGGCGTGGAACCGGTCCGACCGCAGGATCTCCTCGAACCAGCGCAGGCCGGCCCAGAAGAACTGGTTGTTGCCGAAGGTCTCCTGCACCGAGTAGTTGACCACCGTCATCAGCGGCACGAGCGCGTTGAACGCCACCAGCAGCAGGACCGGCAGCACGAAGAACCACGCGCGCTGGTTTTCGGTCTTCATGACGCGGCTCCCTCGGTGGCGATCCAGCCGTCGGCATAGAGCCGGGTCTGTTCGGGCAGGAAATTCAGGCCCACCTCGGTTCCCCTCTCGGGCGGCGGGCCGTCGATGATGGCGTTGACGGCGGTGTCGCCCACCATCGCCTCGACCACGGTGTGGCGGCCGATGTCGGCGGCCTTGCGGACCACCGCCGGGATGCCGCCCTCGCCCAGCCGGACGTATTCCGGGCGCACGCCGATCTCGGTGCGGCCGTCGCGGCGGGTGACCGCGCCCTCGAGCGCCACCGGCCGGCCCTGGAACCGCGCGGCGCCGTCGGCCACCTCGCAGGGCAGGATGTTCATCCCCGGCGAGCCGATGAAATGGCCGACGAAGGTGTGGCGGGGCCGCTCGAACAATTCGACCGGGGTGCCGATCTGGACGATCTGGCCCTCCTGCATCACCACCACCTGGTCGGCGAAGGTCAGGGCCTCGGTCTGGTCGTGGGTGACGTAGATCATCGTCACCGCGATCTTCTGGTGCAGTTCCTTGAGCTTGGACCGCAGCTTCCACTTCAGCGCCGGGTCGATCACGGTCAGCGGCTCGTCGAACATGATCACGTTGACGTCGTCGCGGACGAGCCCCCGGCCCATCGAGATCTTCTGCTTGTTGTCCGGGGTGAGGTTGGCGGCGCGGGTGCGCAGCCGGTCCTCGAGTTCGAGCATCTCGGCGATCTCGCGGACCCGGGCGTCGACCCGCTCCTCGGGCACGCCGCGGTTGCGCAGCGGGAAGGCGAGGTTGTCGTAGACCGACATCGTGTCGTAGATCACCGGGAACTGGAACACCTGCGCGATGTTGCGCCGGTCCGGCGGCAGGCCGGTCACGTCGGCGCCGTCGAACAGCACCCGGCCCTCGCTGGGCACCAGCAGCCCCGAGATGATGTTGAGCAGGGTGGACTTGCCGCAGCCCGAGGGGCCGAGCAGGGCATAGGCGCCGCCGTTGTCCCAGGACAGATCAATCTGCTTCAGCGCGTAGTCGTCCTCGGTCGCGGGGTCCGGGACGTAGCTGTGGCGCAGGGTGTCGAGCTTGATCTCAGCCATGGGCCTGCTCCCCGTCCGAGCCGGTGGCGGCCAGCGCCCCGGCGGTGTCGAAATAGTAGCAATGCTCGGGCATCAGGTGGAACTCGTGCTCGTCGCCCACCCGGTAGGGATGGGTGCCCGGCGACAGGCTGACCCAGTTGCGGTCGCCCAGCGCGAAATGGGCGACGCTCTCGGACCCGCTCAGCTCGGTGATCTCGATCCGGCCGCGGATCGGCACGGTGGTTCCGGCGGGGCGGAACGGGGCGATGTGGTGGGGCCGCACGCCGACCGTGTAGCTGCCGTCGGGCAGCCGGGCGGCGGTGCCGCCGGCGGTCCAGGACAGGTCGCCCAGCCGGATCTCGGCGCCCTGCTTCTCGACCGGGGCGAGGTTGATCGGCGGATCCGAGAACACCCGCGCCGAGGTGAGGTTCGCCGGGCTGCGGTAGATCCCGGTGGTCGGGCCGAACTGGGTGACGCGGCCCTCGTGGATCAGCGCGGTATGGCCGCCCAGCAGTAGCGCCTCGGTCGGCTCGGAGGTGGCGTAGACCACCACGGTGCCCCGTTCGGCAAGGATCTCGGGCAGTTGCACGCGCAACTCCTCGCGCAGCTTGTAGTCGAGGTTGGCCAGCGGTTCGTCGAGGAAGATCGCCTTCGATTCCTTGACGATCGCCCGGGCCAGCGCGGTGCGCTGCTGCTGCCCGCCGGACAGTTCCTGCGGCCGGCGTTTGAGCATCGGGCCGAGTTGCAGCACGTCGGCCGCGGCGCGGACGCGGCGGTCGATCTCGGCCTTGTCGAGCCGGCTCACCCGCAGCGGCGAGGCGATGTTGTCGTAGACGCTGAGGTGCGGGTAGTTGATGAAGAACTGGTGGACGAGCGCGATGTTGCGCTTCTGCGGGCTGACCCCGGTCACGTCCGCGCCGTCGACCCGGACCTGCCCGCTGGTCGGGCGTTCGAGGCCGGCCATCAGCTTGATCAGGGTGCTCTTGCCGGCGTTGGTGGCGCCCAGCAGGATGTTGAATCCGCCCGGCTCGAACACGAGCGAGGTCTCGTGGATATGGGTCTCGGCGCCGACCTGCTTTGTCACCTGGAAGAGTTCGAGGGCCATGTCTGTCCTTGCGGTGGATCGCACCGTTGCAGCCGATTGACGACGTCGGGAGAGGCCGGCCGCGGAGGGGGCTGTCTCCCGGCGGGCGATGGCGGAGGGGGCGCCGGTGTCCCGGCGCCCCGCCCGATTTCGGCCTACTGCTGCCAGCGGGCGATGATGTCCTCGTAGCGGACGGTCTCGCCCTGCGGCTTCTCGTTCTCGAGGGCGGGCTTCGGCGCGCCGGGCTGGTCGAACCAGTATTGCGCGTCGCGCTCCTCGTTCAGCCGCGGACCGCAGCCGCCGTAGACGCCCGCGGCCTCGTCGGCCTCCTGCATCCGGGCCATGACCAGGTCCATTTCCTGGGCCAGGCGGTCCATCGCTTCCTGCGGCGTGAAGGCGCCGGAGTTCACGTCACCGATCTGCTGCCACCAGATCTGGGCCAGCTTCGGGTAGTCGGGGACGTTGATGCCGGTCGGCGACCAGCGGACCCGGTCCGGCGAGCGGTAGAACTCGACCAGGCCGCCCAGCCGCGGCGCGCGCTCGGTGAAGCTCTCGTGGTTCACCGTGCTGTCCCGGATGAAGGTCAGACCGACATGGGACTTGCGGGTGTCGACGGTCTTGGAGGTCACGAACTGGGCGTAGAGCCAGGCGGCCATCGCGCGGTCCGAGGGGGTGGATTTCAGGAAGGTCCACGACCCGGCGTCCTGGTAGCCGACCTTCTGGCCTTCTTCCCAGTAGGGGCCGTGCGGGCTCGGGGCCATCCGCCACAGCGGGTTGCCGTCCTCGTCCACCGTGTTGTTGCCGGCCGAACGCGGCGCGACCATGTCGGCGGTGAACGCGGTGTACCAGAAGATCTGCTGGGCCACGTTGCCCTGGCTCAGCGCCGGCAGCGACTGGTAGAAGTCGTAGCTGGCCGCGCCCGGAGGCGCATAGTTGCGCAGCCATTCGTCCCACTTGCGGATCGCGTAGACCGCCGCGGGGCCGTTGGCGTCGCCGCCGCGGGTCACGCTGGCGCCCGCCGGGTTGCACGAGCCGGCTTCCATC
>JBFKOW010000193.1:0-5969 GCA_041628615.1 Paracoccaceae bacterium | reverse complement strand
GGGCCAGTTGCGGCCCGGCGGCACCATCGTCGAGGGCACCGCGGGCAATACCGGCATCGGTCTCGCCCTTGTCGGCGCGTCGATGGGCTTCAAGACCGTGATCGTGATCCCCGAGACCCAGTCCGAGGAGAAGAAGGACATGCTGCGGCTGGCCGGGGCCGAGCTTGTGCAGGTGCCCGCCGCGCCCTACCGCAACCCCAACAACTACGTGCGCTATTCCGGCCGGCTGGCCGCCAAGCTGGCCGAGACCGAGCCCAACGGCGCGATCTGGGCCAACCAGTTCGACAACGTCGCCAACCGGCAGGCCCATGTCGAGACCACGGGCCCCGAGATCTGGGAGCAGACCGGCGGCAAGGTGGACGGCTTCATCTGCGCCATCGGGTCGGGCGGCACCGTCGCCGGGGTGGCGATGGCGCTGCAGCCGAAGGGCGTGAAGGTCGGCATCGCCGACCCGGACGGCGCCACGCTGCACAACTTCTACACCACCGGCACGCACAAGGCCGAGGGCTCCTCGATCACCGAGGGGATCGGCCAGGGCCGGGTGACCGCCAACCTCGAGGGCTTCACCCCCGACATGTCGTTCAACATCCCCGACGCCGAGGCGCTGCCGATCGTCTTCGACCTGCTGCGCGAAGAGGGGCTGTGCATGGGCGGGTCGACCGGCATCAACGTCGCCGGGGCGATCCGCATGGCCCGCGAGATGGGGCCGGGCCACACCATCGTGACCATCCTGTGCGACTACGGCACCCGTTACCAGTCCAAGCTGTTCAACCCCGATTTCCTCCGCTCCAAGGACTTGCCGGTGCCGGACTGGATGACCACCGGGCCGCGGTCGATCCCCGGGGTGTTCGAGGACGCATGATCCGTGCCGTCCTGATCGCGGTCCTGCTGGCCCTCGCGGCCGGGCAGGGCGTGGCGCGGGACGATCCTTCCGGCGAGGCGGTGACCGCCGCGGCCGAGGCCGCCGGCGCGCTGTCGGCCGAGACCCAGGACTGGGTCGCCCTGGCCCAGCGGGCGGTGGCGGCGCTGGAGGCCGGCCGCGCCTCGAACCGGGCCTTCGAGGCGCTGCGCGAGGAACTGGCCGCGGCGCGCGAGCGGTTCGCGGTGGCGCAGACCGCCAACGGCGGCCGGTTGCGCACCCTCGACCGGCAGATCGCCGCCCTCGGCCCGCCCCCGGAGACCGGCGAGGAGGCCGCGGAAATCGCCGCCCTGCGGTCCGACCTGCAGGCCCGCCGGGCCGCGTTGCAGGCCCCGGTCGCCGCCGCCGCCGAGGACTTCGCCGAGGCCGACGGCCTGATCGCTGAGATCGACACCCTGTTGCGGCAGCGCCAGACCGAGCGGTTCTTCGAGCGGTCGGACTCGCCGCTGGCCCCCGCCGCCTGGCCTGCCGCGGTGTCGTCGGTGCTGGCGGCGCTGCGGACGATGCAGGGCGAGGTGGAACTGGCGCTCGCCTCGCCCAGCCGCCGGGACCGGGCAACCGACGCGCTGCCTGCGACGCTGGCCTGGCTGGCGCTGGCGGCGGTGTTGGTCCTGCGCGGCCGGCGCTGGGCCGCCCGGCTGGAGCGTCGGCTGCGGGCGCGGTCGCTGCGGGGCAGGGGGGTCTGGTCGCTGCTGGTGTCGCTGGGCCGGGTGCTGTTGCCCTTCATCGGCCTCGTGGCGCTGACGCAGGCGCTGCTTTCGACCGGGCTGCTGGGCCGGCGGCTGACCGGGCTGGCCGAGGCGCTGCCGTGGATCGGGCTCAACGCGATCATCGCGCACTGGCTGGCCAGCCGGTTCCGCGCGCCGCCCGACAGCGCGATCCCCGGACCGCTGGGGCTCGACCCCGCGGCCGAGCAGCGGCTGTCCCGGGCCTTCCTCTACACCGGCTATGCGGTGGCGATCTACGCCTTCGCGGACGTTTTCCTCGATGTCGACGGGATCGAGGGGATCCCGAAGGCGGTGATCCTGTTCCCCTTCGGCGTGGCCCTGGCCGCGGGCGTGTTCCGGATGGGGCGGCTCCTGGTCCGGCACCGGCCGGAACCGGCCGAGGCGCGCCAGCCGCAATCCTTCCGCAGCACGGTGATGGCGCTGATCGGGCGGCTGCTGATCGCGGTCTCGGTGGTGGGCACTGGGCTCGCCGCGCTGGGCTACGACGCCGCCTTCGAGATGGCGGTGATCCCGGCGGTGGCGACGCTCTACCTGCTGGCGATCCTCGTCCTGCTGCAACGGCTGGTCTTCGACCTCTACGCGCTCCTGACGGGCGCCGAGGAAGGCGCCGACGGGCTCATCCCGGTATCGATCGCGTTCCTGCTGGCGCTGGCCGCGATGCCGCCGCTTGCGCTGATCTGGGGCGCGCGGGCCACCGACCTGACCGAACTCTGGACCCGGTTCCAGGAGGGCTTCACCTTCGGCGAGACCCGGATCTCGCCGTCCAACTTCCTGATCTTCGTCGCCGTCTTCGTGGCCGGCTATACCGTGGTCCGGCTGGTGCAGGGGGCGCTGAGGTCCACCGTGCTGCCCAAGACCCGGCTCGACATCGGCGGCCAGAACGCGGTCTCGGTCGGGGTCGGCTATGTTGGCATCTTCGTCGCCGCGGTCATCGCCATCACCACCGCCGGGATCGACCTGTCGGGGCTGGCCATCGTCGCCGGCGCGCTGTCGGTCGGCATCGGCTTCGGCCTGCAGAACATCGTGTCGAACTTCGTCTCCGGGATCATCCTGCTGATCGAGCGGCCGATCAGCGAGGGCGACTGGATCGAGGTCGGCGGGCAGATGGGCTATGTCCGCGACATCTCGGTCCGCTCGACCCGGATCGAGACCTTCGACCGCACCGACGTCATCATCCCGAACGCCGATCTCGTCTCCGGCACGGTGACCAACTACACCCGCGGCAATTCCGTCGGCCGGCTGATCGTGCCGGTGGGCGTGGCCTACGGGACCGATACCCGCCGGGTCACCGCGATCCTGCGCGAGATCGCCGAGGCGCACCCGATGGTCCTGCTGGAGCCGCCTCCGGCCGTCCTGTTCATCGGCTTCGGGGCCAGCAGCCTCGATTTCGAGATGCGCATGATATTGCGTGACGTCACCTTCATCTTCGCCGTCCGGACCGAGATCAACCACAAGATCGCCGAGCGTTTCACCGCCGAGGGGATCGAGATCCCCTTCGCCCAGCAGGACATCTGGCTGCGCAATCCCGAGGTCCTGCCGGGGGCGGCGCCGAAGCCGGCTGCCGCCGCCACCGAGAGCGCCGGTCCCGGGCCGCACGCGGATCCCACGGACGGCGCCGATCCCGTGCCGGACGCCGACCCCAAGCCGGGAGAGACCCGATGACCGAGATGCTGTTCCGCAGCGAGCCCTATCTCCGCGAGGCCGGCGCCACCGTGGAGCGCCTGACCGAGGAGGGCGGCATCGTCCTCGACCAGACCCTGTTCTATCCCACCGGCGGCGGCCAGCCCGGCGACAGCGGCCGCCTGGCCTGGTCGGGCGGCGAGATCGAGATCGCCACCACGGTGAAGGGCGCGGGCGACGAGATCGTGCTCGTCCCCGCCGAACCCGTCGCGCTGCCCCGGCCCGGCATCGCGCTGCGGCAGAGCCTCGACTGGGACCGCCGCTACCGGCTGATGCGGATGCACACCGCGCTGCACCTGCTGTCGGTGGTGATCCCCCGCCCGGTGACCGGCGGCGCCATCGCCGAGGGCAAGGGCCGGCTCGACTTCGACATGGAAGACCCGCCCGAGGACCGCGAGGCGGTGGAGCGCGACCTGAATCGTCTGATCGCCTGCGACTTCCCGGTGACCGAGGAGTGGATCACCGAGGCCGAACTGGACGCCAACCCGGGCCTGGTCAAGACGATGTCGGTCCAGCCGCCCCGCGGCCGCGGCCGGATCCGCCTGGTCCGGATCGGCGCCGGCGACACCACCGCCGACCTGCAGCCCTGCGGCGGCACCCACGTGGCGGGGACCGTCGAGATCGGCACCGTCCGCCTCGGCAAGATCGAGAAGAAGGGCCGCCAGAACCGCCGGGTCTACCTGCATCTGGACAGTTAGGGCCTTGGGCGCGAGGCCACGGCGGTTAAACCGCTTGCACTCCCCCCGCCTTATTCGCTAGTCCCGCCGGTGGACAGGTGGCCGAGTGGTCGAAGGCGCGCGCCTGGAAAGTGCGTAGGCGGGAAACCGTCTCGAGGGTTCGAATCCCTTCCTGTCCGCCATAAAATGTGAATTTAGTTATTAAATTTAGATATTTTGGTCCGGATCTCTGACCCTGCCCCCTTTTGTGCCCCCTTTTATGGAGCGGCTCAAGCGCGGACGGTAGGATAGGACCTGGGTGACGCGCTCGCCGACGCATCCAGAGCGATTAGTACGTCGACACGCCAATCGGCCCGAAGACTTGACTTGCCGGATCAACCGCCGCAATTGCGGCTAATTCGCCTGCGGATTCTCTTCCTGTCTTGGACTTGAATGCTGGTCGACCCCAGCGTGAACTACTCCTGCCAAGCGGCATGCCATGTGCAGCCCCCCGGCCTCACCCGAGCCGGCCCGGAGTTCGTCTATCACCCGCGCGTGAAAAACGGCCGGTCTCCGATCAGTTTGTCTGTTCTGTCAAACTAGACGACGGGGCCCAATTGACGCCTGCGATCGAAGCCCCTTGCGGCAGCGCGCGGCAGCGTAGTTCAGCCGTGCACCCTTGCAGGGTACAACAAGTACGGCAGAAAAGCCCGGTAGCCTTCGTTCTTGGCCGCGGGACGCGCTGGGCTCCACCAGACCCCATCAGATAACATATTGAAAAAGATGGCGCATTGGGATGCAGTCCCATAGGCATGCCGACAGACCTACCAAATTCACCTCTGACCTGTATTGCGGTTCTCGAATGGACGGGAGAACGCCACTCAGAACTGCAAGGGGATGCCCCTCGCAACTGTCCGTCGTCAGGGTTCTTCGGGCTTCTCGGGCTGTTTCTTAGCGCAGGCTCTGGTTGGGCGGCGCTAGGTGCGTCCGAGCGCGCTCCCGAGCTGCGCCCTAGTCGTGCTGGTCCCGGAAACCCTCGACCGGTCGCTCGCGGGCCTGAGTGGCTCTGTTGCACAAATCCCTTGTAAGATTCATCTCATGAATCCAGCGTGGTAGCTGGAGTCCATGAGCAGACCCACACCGCCAACCTACAAGACCAGGAACTGGCCATCCTACAATGAAGCGCTCAAGCGCCGCGGATCGCTGACGATCTGGTTCGATCCCGAGATGAGCTGGGAGGCCGCACCAACTGGCAGGCGTGGCCGCCAGCAGAGCTACAGCGACGCCGCCATACAGACGTGCCTCTCGATGAAGGTGCTGTTCGGCATGGTCGACATTGGAGCGCCATTGGTCCGAGCGACAATGTCGACCCGGCAGACGACCGGGTTCGTCGAGAGCTTGTTGCAGCTGGTTGGTCTCGACTGGACGGCGCCCGACTTCAGCACGCTATCTCGCGGCCAGAAGACCTTGGCCGTAAACACCCCCTACCGCGGCTCCAAGGGGCCACTGCACCTGCTCATCGACAGCACCGGCATCAAGGTCGAGGGGGAAGGCGAGTGGCATGCCCGCAAGCATGGTGGTCCAAGACGGCGGATCTGGCGCAAGATCCATCTCGGTATCGATGAGGAAACACTGGAGGTCCGCGCTGTCGAGATCACCGGGAGCCACATCGGTGATGCCCCTGTGCTAACCGACCTGCTCGGTCAGATCGCGGCGGACGAGCGGATCGGCAGCGTCACCGCCGACGGTGCCTACGACACACGTAAATGCCACGACACCATTGCCGACCGCGGCGCCCATGCCGTCATCCCGCCCCACAAGAACGCGAAGCCCTGGAAGACTATCACCGCCGGAGCCGTGGCGCGAAACGAGGCCCTGCGCGCGGCGAAATACCTGGGCCGCGCGCTCTGGCGACGATGGAGCGGATACCACCGCCGAAGCCGCGTCGAGACGAAGATGCATTGTGTCAAACTGCTGGGCCAGCGG
>JBFKOW010000192.1:0-6018 GCA_041628615.1 Paracoccaceae bacterium | reverse complement strand
TGTACCACAGAAAGGCGCGGGGTCCGGACTCGACCCGGCTGTGGCCCACCACCTGACCGGCGTCATTGATGTCATAGGCAACGGTTTCCCCGACGGTGCCGGGCAGCACGCCAAGGTCGGTGAGTGAGTAGGTCGCCGACAGAACAGGACCCGCAACCAGCGCCATGACGACGCCGAGGACGGATCGCGGGAAGGAAATCAGACGTTTGAAAACCGGTACCACCTCACCCCATGGCAAATGGTTAACGCGGCCGTGGGCCCGAGGTCCAGCGATTCCGACGCTGTCCGCCCGGTCCCGGGCACGGCGGCCGACCGGGCTTGTGCCCGAAGGCCCATGTCGCTTTCATGACAGATAGTGTCGGGTGGGCGAGGCGTCCGGGCCCCCGCTCGGGCAATGAGGACCGGACGCCAGAAGCCCTGTCGGAGCGGACATCCCATGAAAACCCACGTCAAAGCCCTCGTCGTCGGCGGCGGCGCCGTCGGCACCTCGATCGCCTACCACCTCGCGCGGGCGGGCTGGGACGACGTGATGCTGCTGGAACGCGACGAACTGACCTCCGGGTCGACGTGGCACGCGGCGGGGCTCCTGCCGTATTTCAACATGAGCTACGCCACCACCCACATCCACGACTACTCGATCAAGTTCTACAAGACGCTGGAGGAAGAGACCGGGCTCAACGCCGGGTTCTTCGTGGTCGGCAACCTGCGGATGGCCCAGACCGACGCGCGGATGGACGAATACATGCTCTACGCCGCCACCGCCGAGACCTGCGGCGTGCCGTTCGAGTGGCTGACCCCGAAACAGATCGGCGAACGCTACCCGCTGGTGCGGACCGACGACCTGAAGGGCGCAATCTTCCACCCCACCGACGGCTACATCAACCCCGCCGACGTGACGATGGCGATGGCCAAGGGCGCCCGCCAGCGCGGCGTCGCGATCGAGCGCAAGTGGCAGGTGGACGGCTACCGCTGGACCGGCAGCCACTGGGACGTGACCTGCACGAAGATGGTCGAGAAGGGCGGCAACCTCGTGCCTTCCGACGAACGGATCGTCATCCACGCCGAACACGTCGTCACCGCCACCGGCAACCACGCCCAGAGGACCGCGGCGCTCCTCGGACTGAAGATCCCGGCGATCCCGGTCGAGCACCAGTACATCGTCACCGAACCCGACCCGGCGCTGGTCGAATGGCGCAAGTCGAACCCGCAGCACCCGGTGCTGCGCGACGCCGACGCCAAGTGGTATGTCCGCGAGGAACGCGGCGGCTGGATCCTCGGCCCCTACGAACACGGCGCGCCCGCGCGGTTCGAATACAGCGTCCCCGACAGTTTCCGCGCCGACCTCTTCCCGCTGGACCTGGAACGGATCGAGGCGGAATACATGTCCTTCATCCACCGCATCCCGTCCTCCGAGACGGTGGGCCTGAAGGACGATTACAACGGCCCGATCTGCTACACCCCGGACGGCAACCCGCTGATCGGCCCGGCGCCGGGGCTACGCAACATGTGGCTGGCCGAGGGGTTCAGCTTCGGCATCACCGCCGCCGGCGGGGCGGGGCATTACCTCGCCCAGATGATGGTCGAGGGCGAGGCCGAGATCGACATGGCCTCGATCGACCCCAAGCGCTACGGCAGCTGGATGACGACCGAATACGCGGCGCGCAAGAACGAGGAATGCTACGCCCACGTCTACATCCTGCACCATCCCGACGAGGAGCGCGAAGCCTGCCGGCCGTTGCGCACCGCCCCGGTCTATGACCGGCAAAAGGCGCTGGGGGCGCAGTTCGGGCAGGTCAACGGCTGGGAACGGCCGAACTACTACGGCCCCACGGATGCGCCAGCGGGCTTCGACCACGACGCGCGCAGCTTCCGGCGCGGCGGCTGGTGGGCCTACGCGAAGGCCGAGGCCGAGGCGATCCGCACCGGCGTCGGCCTGATCGACGCCACCGCCTTCACCAAGCACCTCGTGCGCGGCCCCGGCGCGACGGCCTTCCTCGACCGTTTCACCTGCAACCGGCTGCCGAAGGTCGGGCGGATCAACCTGACCTACGCGCTCACCAGCCACGGCACCACCCGGACCGAATACACCATCGTCCGGCTGGCCGAGGACGAATACTACCTGGTCTCCGCCGGGGCCTGGACCGCCTACGACGCCGATTTCCTGCTGAAGGCCGCCGAGGACTTCGTCGGTGCCGGCGGCGGCTGGGTCGACATCCACGACGTGACCACCCAGTGGGGGGTCTTCGCCATCGCCGGGCCGAACTCCCGCGCCGTGCTGCGCGACCTGGTGAAGGACGCCGACCCCGACACCGTGCTGTCCAACAAGCGGTTCCCGTGGCTGTCGATGCGCGACATCGAGCTGGGCATGTGCCCGGTGCGGGCGATCCGGGTGGCCTATACCGGCGAACTGGGCTGGGAACTGCACCACCCGATCGAGATGCAGCGCTATCTCTGGGACCGGCTTCTGGCGGCCGGAGAGCCGCACGGGATGAAACTCGTCGGCGCACGGGCGCAGAACTGGCTGCGGCAGGAGAAGTCCTACCGCGCCTTCGGCACCGAACTGGGCCGCGACGCCACCCCGCTCGAAGCCGGGCTCGACCGCTTCGTCGATCTCGACAAGGACTTCCACGGCAAGCAGGCGATGCTCGACACCGGGATCCGGTCTAAATGCGTGACCCTGCTGATCGACGGCCCCGGCGACGCCGATCCCTGGGGCCGCGAGGCGCTCTATGACGGCGACACGCGGGTCGGGCGGCTGACCTCGGGCGGCTGGTCCGTCGCCTTCGGCAAGTCCATCGGCATGGGCTACGTCACGCCCGACCGGGCGGCGCCGGGGACCCGGCTCAAGGTCCGGATGCAGCGCCAGTTGTGGGACGCCGAGGTGACCGAGGACAGCCCCTACGATCCCGCCAACGCGGTGATCCGCGCCGACGGCTGATGACCGCGGGGCCGATCCTCGCGGCGCTGGCGGGTCTTCTGGGCTTCGGCTGGCTGACGGTGTTCCAGCTTCTGCTGGCGGCGGGGGCGCCGCTGGGGCGGCTGGCCTGGGGCGGACAGGCCCGCGTGCTCCCGGCGGGGCTGCGCCGGGCGAGCCTCGCCGCCGCCGGGGTCGCGGCGGTGGGCTGGCTGGCCGTGGCGCAGACCGTGGGGCTGATCGCCGGGCCGCTGCCGGTCTGGGCGCTGCGGCCGCTGCTGCTGGTCCTCTGCGGCCTCTTCGCGCTCAGCGCGCTGGCCAACATGTTCGGCGCGCGCGGCGCCGAGCGGCTGCACGGAGTGCCGCTGGCGGTCGTGCTGGCAGGGTCGACGGCGGCCCTCGCGCCGGTGTTCTAGGCCCGCGTCCGCCGCGCCGCGACGGCAAGTCCGCCGAGACCCGCCAGCAGCAGGCCGAGGCTCGCGGGCAGCGGCACCGGCGGCAGGGTCACGCCGGTATCGAGATCGTAGGTCGAGGCGACGCGGAAGAACTGGCCATCGCCCGGCCCCTTGCCGATGAACAGCGTGGACATCTGGGTGCAGGCGCCGCCCGGCGCGAACGCGCATTCGATCGAGCCGGACCCGGACGCGGAGACGGTGACGCCTCCGGGCACCGGAATGATCCCGAGCGAGGTCAGTGGATCCCCGTTGACGAAGAATCCGAAGAACGCGTTCTGGCCGGGGATGATGCTGACCGGGGTGCCGTTGCCCTCGGCGTTCTCGATCTCGCCGAAGACCGCGTAGTCGATGCTGCCGGGGATCGCCGGGAACGGCAGCGTCACCGTGATCGCGAACGTGGACGGGGCGCCGTAGTCGCTGAACTGGCCGGTGAAGCTGATCTTCGGAAACACCTCGCCCGAGACTTCGAGCGCGAAGCCGAGTTCGCCGTCCGGGTTGGCCTCGGTGGCGCCGAGGTTGCCGCGGACCTGGCCGTCGAACCGAAAATTCGAGACCGGCAGGTCGAAGGTGAGACGATCGGCCGAGCTTTGCACGCCCGTGGTCAGCACCGGATCGAGGTCGATCGTGAGGCGGGCGGGCAGAAGGGTGGCCGCGGAAACGGGCGCCGCGGCCCGGCCGGCCGCCGCGGCACACGCCAGGAAACAGAGGCGCATGAGGGACTCGCAAGTATGGGTTTCGGACGACAGACGCTACCGCCGCGCCACGATTCGCAACAGTCGGAACAATCTGGCAACCGACTGCAATCAGGCGATTTTTTGCGGCAGTTCCGGCGCCGCCGTCAGTTCCCGGGCATCGCCCCCATCATCGCCGCCATGAAGCCGCTCTCCTCCATCCAGACGACCTGCAGGTCCATCATCCCACACTCCTGGCTTATCTCGATCGACCGGTCCTCGCTGAGCCCCTCGGGCAGCAGGGTGTCCGACATCGCCGCGATCTCGGTCAGCGTCTTGCCCTCGGCGGCGGCGAGGAAGGTCTCCATCCGGGCCAGCAGCGCGTCGGTGCCGTCGGCGCCGATCTGGGCGTCGTAGGCGGTCAGCATGCAGGCCCCGGCGTCGCGGTAGGGGTCGGTCCATTCGAACACCGGCAGCGCGCCATCGAGCCGCGCCGGGTCGGCGCCCTCGGCAACCGCCATCCCGACCAGCGCGTCCAGCATCAGCGCGGTGGACTCCTCGGACAGGGTCTCGAACCGGGCCAGCCGGTCGTCGGCGGGCGCCGCGGTCGCGGCCAGGGTGAGGGCGGCGGCAAGCGCGGCGGCGGTGCGGCGAAGGGTCATCGGCGATCCTCGGGCATGGGCGGGGCAGGGGGACCGTTTCACGCCCGGCCGCCGGGATAAACCCCCGATGCGCCGGCCCGGCGCGGAACCGGCCTAGCGGAACCGCGCCGGGGTCAGCGCCGCGGCGACCTCGGCCCCCACCTCGGGCGGGCGGCCGCCCACCAGGTCGGCCAGCAGCCGGCTCGCCCCCGGCGCGGACTGCATCCCGTAGCCGCCCTGTCCGGCGCACCAGACGAAGTCGGGCTCCGCCGGGTCCGGGCCGATCACCAGCTGCCGGTCCGGCGCGAAGGTCCGCAGCCCGGCCCAGTTCGAGATCATCCGCGTCACCGGCGCGGTGACATGGGCCTCGTAGCGGGCGATCCCCTCGGCCAGCACCATGTCGTCGGCCCAGGCGTCCATCGGGTCCACCGGCTCCTCGTCGGCGGGCGAGATCAGCAGCGCCCCGGCGTCGGGCTTGGCATACCAGTCCTCGCCGGGGCCGAAGAGCATCGGCCAGCGGCTTACGTCGTGGCCCTCGGGCGCGGCGACCCGGGCCATCGACCGGCGCAGCGGCGTGAGCCCGACCGGCGCCACCCCGGCCAGCGCCGCGATCCGGTCGGCCCAGGCCCCGGCGGCGTTGACCAGCAGGCGGGCGGATCGGGTCTGCGCCCCGGCGTCGACCTCCCAGCCCCCGGCGGTGCGGCGGATCGCCTCCACCCCCGCGCGGGTGACGATCTCGGCGCCGTTGGCGCGGGCGGCGCGGGCGAAGCCCTGCATCAGCGCGTCGGTGTCGATGTCCCAGGCGTGGGGGTCGTGCGCGGCGCGGTCCACCACCGCCGGGTCGAGCACCGGCACCATCTCGCGCGCCGCCGCCGGACCGATCTCGGCCAGCTTCATCCGCGCCACGTCGGCGGCGAAGGCATCGGCGGTGTCGGCGGACCCGATCAGCAGCAGGCCGCGCTCGGACAGCACCCCGGCGTCCCGGTGGTAGTCGAGGCTGGCGACGTTCAGCGCCACGGTCGTCGGCTTGCCGTAGTTCGCCTCGTAAAGCGCGGCGGAACGCCCCGAGGCGTGGTAGCCCAGCGCCGGCTCCTGTTCGAGAAGGACCACGCTGCCAAGGTCGGACAGCCGGGCGGCGGCGCTCAGCCCGGCGATGCCGCCGCCGATGACGATGAAATCGGTCATGCTTCCTCGATCCGGTCGGTGGCCGGGGGCGGGGCGGGGGACAGCGCGGTGATCTCGGCGTAGAGGGCGTCGGACAGGGCGTGGTCCATCCCGGCGAGCGATGGCGCGAGTTGGGCGGCGGTGCGCGCCGACAGGATCGGGCCGACGGCGGG
>JBFKOW010000191.1:0-6063 GCA_041628615.1 Paracoccaceae bacterium | reverse complement strand
CGTCGAGCGCCGCGGACAGGAGTGCGCGCGTCGCCCTGATCGGCATCCGCTTGCCGGCACCGTAGGCTCCGCCGGTCCAGCCGGTGTTGACCAGCCAGCAGGTGGCGCCGTGGCTGGCGATCTTGCGGCGCAGCAGGTTGCCGTAGACCTCGGGGCGGCGGGGCATGAAGGGGGCGCCGAAGCAGGTCGAGAACGTGGGTTCGGGCTCGGTCACGCCGCGCTCGGTCCCGGCGACCTTGGAGGTGAAGCCCGACAGGAAGTGATACATCGCCTGCGCCGGGGTCAGCCGGGCGATCGGCGGCAGCACCCCGAAGGCGTCGCAGGTCAGCATGATGATGTTCTTCGGGTGCCCGCCAAGCGCGGTGTCCGAGGTGTTGCGGATGTAGGACAGCGGGTAGGCGCAGCGGGTGTTCGCGGTCAGGCTGTCGTCGTCGAAGTCGAGCGCCTTGGTCTCCGGGTCGAAGACCATGTTCTCGATCACGGTGTGGGGCATCGAGCAGGTGGCGAAGATGTCCGGTTCCGCCTCGGGGTCGAGCCCGATGGTCTTGGCATAGCAGCCGCCCTCGAAGTTGAAGGTGCCGCGGTCCGACCAGCCGTGTTCGTCGTCGCCGATCAGGGTGCGGGCCGGATCGGCGGACAGGGTGGTCTTGCCGGTGCCGGACAGGCCGAAGAAGATCGCCGTGTCGACCGGGTTGCCGGTGGCGTGGTTGGCCGAGCAGTGCATCGGCATCACGCCCTGTTCGGGCAGCAGGTAGTTCAGCAGGGTGAAGACCGACTTCTTGTTCTCGCCGGCATATTCGGTGCCGCCGATCAGGATCAGCTTGCGGTCGAAGTTCATCGCGATCACGGTGTCCGACCGGCAGTCGTGGCGGGCCGGGTCGGCGCGGAAGCTCGGGCAGTTGATGACCGTGAAGTCCGGCGTGAAGGCGGCGATCTCGGCCGCGTCGGGACGGCGCAGCATGTGCCGGATGAACAGCGAGTGCCAGGCCAGCTCGGTGACGACCCGCACGTCCAGCCGGTAGGCCGGGTCGGCGCCGCCGAACAGGTCCTGCACGAAGTAGTCGCGGCCCTTCATGTGGTCGAGCATGTCGGCATGAAGCGCGTCGAACCCGGCCTCCGACATCGCCGCGTTGTTGTCCCACCAGATCGTGCCGCGCGTGGAGTCGGTCATCACCACGTGCTTGTCCTTGGGCGAGCGTCCGGTGAAGCGGCCGGTATTGACCAGGATGGTGCCGCCCTGGCCCTCGGTGCCCTCCCCGCGGACCAGCGCCTCGGCCATGATCGCCGCTTCGTCGAGGTTGTAATAGACCCCGCGCAGCCCGGTGATGCCCTGATCCTCAAGCCTCATCGACGGGTTGACCTGTCCGTGGTCCATCTGTGTCTCCCAATGCAGTCCGGTGGCGCCGCGCCGGGCGCCGACAATCATCCGTTAACACGTGGGTTTCACAAGAGAATAGGCGGCTTTGGAGCAGTTAGCGCAATCACGCCCGTGTTAGCGCAACCGGTAGCGCCGACTGTTGGCCGTTAGGCATTGGGTCATCATTTTCGCCACAAATTGGTCACGACCGGGATGGCGATTCGCCGTTTGGGATTGATTCGCGGCGCCAAACCGGCAAATGGTTTGGAAAAAACGCAGGCAATCAAGAAACAAAGAGCAGCAAAGGGTATCCCCATGTCCAAGATCGCACTCGTGGACGACGATCGGAACATCCTGACCTCGGTGTCGATGACGCTGGAGGCCGAGGGATTCGAGGTTCAGACCTTCAACGACGGGCAGTCGGCCCTCGATGCCTTCAGCAAGTCGATGCCGGACATGGCGGTCCTCGACATCAAGATGCCCCGGATGGACGGCATGGACCTGCTGCAGCGGCTTCGCCAGAAGACCTCGATGCCGGTGATCTTCCTGACCTCGAAGGACGACGAGATAGACGAGGTGCTGGGCCTTCGCATGGGCGCCGACGACTACGTCAAGAAGCCCTTCTCGCAGCGGCTGCTGGTGGAGCGGATCCGCGCCCTGCTGCGCCGCCAGGAGGCGGTTTCGGGCGAAGGCGCGGACCCGACCGAGGAATCCAAGATCATGGTGCGCGGTTCGTTGACCATGGATCCCCTGCGCCACGCGGTAAGCTGGAAGGGCCGCGACGTGTCGCTGACCGTGACCGAGTTCCTGCTGCTGCAGGCGCTGGCCCAGCGGCCCGGCTTCGTGAAGTCGCGCGACCAGCTGATGGACGTGGCCTATGACGATCAGGTCTACGTCGACGACCGCACCATCGACAGCCACATCAAGCGGCTACGCAAGAAGATGCGCATGGTGGACGACGAGTTCTCGGCGATCGAGACGCTCTACGGCATCGGGTATCGCTACAACGAAGAGTAGGCGATGACCGCCGAACCCAGGATAGACGTCCGCGACCTGAACTCCGTGCGCCGCGCGGCGGCGGAAGCGGATGTCGTGCTGGGAGACGACTGGGTCGTCCCCGGGGACGTGACCGAGAAGGCCCTGCGCGAGATCCGCGCCAAGCGCGGGCTGGTCACGCTGCGGCATTCCCCGCTCGCCCGCAAGATCATCATGTTCAACCTGCTGGCCCTGATCGTGCTGGTCTCGGGCCTGCTCTACCTCAGTCCGTCGCGCGACACGCTCGCGCTTCAGCGGGCCAACGGCCTGATCAGCGAGGCCGAGCTGATCGCCGACGCCTTCGAGGCGCAACTGCCGGCCGCCGCGCCGGTGAACATCGTCACCAGCGACGGGATCAGCGCGACCGAGACCCTGTCCGGGCTCGACCTGCGCGGCGCGATGCAGGTCTTCGTGTTCGATCCCAATGGCACGCTCGTGGCCTCGGCGCGGCCCGCCCCGGACGCCCCCTTGCCGATGCTGGCCGGAGAGCAGCGCCGCCCGGTGATCTCGAACTTCCTCGCCGGCGTCTGGCAGGTCGTCGCCGGCGCCTTCACCCGCGCCGAAACCGAACCCTTCGTGTTGCGCGACGCGCTCGCCGAGATCCTGCCCGCGAGCGTCGGCGGCGAGACGGTGGCCGAGACCCTGATCGACGAGGATGGCCATACGCTCTTTGCGGTGGCGACCCCGATCCGGCAGTCCGGCACCACCGTCGGCGTGATCGCGATCGCCAGCGCCGCCGGCGAGATCGACGCCCTCGTCGACCAGCAGCGCGAACTCGTGCTGCAGATGTTCGTGCTCGGCGTCGTGGTGTCCGTGGGGCTGGGGCTGATCCTCGCCTCGACGATCGCCAACCCGCTGGCCGAACTGGCGGACGCCGCCGAGATGGGCCGCGACCGCAACGCCCGCAAGATGGCGCCGAGCCGGATCCGGATCCCCGACCTGACCGCCCGCCCCGACGAGATCGGGCGGCTGTCCGGGGCGCTGCGCGGCATGGTCTCGGCGCTTTACGACCGGATCGAGGGCAACGAGCAGTTCGCCGCCGACGTGGCGCACGAGATCAAGAACCCGCTCGCCTCGCTGCGCTCCGCCGTGGGCACCATGCGGATCGCCAAGCGCGACGACCAGCGCGAGAAGCTGCTGGACATCATCGAGCACGACGTGAACCGGCTCGACCGGCTGGTCAGCGACATCTCGAACGCCTCCCGGCTGGACAGCGAACTGGTCCGCGACGAGGAGGAGCCCTTCGACCTCATGAAGCTGCTCGGCAGCCTTGCCGAACACCTCGGCCGCGAGGCGGCGCGCGACGGGATCGAATTCATCGTCGACCTGCCTTCCGACCCGATCGTGGTGCACGGACTCGAGGGGCGGCTGGCGCAGGTCTTCGTCAACCTGATCAGCAACGCCGTGTCCTTCTGCGAGGACGGGGACGCGATCCGGATCTGGGCCCGGAGGCGCCAGAACCGGGTGCTGGTCGTGGTCGAGGATACCGGTCCGGGCATCCCCGAGGGCGCCTTGACGAAGATCTTCAAGCGGTTCTATTCCGAGCGGCCGGAAGGTCAGTTCGGCAACAATTCGGGCCTCGGGCTCGCGATCTCGAAGCAGATCGTTGAAGCCCATGGCGGCGTCATCTGGGCCGAGAACATCCGGCCGACCGAGGCCGACATCACCTCCGATCCGCTCGGCGCGCGTTTCGTGGTGGGGCTGCCGGTCTGAGCCGATGCCGGATCCCGCGCCCCCCGATCCCGCCACGCTCCATGCCAGCGCGGTGGCCTGGGAGCGGCGGGCCCTTCTCATCACCGGGCCTTCGGGTGCCGGGAAGTCGGGTCTCGCGCTCGATCTGATGGCGCTTGGCTGCGTGCTGGTGGCGGACGACCGGGTCGTGCTGACCCGGACCGCGGACCGCGTCTGCGCCAGCGCCCCCGAGACCCTGAGGGGCCTGATCGAGGCGCGCGGCATCGGCATCCTGCGCGCAGATGCGGCCGCCGCGCCGGTTCCGGTGGTGGCCGAGATCGACCTGTCGCGGGAAGAGCCGGAAAGGCTGCCGCCGGACCGCCGCACCGAGCGGCTCGGCGTCGGCCTGCCCTTGCTTCTGCGGCCCCGCGGCCCACATGCAACAGCAGCGTTGCTGCAATACCTCAAGTTCGGACGACAGCACTGACGTGACCGATGCACCGCCACCGCACGCCGCAGACGACCCCGGCCCGGCCCCGGCCGCCCGGCCGCGGATCGTGCTCGTGACCGGCCCCTCGGGCGCCGGGCGGTCGACCGCGATCAACGCGCTCGAAGACCTCGGCTACGAGGTCATCGACAACCTGCCCCTGTCGCTGCTGGCGCCGCTGCTCGACGGGCCGCCGATCAGCCGGCCACTGGCGCTCGGCATCGACGTGCGCAACCGCGACTTCGGGGTCGATTCCCTGATCGCCGCCATCGACGATCTCTCCGCGAGGGCCGGGGACCAGGTCCAGTTGCTGTATCTCGACTGTTCCGAGGATATCCTCGTCCAGCGCTATTCCGAGACCCGCCGCCGCCATCCGCTGTCGCCCGACGATCCGCCCCTCACCGGCATCACCCGCGAGCGCGACCTGCTGGTGCCGATCCGGGCGCGGGCGGATTTCCTGATCGATACGGCCAGCCTGTCGCCGCACGACCTGAAGGCCGAGATCGGGAGCTGGTTCGGCCACGAGGACGGCACCGGTTTCGGGATCACGGTGCAATCCTTCAGCTACAAGCGCGGGCTGCCGCGCGGGCTCGACATCGTGATGGATTGCCGGTTCCTGGCAAATCCGCACTGGGACAGCGGCCTGCGGCCGCGGGATGGCCGGGACCCGTCGGTCGTGGCCTATGTCGAGGCGGATCCGATCTACCGCGCCTTCTTCGATCAGCAGCTGGCGCTGCTCCGCCTGCTGCTGCCGGCCTACCGGGACGAGGGCAAGTCCCACCTCTCGATCGGTTTCGGCTGCACCGGCGGCCGTCACCGCAGCGTCGCGGTGGCGGAATGTCTGTCGGCGGCCCTTGCGACCGACGGCTGGCAGGTGTCAACTAGGCACCGGGAAATGGAGCGTACGACCCTCGCCGCGCCCGACGGGCGCAGCCAGCCGGCGGAGACGGCGCCAGCGAAACGGGGCAGACAGTGATCGGCGTTGTCATCGTGGCCCATGGCGGCCTGGCACGCGAATATCTTGCTGCGGTGGAACACGTCGTCGGCGTGCAGCGCGGCATGCGTGCCGTCAACATCCTGCCGGATGACGACCGCGCCGCGAAACAGGCCGAGATCTGCGCCGCGGCCGACGCGGTCGATGCCGGGCACGGCGTCGTCGTGGTGACCGACATGTTCGGCGGATCGCCCTCGAACCTGTCGCTCCGCGCCTGCCGCACCGCCGACCGGCAGATCCTCTACGGCGCGAACCTGCCGTTGCTCATCAAGCTGGCCAAGTCCCGGCGGCTGCCGCTTCCCGAGGCGATCGCCGTCGCGCTCGAGGCCGGCCGCAAGTACATCGACGCAATGATCGTCGATCAGCGAATGGTTGGGGAATGACGACCACGACGACCCGCAAGCTGAAGATCGTCAACCTGAAGGGGCTTCACGCCCGCCCGGCTGCCAAGTTCACCGCCCTGGTGGAGGCGCATGACGCCGAGGCGGTGGTCCGGCGCGACGGCATGTCCTCGAGCGG
>JBFKOW010000190.1:0-6130 GCA_041628615.1 Paracoccaceae bacterium | reverse complement strand
GGACGGGGCGGGCGACGGTCCCGGCCGCGGCGGCCCAGCGGCCGGTCCAGCCGTCGTGCAGCGGCGCGAATCCGTCCGACAGGTAGCGGTGGATCCAGACCAGCATGTGCCGCGACCAGCTCTCGATCAGCGCCGGGACGGTGATCTCGGCGCAGCCCTCGTCGTGCAGCGTGGTCCGGTCCGGCGCGTGGCCGGGATCGGCGGCGCCGGGCGCGGCGGCGACGGCGATCTCGATCCCCGCGACCAGCCAGTCCGGCACCGCGCCGGTGGCCGTCGGCGGGCCGACCAGCCGCACCGCGCCGCAGGCCGCGCCGTTGACCCGGATGCCGCCCGGCCAGTCGAACTGCACCGCGACCTCGGGCGGGGCGAGCGCGCCCATAGCGTCCGACAGCCCGAGCATCACCGCGAAGCCCGCCCGCGCCGCCTGTTCCACCGGTTCTTCCGGGGCCAGCGTGACGGCCGCGCGCAGGGTGTCGTCGGTCTCGGCATAGACCACCTGGCCGGGGTCGCCGCCGGCGGCCATCGCCGCGACCGCGGCGGCCACAGGATCGGCCCCGGCGGGCACCGCGACACCGCGCAGCAGGGGCGGAAAGCTGGGCGCGAGCGAAATCGCCGCCGCGCCGCTCATGCCGGCGCGCCTTCGGCCAGAACAGTCTCGATCAGCCGGTCCGCCAGCGCCCAGAACGCCTGCGCCTGCGGCCCGTCCGGGTTCGTCGCCACGATCGGCGCGCCGCCGTCCCCGGCGATCCGGATGCCGAGATCGAGCGGGATCTCGCCGAGGAACGGCACGCCCAGCCGCTCGGCCTCGGCCCGCGCGCCGCCGTGCCCGAACGGGTGGTGGACCTTGCCGCAGCCGTCGCAGACGAAGCTCGCCATGTTCTCGACGATGCCAAGGATCGGCGTGTCCATCCGCCGGAACATGTCGATTCCCTTGCGGGCGTCGATCAGGGCGATGTCCTGCGGCGTCGAGACCACCACCGCGCCGGCCACCTGCGCCTTCTGGCACAGCGTCATCTGCACGTCGCCCGTGCCCGGCGGCAGGTCCACCAGCAGCACGTCGAGCGCGCCCCACTGCACCTGCCCCAGCATCTGCTGCAGCGCCCCGATCAGCATCGGCCCGCGCCAGACGATGGCCTCGTCCTCGGCCACCATCAGGCCCAGCGACATCACCGTCACGCCGTGGTTGCGCAGCGGCAGGATGATGTTGCCGCCGGGCGACGAGGGCCGCCCCGAGACGCCCAGCATCCGGGGCTGCGACGGGCCGTAGACATCGGCGTCGAGCAGGCCGACCCGCTGGCCGCGGGCGGCGAGGGCCACCGCGAGGTTGGCCGAGACAGTGGACTTGCCGACCCCGCCCTTGCCCGAGGCGACGGCGATCACCCGCTTCACCCCGGGCAGCGGCTGCGGCGTCGCGGTCATCGGCTTCGGCGGCTGCGGGGCCGCGGCGGGCTTGCGGCCGAGGTCGGGCACCGGGATCGACGGCGCCGCCGCCGGTGCGGGGCGCGCCTCGGTGGCGTGGGCGGTCAGGATCACCCGCGCGGCGCCCACCCCGTCGAGCCCCGCGATCGCCCGCTCCGCGGCGGCGCGCAGCGGCTCCATCGCCGCGCCGCGCCGGCCGTCGACCTCGAGCACGACGCGCACCGCGTCGCCCTCCACCGTCACCGAGGCCACCGCGCCGGCCGCCACGAGGTCGATCCCCTTGCTGGGATCGACGATCCGCGCCAGCGCCTGCCGGACCTGAGCTTCGTCCGCCATGCCTCAGGCCGGGCTCGAGATTTCGCCCTCGACCACGTGTTCGAGGTCGAGTCCGTCGAGCGTGAGGACCACCCGGGCCCGGATCGGGCCGGCGGGCAGGGTGCCGGCGGCCTGCGCCGCGCGCACCGCTTCCTCGATCTGCTGCTGCGAGGTCACCCCCACGGTCTTGAGAAACTTGCGCATCGACATGTTGAAGCTGTCGTCGGTCATTGCCGGTCCTCCCTGCTGTCCCCGGGCTTCGGGCTTTGTGCCCGTGGCCGGATGGCATAGTCTGCCGGCAAGCAGGGAGGTTCAAGCGCCGTGTTGCGACTCGCCGTTCCACTTGTGCTGGCGCTGCTCGCCGCGGTGCCGCTGCGGGCCGAGGAGACCCTTCGGCTGCGGATGACCGAAGCGATGCTGGCGGCGGGATTCGACCGGCACGTGCTGCCGCGGTTCCGCTTCCGGCACCGCATCGCGCTCGCCGCCGTCGGCCCCGGCGACGCCGCCGAGATGGCGCTGGAGCCCGGCGGCGCCGAGGGGCGGCGGGTGTTCTCCACCGCCGACGGCGACGAGGTCCGGCTGGTGGTGCTGAGCGAGGATCCGGCGGCGGCCGAGGCGGCGCGCATCTTCCGGAGCTGGCTGACCTCGACCGCCGGGATGGCCGCGGTGGACGGCTTCGCCCCCGACGGAACGGCCCCGTTCACCACCGCCGCCGCCGCGCCCGCCGCCGAGGCCGAAGCGGTGGAGATCGACGGCGACGCCGCCCGCGGTGCGGACCTCGCCCTGCGCCATTGCGGCCGCTGCCATGTGGTGGACGACCGCAACCGGATGGGCGGCATCGGCTCGACCCCGTCCTTCGCCGCGCTGCGCGGGCGGCCGGACTGGAGCGCGCTGTTCCTCGGCTACTGGGCCGCCAACCCGCACCCGTCCTTCACCCAGATCGCCGGGCTGACCGCGCCCTTCGACCCGGACCGCCCGGTGACCATCGAGCCGGTGGAACTGACCGAGGCCGACGTGGCCGCGATTACCGCCTTCGTCGAGACGCTCGCGCCGCTCGACCTCGGCGCGCCGATCGCGGCGAACTGACGGTCCGCCGCCCGGCTAGTGCGGCTTGTCGGGCTTCTTGTAGTCGTCGGTGGTCCGCACCCGCGGCCGCTCGCCCATCGCGAACGGCGACCCGGCGTCGTGGTACTGCGCCGCGACCCGGCAGTCGTCGCACATCTGGATCAGCCGGGTGTTGTCGGACCCGGTATACATCCAGTGCTTGCCCGACAGCTTCTCCACCACCCGTTCGATGGTCGAGCGGACGCCGAAGGGCTTGCCGCACTCGATGCATTCGAACGGCTCTTCCTCGTGCAGCACCCGGCCCGACAGCGCGGCGGTGCCGAGGTCGAGCTGCGGGACGAGCGTGATCGCGTCCTCCGGGCAGGCCGAACGGCAGATGCCGCATTGCAGGCAGGCCGCCTCCTGGAACCGCAGCTGCGGCCGGTCCGGGTGGTCGCCCAGCGCGCCGACCGGGCAGAGCGACACGCAGGACAGGCAGAGCGTGCAGGCGTCGGTGTCGACCGCGACCGCGCCGTAGGGCGCGCCGGCGGGCAGGGGCAGGGGGCCGTCCGGGGCGCCGCCCGCGAGCGCCGCCGCCGCCAGCCGGGTGACCTCGCGCCGGCCCCCGGCGGGCAGGATCGGGGTCAGGGCGGGGGCCTCGGGCGGAGCGGTGTGGAGCAGCGCCTCGAGCGCGTCCGGGTCAGCCGGGGCGATCAGCGAAAGGCGGCCCTCGGGCTGGCCCGCGGCGATGGCCCGGGCCAGCGCCAGTTCCGCCTCGGGCACCGCCGGGTCGGTGCGCGGCCCGGTCAGCACCGCCACCGCGGCGAAGCCGACGCCCAGCGCCGCCAGCATCTCGGCATGGCCCACGCCCTCGACGTTGGGCACCTCCACCGGGATCACGTCCGCCGGCAGGCCCCGGCCGTGGCGGGCCGACAGCGCGATCATCTCGGCGCCGTGGCCGTCATGGAACAACGCCCGCGGCGCCGCGCCGCCCGCCTCGGCCCGGTAGGTCGCGGCCAGCGTGCGCAGCCGGCTGAACAGGAAGCCCACCGGCGGGTCGTCGTAGCTCGCCGCGCCCGAGGGGCAGACCGCCGCGCAGGCGCCGCAGCCGGCGCAGATGCCCGGATCGATGGCGACGTGGTCGCCGTCCGGCAGGATCGCCCCCGTGGGACAGACCGTCAGGCAGCGGTCGCAGCCCGATTGCGAAGCCCGCGAATGGGCGCAGATCGCGGCGTCGTAGCGGATGTAGAGCGGCTGTTCGAACACCCCCTGCAGGGCGGCGGCGCGGTCGGCCAGCCGGGCCGGGGCCGCCGGGTCGCGCGGGTCGCCGCGCAGGTAGCCCTCGCGCTTGTGATCGGCGGGGAACAGCGGCCCCTCGCCGCGCAGGTCGACAAGGATGTCGCAGCGCGAGGTGGCGCTGTCGACCGGCGCGTCGAAGCCGACCGGGCCGCGTCCGCCCATCCGGGCCGCGCGGTAGCCGCGCACCTGCACCTCGAAGCCGCCGAGCGATCCGGTCGCGCTGCCCAGCCGGCCCAGCGCCACGTCGAAGCCGGTCTCGGGCAGGGCGAGGTCCGGGTCTTCCGACAGCAGGCAGGTCACCGCCAGCCGGTCGGCCAGCAGCCGGGCCGTGGCCAGCGCCGGTTCGCCGCTGCCGGCCACCAGGCAGACGCCCTCCGAGACGATGTCGCGGGTCGGCGTGGCTGGCGGATCGAGCGCCGCCTCGGCCAGCAGCGCCGCCTGCTTGGCGGCGGCACGGCCATCGGCGGTCCAGCCGGCGCGGTCGCGGATGTCGGCGGTGGCGAGGCGGCCGCCGCCTTCCGTCTCGTCCCAGATCGCCTCGAAGAACGTGGCCATCTGGCCGCAGGCGATCAGCGTCCGGCCCCCGGACGCGGCGGCCTCGGCCCGCGCCGCCTCGGCGCCGCAGAGCGCGGTGGCGGTCTCGACCCGCCCGGCGCCGGTGGCGCGGCGCGCCGACTCGGGCTCGATCTCCATCGTTCCCTCGCAATCGCAAAGGAACAGCACGTCCGGCTTCGCCATCCTCGTCTCCGCTGGTCTCCCGTCGGGCGATATTGGGCGGAAGCTTTGACAAGTGCAATCCGGCCACCCTAGGCTCTGCGCCGACGTCCCGAACGGAGCCCCCGATGCACGACACCGCCCCGCCGCAGTCCCAGCCGCCTGCGCCCGCCGCCGCCGCCGCGCCGCGCCAGGTGTCGATGCCGCTCGGCGTGGCGCTGGTGCGCCGCCCGGGGGTGACCCGCTGGGCGACATGGGCCTGGTCCGCCTCGGCGGTGATGCCCGGCGCGGGACCGGCCGATTTCCGGGTGCTGCGCGAGGAGGACGGCGCCACCGAATACCACGCCGCGACCCTGCCGCTGACGCTCCACCGCAGCGACGTGGAGGCCTATCTCGTGTCGCACAACATGTCGCCGCCCTCGGTCTTCGTGGTGCTGCGGCGGGTCGACGGCGCGCCGGCGGACCGGGCGATGCGGGTCCACGCGGTCACCGCCTCGGCCTACGAGGCGCAGGACTACCTCGACAGCGGCGAGGACCTGGTGGAACCGGTGCCGATGCCGCCCGGCCTCGTCGCCTGGGTGCGGGACTTCGTCGCGGCGCACCATGTCGACACCCCCTTCGTGAAGCGCCGCCGCGATAAGAAACGGGTCGACCTGACCGAGGACGGCATCGGCGACGCGCGGATCCGGCAGGCGGCGGATGTCTACCGCGCCCCCGGCGCCCAGAAGCCGGGGCGCGGCGGATGACCGGCGGCGGGCCGGAGGAGGGCGGCGGCGGCTTCGTCGCGCGGTGGTCGCGCCGCACGCGCGGCGCGGCCGGTGCCGTGGAGCCGGACGCCGCCGCGCCGCCCGCCGATCCCGCGCCCGACCCGGCCCCCGCCGCGCCCGAGCTGACCGAGGCCGAGTGGCTGGCGGCCAACGGCCTGCCCGACCCCGACAGCCTGGCCCGGGGCGACGACTTCACCGCCTTCCTGCGGCCCGGCGTGCCGGCGCTGCTGCGGCGCCGGGCGCTGCGGCGGCTCTGGACCAGCAACCCGGTGCTGGCGAATCTCGACGGGCTGGTCGATCACGGCGAGGATTATACCGACGCGGCCCGGGTGCCCGAGGCCATGCGCACCGCCTACCAGGTCGGGCGCGGGATGCTGCGGCGAATCGCCGAGACCGCCGAGACCGGCGGGGAGGGCGAGGCCCCGTCGGATGCGCGCCCGGCTACAGCGCCGGCGGTGGCCCAGGCCCCGGACGCGGCGGAGGAGGCTCCGGTGGCGGTCGACGCGGCCGGGGCGGACGCCGCCGCGCCGCCCGCCGATCCCGCGCCCGACCCGGCCCCCGCCGCGCCCGAG
>JBFKOW010000189.1:0-6180 GCA_041628615.1 Paracoccaceae bacterium | reverse complement strand
GGGCGCTGCAATTCCCTTCGCACCCTTCCTCTGCATCGCGATCGCCGTCTGTCACCTCGCCTCGGCGTCCGGCGGCTGATCCTCGGCGGGATGGCGCCCGCCCAAGAAAAAGTTGGCGCGGCGAAAAGTTTTCAAGTTATCGTGATCGGGCCAGATGTCTTGCAGGTGGGGGCGCGGCTCTGATCGCGGTCTGCAGGCGGGAATCTCGCGTCTCGATTGATGCATTTCCGGACGGCGATGGCCCGGACCTATGGCCGGCTATCTCATTCCGGAAATCGGGACGTTCTACGGCCAATGTGAAATGATAACAGGGAGTTGGAGATGTATTTCGGAATTGGAGGCGCGAGGCCCCGGTATGGGATTCTCGGCGCCGTGGCGGCGACGGTCGCCGCGCTTGTGACCGGTCTGCCGGCCGCCAACGCACATGAAAGCGGGAACGACGGCCACATTCCCGCCAACACGAATTACGGATTCGAGGTCATCGGCCGCGACGTCCTCGCCGGCGTTGCCGACGGGCTCTACACCGATGTCTGGTCCCACAACGGCTATGCTTACGTCGGGTCATTCCAGGACCCGGCCTGCGACCGGAACGGCGTCTTCGTCGTCGATATCGAAGCGGCGCTCGCCAACTATCCGAATACCGAAGGCGCGATGGTCGCGCAGATCCCGTCGCCGCCCAATACGCGGGTCAACGACGTCAAGGTCCACCGCGTCGGCGACCGGGACGTTCTCGTGGCGACGCAGGAGCCCTGCGGCGCGGCGATCCCGGGTGCGGCCAACGCCGGCAACACCCCGCTCGACCGCAAG
The DNA here is from genome assembly GCA_041628615.1 of Paracoccaceae bacterium. Lineage (GTDB taxonomy): Bacteria > Pseudomonadota > Alphaproteobacteria > Rhodobacterales > Rhodobacteraceae > JAMWZF01. Next base: position 5,373 of record JBFKOW010000189.1, on the reverse strand, counting down.
GGCGAATGGCGGGGGCAGGGTCCGGCCTCGCAACTCGGGCAGGGCGGCATCAGCCTCTACGACGTGACCGATCCGACCAAGCCGCATGCGCTCCGCAAGAACTTCCTCGAGTTCGGCGGCGTCCACAACACCTACATGTGGGACTGGGAAGGCAAGACCTACCTGATCGGGACGGCCGACACCTTCGACTTCTTCGACACCTTCTTCGTCGACATCACGAAGCCGCAAACGCCCAAGCTGCTGACCGTGACCGGCGCCCTCGACTGGGTTCCGCAGGGTCTCAATCTCGACCAGCTCGAGACCGGGAGCTCCGGCGGCATCTTCAACCACGACGTCTGGGTCGAGATCATCGACGGGGTTCCGACCGCGGTGGTGTCCTATTGGGATGCCGGGTTCGTCACGCTGGACGTGACCGATCCGTCGAACCCGGTCTTCCTGCGCGACTCGACCTATCCCAACCCCGAGCCGATCGTCGGCGAACCCTATGAAGGCAACGCCCATGCGGCGGTCTTCGGCGGCAACGGCGACTATCTCTTCGCGGGGGACGAGGACTTCTCGGAAGCGACCTTCGCGGTGGCCTACGGCGCCTCGCAGGTGTTCTCGGCCGGCCAGGCCCTGTTCGGACCGCCGTCCGAAACCCTGAGCGGCATCGTGATCCCGGCGAACAGCGTGGGCTGTTCCGCGGCCGAAGTGCCGCAGGCCACCGGGTCCGGGCAGGTCGCGCTGATCGACCGCGGCGCGTGCTTCTTCTCGCAGAAAGCGGCCAGCGCTCAGGCGCAGGGCTACGAGGGCTACATCATCGCCAACAATTCCGGCGACGGGCTCATCAACATGTCCTCGGGCACCGCTGACGTGATCACCATCCCCGGCGTGTTCGTCGGCCAGAGCTCGGGCGACGCCATGAAGGCCAACCCGGGCCAGCAGGTCAATGCGTCCTCGATCTTCGACGGCTGGGGCTACCTGCACATCATCAACAACACCGACGCGCCGATCACCGTGCCGTCCATGGGCATGGCCAATCCGGCGACCATGACGGTCGATCCGGGCTTCCATCTCGGCTACTACGCGCCGGCGGAAGCGGTGGAGGAGTTCCTGCCCGACGGGACGCGGATCGGGACGGATTTCGGCGACCTGACGATGCACAACATCGAGGCCGATCCCCGGACCCAGGACATCGAGCCGATGTTCAACGAGGGCCCGCGGATGTTCATCTCGTGGTACTCGCTGGGGATGCGCGCGGTGGAATACAGGCCGGGCCACTTCCACGCGAACCGCAACGGCGAAGGCTCCTACTCGCGCAACGTGCACGAGGTCGGCCGCTTCATCGCCGAGGAGGGATCGAACTTCTGGGGCGTCCATGTCGACGAGAACGCGGCCGGGGATCAGATCATCCTCGCCTCGGACCGCAACACCGGTCTGTGGATCTTCTCGTTCTCCTGCGTGACGCGGGTGGAGATCGACGGCAACCCGCAGGACGTGTTCTACTGCGACCCGACGACCGACAGCACCGGCGGCGAGTGACCGCAGCTTCCGGTGGTGGCGGCGGACACCGCCGCCACCGTCGCGCCTGACCATGGAACGACCAGGACAATGGAACGACCCGGCCCCGCGGCCGGGTCGTTTCCGGTACGGGCACCGGTTCGGCGCCGGGGAACGGCCGTCGTCCTGCATCAATTTCGGGCATTCCGCGGCTTCCGGAGGGCCGTGCCCCGATCGGATCGGCAGTTCGGTGCCATAGATGCGGCGGACACTTGATCGACTCCCCGGTTTCGCTCAGGTTGATAACGCTAACAAGAACGGCCCCGACGCGAACCGGACGACGATGCCGGCGTGGCCGGGTGCAACTGCGTATTCCAAGGGGAGGACAGTCATCATGAGAACGAAATTGCCGGCCCGCCGGGCCGGGCGCCTGTCGTGGCTCGGGAGCGCCTGCACGGCGATCGCGGTCGCGATCTGGAGCCTCGCGGCGCAACCGGTCCAGGCGGGCGGCCACCTGCCCGATCTCGGACCGAACGTGCGGATCTTCGATCCGGGCATGTCCACCGCCGAGATCAAGGCCGTCTTCGACGCGATCTATGCGCAGCAGGTCGACGACGAGATGGGGTCGAACCGTTACGCGCTGATGTTCCTGCCGGGCACCTATGGCACGCCCGAGGAGCCGCTGCAGGTCGCGGTCGGCTATTATACCGAGGTCATCGGTCTCGGCGCCTCGCCGCTGGACGTGACCATCAACGGCAAGATCGAGGTCTTCAACCGCTGCTTCGACGATCCGTCGAACCCGGAATTCATCGGCTGCTTCGCGCTCAACAACTTCTGGCGCGGGATCTCCAACCTCACGATCCAGGTGAACGGCCTCGGCCAGGACGGCTGCACCGCGTCGTCGAACTTCTGGGCGGTGAGCCAGGCGGTGTCGATGCGGCGCGTGGTGACCCTGGGCGGCAACCTCAGCCTGATGGACTACTGCACCGGCCCGTCCTTCGCCAGCGGCGGCTTCATCGCCGACAGCTCGGCCGGAGTCCTGATCAACGGGTCGCAGCAGCAGTGGTTCACCCGGAACTCGGAAGTCGACGTCTGGACCAACCCGGTCTGGAACCAGGTCTTCACCGGCGTGATCGGCGCCCCCGATGACAGCAACTACCCGGCCGAGCCCTACACGGTGCTCGACACCACGCCGCTCAGCCGCGAGAAGCCCTTCCTCTACGTTGATGCCGAAGGGGCCTGGCATGTCCGGGTCGCCGACGCCGCCTTCGACACGCGGGGCGTTTCCTGGGCCACCGGAAACCCGGCCGGGCGGAGCATCCCGCTCGGCGACTTCGTGATCGCCCGTCCCGGCGACAACGTGGCGGCGATCAACCGCGCGATCGCGCGGGGCAAGCACCTGCTGCTGACCCCGGGGATGTATGACATCGCCCGGAGCATCGAGGTCACCCGTCCGAACACCGTCGTCCTTGGAACTGGTCTTGCCACGCTGACCGCGGTCGACGGGGCGACGCCGCTCATGGTCAGCGATCGGCCCGGCATCGTTATCGCCGGCGTCACCATCGACGCGGGACCGGTGATGTCCGACGTGCTGCTGCAGGTCGGCGGTGACCGGCCCGGCAAAGGCAGCGGTGCGCGCGGCAACCCGCTGACCCTGTCTGACATCTACTTCCGGGTGGGCGGGCCCTATGTCGGCAAGACCCACACCGCGATGCGGATCGACGCCAGCCACGTCCTGATCGACCACACTTGGGTCTGGCGGGCCGACCACGGCGTCGAAGGGTTCGACCGCACCGACGGCGTGTTCGGGGACAACCAGCGCTGGCGCGAGGTCATCGGCAAGCGCGGCCTCATCGTCAACGGCGACGACGTGACCGCGACCGGCCTCTTCGTGGAGCATTTCCAGGAATACAACACCACCTGGAACGGCGAGCGCGGCCGGGTCTACCTCTACCAGAACGAACTGCCCTACGATCCGCCGAGCCAGGCCGACTGGATGGCGGATGACGGCACCCTCGGCTGGGCCGGCTACAAGGTCGCCGACCACGTGCAGGAACACGAACTCTGGGGCGGCGGCGTCTATGCGTTCAACCGCAACGACCCGAGCATCATCACCGAGAACGGCTTCGAGGTGCCGGACGGTCCGGGCATCAGCATGAACCGGGTGATGACCAAGGTCCTCAACATCGTCGGCCAGATCAACGCGGTCATCAACGGTGTCGGCGACACTGTGGACGGGATCCCGGATCCGGGCGACCCGGACAACTACGAGGATCCGGCCTACGTCGTCAGTTACCCGTAGGCCCTGCCGAAAAACGCGCGGGGGCCGGTCCGATCCGGCCCCCGTCGCGACTTGACGCGCGGCGGCGGCCCGGCGCTGCTTCCCCGCAGTCCGGATCGTTCCGGGCCCCTATCCCCGCACAGTTGACGGATCGCGGCAGGATCGTTTCCGGAAACGAAACGAGCCTCTCGGAACCGATGGACCTCGGCAGATGCCGGGCGCTCCGTCTGCCCCCTCCCGGCAAGGCGCATGGCCGGGGAGGTAGCCCGGCAAAGGCGGGCGTCGATCCGCTTGCCTGCCGTAAGGTAGCCTTCCCGACCGCCGCATGTAGCGGCCTGATTTCTGTTGACATAATTCGCGCCGGCTTTGTTAACTCGGGAGGTTGGTGAATGGTTCATTGTCAGAAATCGGGGCCTTTTGAGCGGTTTTTTCGGAAATAGAACGGGTCAGGTCGGGGGTGGACGGCGTTCCCTTCTGAGTTGCGTGTCGGTGGCGGCGATGACCGTCGCCGCGATGGCCGTGCCGCCCGCCAGCGCCCAGGACGTGCAGCCTGACGGGCGCACCTCCACCACCGTCACCACCGCCGGCGGCGTCACCGACATCCGCACCGCCACCCGGACCGAGGGGTACGGGATCAATTCGTTCAGCCGTTTCGGCGCGTCGGCCGGGGCCACGGTGAACCTGCACGCGCCCGACGGCGCGGCGGGGACCGTGAACCTCGTCACCGGCGGCCGCAGCGAGATCCACGGCACCGTGCGCGGCCTGTCCGGCGGCGCGGTCGGCGGCGCGCATTACCTTGTGAACCCGGACGGCGTCACCGTCGGGCCCGGCGGCCGGATCGTCGCCGGGTCGGTCGGCGTGAGCGTCCCGACCCGCGGTTTCGCCGAGGCGTTGATCGACCCCTCCGGCGCGGTCAGCGGCGACCATGTCCGGCAGGTGATCGACGGCACCGCGCCGCTGGGCGGCGCCGACATCGCGGTCTCGGGCCGCATCGACGCGGCGGACCTCGTGCGGCTGCGGACGGGCGGCGGCATCGCCATCGACGGCAGCCTCGCCGCAGGCGACCGGGCCGGGGTGTTCGGAGCGGCGGTCAATACCGGCGCGATCACGCTCGACGCGGGCGCAGGTCTGGCAATCGGCCCCAGCGCCCGGATCGCCGCCGGCAGCGCCACGACAGGCGGCCGCGTGGACGCGTGGAGCGGCACCGACATCAGGCTCGCCGCCGGCGCCCGGATCGACGTCGAGGGGCTGGGCGCAGGTGACGGCGGCACGGCGATCCTGTTCGCCGAAGGCAACGCCTACCTGCCGCAGGGCGCGGTGATCTCGGCCGCCGCGCTGGGCACCGGCGACGGCGGTTTCGTGGAATTCTCGGCCCGCGACACGGTGGAACTGGGCGGCGCGCTCAAGGCGTGGTCGGCGCAGGGCGACGGCGGCACCATCCTGATCGACCCGACCGTGTTCGTGCTGAACGATCCCGACAACTTCACCGGCGGCGCCAACCTGATCGCCCGGGCCTCGGACCGGATCGTCGTCGAGGCCGGGGTGATCCTTTCGACCCGCAACATCGGAACCGGGACGGACCATTTCCGCGACGATAGTGACGGCAATTCGGG
>JBFKOW010000188.1:0-6209 GCA_041628615.1 Paracoccaceae bacterium | reverse complement strand
GAAGTCGGTGTCGATCAGCGACCGGACGATCGGGTCGATCTTCCACTTGTGGTTCCAGACGCGGGTGGCGATGTCGACCATGGCTCTCTCCTGTCAGCGTCGGTGTTGTCGCAACCCCCGCGCCGGGGGGCAAGTCCGGCCGGCCCGTGACAGTCCGGCGCGGCCTGGCCAGGTCCGGGCGGATCGCACGACCGGAACGGGCAGGGGCATGGCGGCACAGGCAGGCGCGGCAGGGGCAGGCGCGGCGGCGGCTGCCTCCGGCTAGCCGGCCTTCAGCCGCTCCTCGTAATGGGCGATGCCGGCGTCCACGTCGTCGAAATAGGTGAGCCGCCCGGATTCCAGCACCGCCACCGCCTCGCAGAGTTCGCGGACCTGCCCGATCGAGTGGCTGATGAACAGCGCCCCGGCGTTGCGCATCCGTTCGCGGAACACCGCCTGCGCCTTGCGGACGAAGGCGCCGTCGCCGGTCGCGGTGGCCTCGTCGATCAGGTACATGTCGAACTTCAGCCCCATGTTGATCCCGAAGCCGAGCCGCGCCCGCATCCCCGAGGAATAGGACCGCACCGGCATGTGGAAATGGTCGCCGAGTTCCGCGAAGTCCTCGACGAAGTCGAGCAGTTCGTCGGTATCGACGCCGTAGAGCCGGGCCACGAAGCGGGTGTTCTGCGCCCCGGTGAGGTCGGGGTGGGTGGCGCTGGCGATGCCCACCGGGAACGAGATCGACCCGTCGGTGAGCACCTCGCCGGAGGTCGGCGTCACCAGCCCGGCGACCATCCGCAGCAGCGTCGTCTTGCCGGCCCCGTTGCGCCCCAGCACCCCGAGCGACATGCCGGTCGGAACGGTCAGGTTGATGCCGTCGGCCACCACCTTGCGCCGCCCGTTGGCCCAGTAGACCTTGGTCAGGTCGCGCAACACGATCATCGCCGCGGCCCCCGCACCGCCCCGCCTACCGCCGGTCCCGGATGGCGTAGCCGGCGAGCACCAGGATCGCCCAGGCGAGGAACGAGAACAGCGCCACCAGCCCGGCGCTGGCCCAGACCGCCGGGTGCTGCGGCGCCTCGGGCAGCGACGGCGTGATGTGCGCGGCGAGATAGCGGCTCTGCCGCTGCGCCTCGCCCAGCGCGGCATCGTAGGCCGCCAGCGCCGCGGTATAGGATTGCTGGGCGAATTCGAGATCCACCGCCAGCCGTTCGTATTCGCCGATCACGTCGGCGAAGACGGTTCCCGACGCGGACCCGCTGCGCGCCTCGCCGATGCCCAGCTTGCGCCGTTCCTCGGCGATCCGGTTCTCGATCACCTCGACCCGCCGCTCGGCCTGGGTCACCCGCGGGTCGGTGTCGGTGGTGCTGTCGCGCAGGGTGTCGAGCGCGATCAGGGTCTGCGCCAGTTCCGCCTGCAGCGAGGACAGGATCCCCATCTGGCTCTGGATCGAGGCGGTGGGGTCGACGATCTGGGTCTCGTTGCGGAACCGGGTCATCGCCTCGCGGGCGTTCTTCAGCCGCTCCACCGCCTTGTCGAGTTCCTCGGCGGCATAGCGCGTGCTGTCCTCGCGGGCGATGTCGGACAGCCGGTTGATCATCAGCGACGCCTCGTCGTAGATCGCCTGCGCCACGGCGCGGGCGTCCTCGGGCGTGAAGGCCGAGACCTCGAGGTCGATCAGCCCGGTGCCGCTGTCCGAGTAGACCGTGACCATCCGGCCCCAGTAGGCGGTCAGGTCCTCGATCGTGCCGGGCGGGTGGAAGGCGAAGACCGGGTCCCGCGCCGGGTCCGCCTTGGCCCAGAGCGCCCGCAGGTCGAGCCGCCCGTCCACCAGCCGCACCATCTGCGAGCTCTGGATGAAGCGGTAGAGGATGTCGGTGTCCGAGGACGACGACCCCGAGAGTTCCGCCACCCCGCCGAGCAGTTCGAAGGCCGAGGCCAGTTCCTCGGTCCGCACCGAGAACCCGGTCTCCGAGACGTATTGCGGCACCGCCCGGTTGGTCAGGTACCAGACCGACACCGCGACCGGCAGCAGCACCAGCGCGACGAAGCTGAGCGCCACCGCCAGGTGCCGCCGGTGCAGCCGTGCCGCCGGCGCCGGCGGCGGGATCGGCGGCGCGGCGGGTTTCGCCGCCGGGGCCGGCCCGGCGCCGGTCTCCTCGGCGCTGTCGTCCGGCGCGCCCCGGCCCGGCTTCGGGGCCGGCTGCTGCGCCGCCTTTTCGGCGGCGTCCGCGGCCGGTTGTCCCCCGGCCTGCCGCGCCCGCGCCCCCTCGGGCGCCAGGTGCGCGACCTTGCCGGGCTTGCCGGCCGGCCTCTCCGCCGGGGGCTCGGCGGGATCGCCGGGTTTCGAAACGGTGCTCACCGAGATCTCCGGGGCTGGGACGCTGCCCCGACCCTAGCCGGTCGCGCCGGGCGAGAAAAGCCGCGCCGCCCTAGCCCCGGCGCAGTTCGGCCACCGCCCGGGTCCAGCCGTCGAGGATGTCGGGGCTCGTCGCCCGGGCCGCGGCGAGATCGGCCCGCTCGGCGGCGTGGAACCCGCCGGCGTCGAACCCGCCCGACACCAGCCCCAGCCGCCGCAGTTCCTCGAACGCCGCCTCCGGCCGCGCGTAGGCGGCGAGGCAGCCCGGCGACATGGTTCCGAACCGGTCGGTGAGGGCGACGATGTCCGCCCCCGCCGTCACCACGTCGAAGCCGGCGGCCCGGGGTCGTATCGCCTTGTCGTAGACCGCGTGCACCGCCCGCCGCGGCAGCATCGCCACCCGTCCGCCGATCCGCGACAGCACCTGGATCGTGTGCAGCGCGCTTCCCTCGTCGGCGGCGAGGATCCGGGCGCCGAGGAACAGTGCCAGCTGCTCCCCGAGGTCGAGCGTCTCGGGCTCCACCGGCGCGACCCCGTCCCGCGCCATCGCGTCGCGGAAGTAGCTGCCGCCGACCACGCCGCCCTTGTGGATCAGGTGGCTGCGGCCGAGGTAGACCCTTTCGGGCGCCGCCGCGATCCGGTCGGCGAGGCTGTCCTGCAGGTGCCGCTGGTAGCGGTCGAGATGCGCCCGGTAGAACGGCAGGATCGGCCCGTGCCCCCAGGTCCCCTGTTCCGGCACGTCGAGCCGCGCCACCGTCGTCGGCGCCCGCACGAGGTGGACCGGCAGGTCCGGCAGGCCGAGCAGCCGGATCAGCGCCCCGAGGTAGTCCGGCGGCCGCGCGGCGCCGAGGTCCGCCGCGTCGCGCACCCCGCGCAGCCCGATCACCCCGGTGAACACGATCCCGTCCCAGCCCGCGCCGCCGTCCTCGTGCAGGGCCCAGAGCCGGTGCACGCAATCGACGAGGACGTGGCCGTAATGCGCCCAGAGCGGCCCGCCGTAGAGGTAGCGCCCGTCCAGCCGGGCGCCGGGCGCGGACTCCGCCGCCGCCGCCGCAGGGGCGGGCACGTCGCGGACCCCGGCCTTGTGCCGCATCCGCCCGGTGTCCGGGGCCTCGTCCTCGCGGAACCCGCCGTGGAACCGCCCGCCGGCGAAGCGGTAGGGCACCAGCCGCGCCTCGCGCAGCGCGGCGATCGCGCCGCCGGGCATCAGCCGCCGAGCCCGAGCGCGTCGAGCAGGGCCAGATCGCGTTCGGCGAAGGCTTCGATCCGCCGGACGCTGGCGTCGCTTTCGAACCGGTCGAGCAGTTCCGCCCAGCGGCTGCCCCGCACCGGCCTCGGCCCGGCGTTCACGTAGTTCCCGGCGATCCGCACCGCCCCGCCCAGCGCCATCCCGAGATCGGCCTCGAGCGGTTCCAGGCCGTCGACGTGGTAGACCCCGTCCAGCGCCCCGGCCCCGGCCACCGCCGCCGCCACGTGGTCCGCCGCCGACATCCCGTCGACCTGCTTGCTGCCCCGGATCCTGCGGGTCGCGAGGTAGGTGCAGAAGAAGTTGTCGTAGTGGTCCCGGATGAACCGCTGCCAGGGCTTGTCGCCCTCGAAGAAATAGGCGTCCGCCGACCGGGTCGAGATCATCTTCTTGCCGAAGTTGGCGCTCTTACCGAGATCGGCCTCGGACAGCCCCGCCGCCTCGCGCAGCAGGTAGAAGTAGAACGACGCGATCCGTTCACGCGGGTCGCGCAGGATGGTGAAGGCGAAGCGCGGCTCGGGCAGGGTCTCGAGGTCGGTCCAGTCCAGGTGTCCGGCATAGAGCCGGTAGCCCGGCGGCAGCTGCGCGTCCGGCGCCACCTGGGTATGGGTGCGCACCGGCGACATCGCCCGGCGGCCCAGCACCCGCCGCAACTCTGCGGTCACCGTCTGCCCGGCGGTCTTGGGGATATGCGCGAAGAGCACCGACCGGGCCGGTCCGTCCGGACCCCGGCGCCCCGCCGCCCGCCAGACCGCCGGCGCCGCGGGCCGCGCGGTCCGGCCCTGCGCCCCGCCGAACCGAGCCATCCGCGCCCGCCAGCGGTCGGGCAGCGGGTCGCCGAACCGGGCGGCGATGCCGCGATACTGGTCCTCGAGGATCGGGTAGAGCAGCGCCTCGATCTCTTCCGGCACGTCGTCGGGATCGCCGCCCTCGGGCCGGTCGTCGGCGGGGATCGGGTGCGGCGGCAGGCCGAGGAAGGCGCAGATCCGGTCGGCGGTCTGCTGGCTGAAGCGCCGTTCGTGGAACAGGGTCAGGATCCGGTCGGCCGGCACCGCCCATTCCAGTTCCCGCAGGGTCCGCAGGTAGTCGGCCCGGCCCACCGGCCCGGTCCTGCCGAAGATCCCCACCAGTTCCTCGGACCGCGCGCGGCAGGCCGCGTCGAACCGCGCCCGGGCGGTCGGGTCCGCCGGATCGGACGAGAAGCCGCGCGCCCCGATCGCCATGCGGATCTGCGACCAGAGCCGCCCCACCGGGTCGCGCATCAGGAACAGGAACCGGGTATCGCCGAGGCCGGCCATCTCGGCGTAGGTCTCGGCGGTGAGGGTGCAGTAGGCCGGGGTGATGTCGCAGACCACCGGCTGTCCGGGACCGCGGCCCTCGGTCAGGTAGGACAGGTACTTGCCGTGCCGCCCCGGCTCGGCGGTGAAGATGTCGAGGTAGCGCGCCCGCAGCACCGCCTTGCGCAGCAGCCGGCCGTCCTCGGGCCCGATCGGCAGGCTCAGCGCGCCGACCTCGGATTTCAGCGCCCCGAGCACCGAGGCCAGGTGCTCGGGGCTCTGCCCGGCCGGGGCGATCTGGTCGAAGTAGTGCAGTTCCTTGATCGCCTGGCTGTGCACGCCGGGATGGGTCCGCAGGTAGGAAAACAGCCACGAGGTCCCGGCCTTCTGCGCACCGATGCCGTAGAGCAGGCGCACGCCCTCTGGCAGCCGGTCGGGCCGCCGTGGCGCGGCGCCGAGCGCGAAGTCCCGCACCTGTCCCGCCACGATGCCGGTATGCGGCGGCCGGTTGAAGTAGCCGTGCGCCGCGTTCGGCTGCAGGATCAGCCGCGCCCGCCCCGGCGGCCAGAGCGCGGCGAAGGCGGCCGACGCCTCGTGCGGGACCACGTCGTCCCGCCGCCCGTGCACGATCAGGCAGCGCATCCGGCCCATCGCCGGCGACCCGGCCCAGAGCGCCTGCGGCGACCGGTCCCCGGCGGTTTCGGGGGTCAGCACCGCGTTGGCGAAGCCGCCGGGCCGGGTCTCGGTCACCGGGTTCAGCAGGATGAGCCCGGCCACGCCCTCGGGCGCCCGGTGCGCCGCGTCGAGCGCGAGAAAGCCGCCGTAGGACGCCCCCAGCACGAACAGTTTCGCCCCGTCCGGCAGGCCGCGCCGCGCCCAGTCCAGCGCCGCCGCCGCGTCGTCGCAGGTGTCGGCGGCGGTCAGCGCCGGTCCGGCGGTCTCGCGGGTCCGGTAGCGCAGCACCGCGCAGGCGGCCCCGCCGCCCTGCACGATCGCCGCCGCCAGCGGCGCCATCATCGCCGGCGACCCGCCGACCCCGCCGCCGCCGTGCAGCATCAGCACCCGCGCCCGTTCCGGGCCGTCGGCCGGGTAGAATGCCGCCTCCAGCCCCGGCGCAACCGGCACCATCGTCCCCGGTTCGACCCGCGCCACGGCGGTCGGGACGGGTCCGGTATGGGGGGGGCTGGGAGGCGGTGTCATGGCCGCGAGCAGGTCTCACACCTCCGGGGTGTGGTCAAGCTTGCCGCCCGGCGCTACCCTCCGGCCCGGCGGTGTCCCGCGGCCCGCCGGACCAACAGACAGGGTGCCGGACCCGGCCGTGACACAGGACCAGACGCCGCCGCCGCCG
>JBFKOW010000187.1:0-6246 GCA_041628615.1 Paracoccaceae bacterium | reverse complement strand
TCGGCGATTTCCGGATCTCGGTCTGGCTCGTCCTGCAGGCGATGCTGATCGTCACCTTCGCGATGGTCGCGGCGCGGTTCATCACCCGGACCACCGCCGCCCGGATCCACCGCAACGAGGACCTCAGCCCCTCGATGCAGGTGCTGATCGTCAAGGTGCTGCAGATCGTGCTCTACGGCGTCGCGCTGGTGATGGCGCTCAGCGCGGTGGGCTTCGACCTGACCGGCCTTGCGGTGCTGTCGGGCGCGATCGGCGTCGGCATCGGCTTCGGCCTGCAGAAGGTGGTGTCGAACCTCGTGTCGGGCGTCATCATCCTGATGGACAAGTCGATCAAGCCCGGCGACGTCATCAGCGTCGGCGAGACCTTCGGCTGGATCAACGCGCTGGGCGCGCGCTATGTGTCGATCACCACGCGGGACGGGCGCGAATACCTGATCCCGAACGAGGACCTGATCACCACGCAGGTGGTCAACTGGTCCCACTCCAACGACTTCGTCCGGCTCGACATCCATTTCGGCACCTCCTACGGCGACAACCCGCACGACGTGCGCCGCATCGCCATCGCCGCCGCGCAGGGGGTGAACCGGGTGCTGTCGAGCCAGGCCCCGGTCTGCCACATCGTGGGATTCGGCGATTCGAGCGTCGATTACGTGCTCCGGTTCTGGATCAGCGACCCGACGGCGGGGCTGACCAACATCCGGGGCAACGTCTATCTCGCGCTCTGGGACGCCTTCCAGGAGAACGGCATCTCGATCCCCTTCCCGCAGCGCGAGGTCCGGATGCTGGGCGAGGCGCCGGCGGCGGCGGACGACCCGCCCGCCGAACCGGCGGCCACCTGAAGCCGGTCCGGGCTCAGGCCCGGCCGCCCTCCGAGGACAGCAGCAGCGGGTCGATCCCGATGGACTTGAGCGCGGCGGACCACTTGTGCTCGTTGGCGCGGCCGAAGATCAGGTCCGACCGGGCCGGGCAGGTGAGCCAGCCGTTGCCGGCGATCTCGTCCTCGAGCTGCCCCGGTCCCCAGCCGGAATAGCCCAGCGCGAGGATCGAGGACCGCGGCCCCTTGCCCTCGGCCAGCAGTTCGAGCACGTCCAGCGTCGCCGTGAGGCCGATCTCGTCGTCCACCTGCAGGGTCGATTCGGCGTTCCGGAAATCGGCGCTGTGTAGCACGAAGCCGCGGGAATTCTCGACCGGACCGCCGAAGTGGATGCGGATGTCGCGGCCGTCGTCCGCGGCGGTGATGCCAAGCTGCTCCAGCAGGTCGGAAAACCGCACCTCGGGCGTCGGCTTGTTCACGATCAGCCCCATCGCGCCGTCCGGGGAATGGGCGCACATGTAGATCACGGACTGGACGAAGCGGGGATCGCCCATGCCGGGCATGGCGATCAGCATCTGGCCGGCGAGGCTGTCCGGTGCGTCGGTTCTCATGGCGCAAGGATGCGGCCAGGACCGGGCGAGGGCAAGGGGCCGCTTCGACACCGGGCCGCCGGCCGGGGCCGGTCCCGACGACTCCCGGCCCGATACCGCGCCTGTTACCGCGCCTGATACAATGGCTCGCCGCAACGTGACTTTCCCCGGCCGCGCGGTCGGGTATTTTCCCGGCGATGTCCGGATCACCCACACACCCCGTCCGGCGCCTGCGCGCCGCCGCCCTCGCCCTCGCGCTATTGGTTGCGGGGCCGGCAGCGGCGCAGGGCCTTGACGCCATCGTCGGAGTCGAGGTGCTGCCCGGCTGGCGCACCGCCGAAGGCCGGCACATGGCGGGGGTGCGGATCCGGCTGGCGCCCGGCTGGAAGACCTACTGGCGGGCGCCCGGCGACGCCGGAATCCCGCCGCTGTTCGACTGGGCCGGATCCGAGAACCTCACCGGCGCGGCGTTCCACTGGCCGGTGCCCGACGTGACGTGGCAGAACGGCATGAGGACCATCGGCTATTCGGGCGAGGTCACGATCCCGGTGGAGTTGAGCCTCGCGGACCCGGCAGCGCCCGCCCGCATGGCGGGCCGGGTGCAGCTTGGCGTCTGCCAGGACGTCTGCGTCCCGGCCGAACTCGGGTTCACCGCGGTTCTGCCGGCATCCGGCGGGGACCGCGATCCGGCGATTCTCGCCTCCCTCGTCGACCAGCCGGTGAGCGCGGCGGAAGCCGGCGTCGGCCCGGTCCGCTGCGAGGTGACGCCGATCGACGGCGGCCTGCGGCTGACCGCCTCGCTGGAGATGGACGCCGGGCGGCTCAGCGACGTCGTGGTGATCGAGGCGGGCGATCCCCGGGTCTGGGTCTCGGAGCCGGACGTGCGGCTTGCCGCGCGGGGCCTGACGGCGGTGTCCGAACTGCTGCATGTCGACGGCGGCCCCTTCGCGCTCGACCGGTCCGCCGTGCGGATCACCGTGCTGGCCGGCGACGGGGCGGTGGATATCCGGGGATGTTCCGCGGGCTAGCGCCGCGGCGGGCCGTCACCCGGTCGATCGGCGTTCGAGTTGCATCCGCAGGGCCTCGGCCTCCTGCCGGGCGTCGCGCAGCCCGTCCATCGCGGCGCGCAGCTCGGCCTCGGTCTGGCTGAGCTGGTTGGTCATCTCGGCCTCGCGCTGCTGCAGGTAGGTGATCGCCTGGTCGCGGGTCTCCTCGGCCTCGTGCAGCGCCTGCGCCATCCGGTCCAGTTCGCCGATCTCGGCCTTGGTCACGCGGGTGAAGCGGTTGACCAGCCAGCTCGCGAACCAGCCGAGGCAGAAGGCCACGAAGAGCACCACCGCAGTGGCGAAGATAAACTCGGTCCTGTTCACTCGCTGCCGCCTTCCGTCGTCGTTTCACTGTCCGTCGCGTCGCCGGTTTCCCCGGTCTCCCCCACAGCCGCCGCGCCGTCGCCGTCCTGTGCCGGGGGGTCCACCGGCGGGTCCTCGGCCACCTCCTCCAGCGTCGTCGGCTCGTCCGGGATCGGTTCCGGCCGGATCAGCGAGAACTCGATCCGCCGGTTCGCCTCGCGGCCTTCCTCGGTGCCGTTGTCGGCGATCGGGTCGGCCTCGCCGTAGCCCACCGCCCGGAACGACGCCACCGGGACCCGGCGCTGGCGCAGCGCGTCGAGCACCGCGCGGGCGCGTTGCTGGCTCAGGTTCAGGTTCATTTCCTCGCGGCCCTGGCTGTCGGTGTAGCCGGCGATCTCGATCCGGATGTCGGCGCAGCGGCGGAGGATCTCGGCGATGTCGTCCATGATGACCTGCGCCTCGGCGGCGAGGGTCGCGGACCCGGGGTCGAAGGTGATCTTGCGGCCATCGGTGGTCACCGCCAGCACCTGGTCGATGCACTCCTCCGGGGACGGCAGCGCGGCGATCGGGTCGAGCGACGCGACGTATTCCACCGAGATGTCGAAGCGCGCTCCCTGGCCGAGCTTCTCGATCAGCAGGCGGCTGATCTCGGCCTCGGCCTGCTGCGACCCGGCCTTGCCCGAGATCTCGATGCGCTCCGGCTCGACCACCACCGCGCCGTTCGACAGCCGCGACAGCGCCTCGATCCCGGCCAGCACCCGCACCGACCAGTCCGGCGGCAGGCCCTCGGACACGCGGGTGCCCATGGTGATGCCGGCGCTGCCGAACCGCGCGCGGGCATAGTTCTCGGCGGCCGAGTTCATCAGCGGATCGGTCACCCGGCCGCGAAGCTGGACCAGCCCCTCGGGGCTCAGCGTGGCGACGAATTGCGGCGGCCCGCCGGCCTGGGCGTTGGGGACGGGCGGCAGCGTCGCCTCGAGCGCGAAAAGGTCCGGCAGGCTGTTCTCGAGTTCGCCGGCGATCCGGTCGAACAGGCCCTGCGGCGTCCCCGGCTTGCCGACGAGCGAGATGTCGGCGTCCGAGATGGTGACCGTGCCGCCGCCCAGGTCCGCCACCGCCTCGATCGACTGCGCCACCGCGGCGCCCCAGGTCGAGGACGGCACGCCGAGCGCCAGCGGGCAGTCGGCCTTGCCTTCGAGCCCGGCGGCGCGCGCCGCGGACAGGATCCGCGACACTGCGGCCGGACTGTCCGCCACGCAGACATCGAACCGCGCGCCGTTGTCGTCGAGAATGAACCGCGTGGTGAACGGCGTGATGACCGGTCGCGGCGCCGACACGCTGGTGGCGACACGGACCGTCTCGGGGGCGCGGCGGGCCAGTTCGGCCTCCAGCACCCGCCGGGCATTGTCGCTGTCGGCGATGGCGGTGATCTCGACCCGGCCCGGCGACACCGAGATCTTGGCCCGCGGCAGCCGGGACAGCATCGCCAGCGCGTAGTCGCGGGCGTCGTTCCATCCCTCGGGCACCGGGTAGTCCGCTTCTTCCAGCAGGTCGGTCACCTGCTTGCCGTTGGCGACGCTGGCGATCCGCGCTGTCAGCGCGTCGCGATCGGTCGCCGCCGGCACCAGGCCGATCACCGACACGCCGCCGTCGTTGCGCAGGATCTCCATGGTGAATTCCGGCGGCGCGATCCCGGCGGTCGGGGTCACCGCCATGTTGTCGATCACCCGGCTGGCATCGACCACGGTTCCGGCAAGGGTCATCGCCCGGAACCGGTGCACCTCGGACGGCGCCTCGCCCTCGATGATGACCTGCAGCCCGTCGCCCAGCACCGTCGCCCAGACCAGTCCCTCGCGCAGCAGGACCGCCTCGACGCCGTCGGCCGACCGGGTCTCGACCGCGCTGACCGCGACCCGCGCGCCGAAACCGGAGGCGACCGCCGCAAGGGCGAAGGCCAGCACGGGAATCATCAATTGGCTCAGGCGCATCCGGGGGTCCGGGCTCTGGGAACGGGTGTTCCGTCTCTAGGCCCTGTGCGCGGCGGGTTCAATCACAGGGCGCAGGCGACCGCGAAAAACACCACCGGGATCAGCCCGGCGTCGCGGTTGGAGCGGAAAAGCGCCAACAGCCGGGCCGGGTCGTCGGCGTCGAAGCGGGTGAGTTGCCACATCAGGTGCCAGCCCATCGCCCAGGCCCCGCCGACGGCGACCACGAGCGACAGGACGTTGCGCTCGGAGGCCGCCATCAGCGCCGCGATGCCGACGAACAGGACCGTGCCGATCAGGAACCGCCGCAGCCAGGCCGGGGTCGCCGCCCCGAACAGCCGGGCGGTGGACTTGACCCCGATGAGCGCGTCGTCCTCGGCATCCTGGTGGGCATAGATGGTGTCGTAGAACAGCGTCCAGGCGATCCCGCCGAGGTAGAGCGCGACCGCCGGCCAGCCGAGGCTCCCGGCCGAGGCGGTCCAGGCGAGCAGCGCGCCCCAGTTGAACGCCAGCCCGAGAAACACCTGCGGCCACCAGGTGAACCGCTTGGCGAAGGGGTAGACCGCGACCGGGACCAGCGCCGCGATGCCCAGCAGGATCGCCGGCCCGTTGAACGACAGCAGGATCAGCAGCGCGAGGAAGCTTTGCAGCAGCATCCAGACCAGCGCCCGGCGCACGCCCACCTGCCCGGACGGGATCGGCCGCGACCGGGTCCGCGCCACGGCGGCGTCGAAGTCGCGGTCGGTGATATCGTTCCAGGTGCAGCCGGCGCCGCGCATCAGCGCCGCGCCGACGGCGCAGCCGATGCCGATCCACGCGTCGACGACGGTGAAGCTGCCCTTCCACAGCACTGCCAGCGCCAGCCCCCACCAGCAGGGCAGAAGCAGGAGCCAGGTTCCCACCGGCCGGTCCGCCCGGCTCAGCCGCAGGAACGGCCGCAGCGGTTCCGGGGCCAGCCGGTCGACCCAGTTCCCGGCCACCGCGTCGGCGACCGGTCCGCCGCCGGGCGGGCTGCGGGTCTCTGGCGTCTCGGGGCTGTCGGTCATAGGGTCCGGTCCATGTCGCGCGTCAGGCTTTTCGTAGATGTAGACCAGCCCCTCGCCGAGGGGCAAACCGTCTCGCTGTCGCGCGAGCAGGCGCATTACCTGTTCGGCGTGATGCGGCTGGGGACGGGCGAGGCGCTGACGATCTTCGATGGCCGGGATGGCGGGCACGCCGCGACCGTGGCCGAGGCGGGCAAGCGCGGCGGCACGCTGCTTTGTGGTCCCCGGACCGAGCCGCACCGGCCGCCGGCCGATCTCTGGCTGCTGTTCGCGCCGCTGAAGAAGGCGCGCACCGACTTCGCGGTCGAGAAGGCCGTGGAGCTGGGCGTGGCCCGGATCGTGCCGGTGTTGACTGACCATACCAACGCCGAGCGGGTCCGGACCGAGAAGATGCGCGCCCACGTCATCGAGGCGGCCGAGCAGTGCGGCGCCACCGCCGTGCCCGACGTGGCGCCGCCCGGCAGG
>JBFKOW010000186.1:0-6276 GCA_041628615.1 Paracoccaceae bacterium | reverse complement strand
TTGCCGGCGATCACCGTGTCGGCCTTGCCCGCGCCGCTGTTGGCGGTGGCGAGCACCTTCGGCTTTTCCTTCTTCGGCTTCTTGGCCTCGCGGTTGCCGCGGTTCTTTTCCTTGGACATTTCGGCCTCCCGGCAGGGTTCCCGTCACGGCGGGATGCCGCGCGGGGTCGAGGCTCAGAGGGGGCAGGGTTGCCTGACGCGGGTCAGGGCGATGTCACCCGAGAGGCAGCGGCGCGGGTCTGTTCCGGTGCGCTGCGAGGTGAATCTATGGCCGCCCTGATGGCCGCACAAGTGGCATCGCGTAGAACTCCTGATGGCGCGGGGCGTCAGCCCCGGGCCGCGCCCGACCCTCCCCCGGGAGGGCGCACGGAGATGTCGGTTATTCTTCCATGCGTCAAAGATGCTTTGGAGTGCCCACATTCTTCAACCGTCGCAAAGCGCCCACCCAAGGTCGGGCGTGGCCATCAAGCAATTGCGTGGATAGCACCGTCCCGAGCTTGGCTCGAGGGCAAGGTCGCCTCGAACGTGCAAGGCAATGTCACCCGAGAGGTAGAGCCGCAGATGTTTGCCGGCGCATCGCGAAGCTTGAACCGGCCCCGGCCGTGTCATGGTACAAGTCGCCTCGCGCGATGCGAGGAATCTAGAAGTTTGGACAGCACCATTGAACCTAGAGATTGCGTTACCATGTATTCCACACATGTGTTACCGGGGAGAGTGATATGCCGGGTACATATTATGGTGGTTCAACACTAATTGTCAGGGGTCGGTTCAATTCTTACGATCCGGCTGCAGCCCCCCTTCCCAAAGGCAAGAAACGCAAGAAGAAAAAGACTTTGGTCCACAAACCTGTGGCGCCGATAAAGCGGCAGCAACAGAGAGACAGCTACCTCCGAGAAGCAGTCAGGCGGATTGCGATTGATGAAAGCGATCAGACTAGCAACCGCATCCCAAAGAAAGCAATGGACAGTCTTCGGAGCGAGATTGAAGACTCAGGCAGTTTCTTTGATTGGGCAAAGGCGCAACCTGAATATCTGGAACTATTTGAGAGGAGTTCGGCCAAGCTGGCAAGGGTCGGCGACAAAGAATTATCTACAGGACAACATTGTAGAAAAGAAAGAATCGCGGTCGACAAAAAGCGCTACCTTGAGCGGTTATTGAAGCGCGCGAATGCAAGGCTGAGGAAACAGGCTGAAATTGTCGAGAAATACGAAGCTGAGCTTCGAGAGCTATGCTAGTTCTCTCCCCTTCCTGATTTTCGGCCAACTTCGGCTGGTTACTATTTGTTCTGCTTGGTTGCAGTCCGAGACAGAAATTAGGAAGTCAATTTCTGCGCATTGCGAATTGACCGACCTTCGCGCAATAGGGTTAAACATCCAGTTCCTCCACGAACCGCGCGTTCTCCTGGATATACTGGAACCGCAGTTCGGGCTTCTTCCCCATCAGCCGCTCCACCAGATCCCCCGTCTCGCCCGGTTCGTCCTCGTCGATGGTCACCCGGATCAGCTTGCGGCTGGCGGGGTCCATCGTGGTTTCCTTCAGGTCCTTGGCGTCCATCTCGCCCAGCCCCTTGAACCGCGACACGTCCATCTTGCCCTTGCCGCCAAGCCCCTCGGCCAGCACCCGGTCCTTCTCGGCCTCGTCGAGGCAGTAGACCCGCCGCGGGCCCTGGGTGACCCGGAACAGCGGCGGGCAGGCGAGGTAGAGGTGCCCGTGGTCGATCAGCGGCCGCATCTGGGTGAAGAAGAACGTCATCAGCAGCGAGGCGATATGCGCCCCGTCCACGTCGGCGTCGGTCATGATGATGACCTTCTCGTAGCGCAGGTCGTCGATGCGGAACCTGGTGCCGATCCCGGTCCCCAGCGCCTGGGTGAGATCCGAGATCTCGGCGTTCGACCCGAGCTTCGACGAGGCCGCACCCAGCACGTTCAGGATCTTGCCCCGCAGCGGCAACAGCGCCTGCGTGCGCCGGTCCCGCGCCATCTTGGCCGATCCGCCCGCGCTGTCGCCCTCGACGATGAACAGCTCGGTGCCGTCGCGGCTGGCGTTCGAGCAGTCGACCAGCTTGCCGGGCAGGCGCAGCTTCTTGGTGGCGGACTTGCGCTGGGTTTCCTTCTCGGCCTTCCGCCGCAGCCGTTCCTCGGCCCGCAGCACGAGGAAATCGAGGATCGCCCCGGCGGATTTCGTGTCCGCCGCCAGCCAGTTGTCGAAGTGGTCGCGCACCGCCCCCTCGACCAGCCGCTGCGCCTCGGTGGTGGCGAGCCGGTCCTTGGTCTGGCCGACGAATTCCGGCTCGCGGATGAAGCAGGACACCAGCGCGCAGCCCCCGGCGACAAGGTCGTCGCGGGTGATCTGCCCGGCCTTGCGGTTGCCGGCGAGATCGCCGTAGGCCCGGATCCCCTTGAGGATCGCCGCCCAGAACCCGGCCTCGTGGGTGCCCCCCTCGGGGGTCGGCACGGTGTTGCAGTAGGACTGGATGAACCCGTCCCGCGACGGCGTCCAGTTGATCGCCCATTCCACCTTGCCGGGCGTGCCGAACTTCTCGGCGAACTCCACCGTTCCGGCGAAGGGCCGGTCGGCATAGGTCGAGGCGGCGCCGAGCTGTTCGGCGAGGTAGTCGGCCAGCCCGCCGGGGAAGTGGAACACCGCCTCCTCCGGCACGCCCTCTTCGGCGATGGCGGTTTTCCAGCGGATCTCGACCCCCGAGAACAGGTAGGCCTTGGACCGCGCCATCTTGAGCAGCCGGGCCGGCTTGAACTGGTGGTGGCCGAAGATCTCGGGGTCGGGGTGGAAGGTGACGGTCGTGCCGCGCCGGTTCGGCGCCGCCCCGATCTCGGCCACCGGGCCCAGCGGCACCCCGCGCGAGAACCGCTGTTCGTGCAGCACCCGATCCCGCGCCACCTGCACCACGAGACTGTCGGACAGCGCGTTGACCACCGAGGCGCCGACCCCGTGCAGCCCGCCCGAGGTCTGGTAGGCCTTGCCCGAGAACTTGCCCCCGGCGTGCAGGGTGCAGAGGATCACCTCCAGCGCCGACTTCTCGGGGAACTTGGGGTGCGGGTCCACCGGGATGCCGCGCCCGTTGTCGCGGATCGTCACCGCGTGGTCGGCATGCAGTTCCACCTCGATCCGGGTGGCGTGCCCGGCCACCGCCTCGTCCATCGAGTTGTCGAGCACCTCCGCCACCATGTGGTGCAGCGCCCGCTCGTCGGTGCCGCCGATATACATGCCGGGCCGCTTGCGGACCGGTTCGAGGCCCTCGAGAACCTCGATCGAGGAGGCGTCGTAGTGGGCGGCGGTGCCGCTCAGGAGGTCGTCGGCCATCGGGGATCTGCTCGCATTCGTGATTGCCGGGCATTCTGGCAGGGGCGGCGTCCGGGGGCAACAACCGGCTGCTCCTGCGCGGTCTGACAGGGGGCTTGACCGGGGCCCGCCGGAGTGGCGAGGCTGGACCGGGAGGAACCCGCCATGCAAGTGCGCCTGATCGACCTCGACGCCTTCGACTTCGCCACCCCGCGGGAGCTGCCCGCCCTTGCCGCCGCGGTGGACGAGACCTGCCGCGAGACCGGGTTCCTTCAGGTGACCGGCCACGGTGTGCCCGACAGCGTGATCGCCGAGATGCGCGCCGCCGCCCGGGCCTTCTTCGACCTGCCGGCCGAGGACAAGGCGGCCGTCGCCCCGGCCCCCGGCGGCCCCTACGGCTATCTCGGCTTCGGGGCCGAGGCGCTGGCCCGCTCGCAGGGCGAGGACGGCCCGCCCGACCGCAAGGAAAGCTTCAACGGCGGCCCGCTGGAGGTGCCGGAGGACGAGACCGACCCGGATGCGCTGGCCTTCTGCTACGCCCCCACGCCGATGCCCGGCCTGCCGGGTTTCGAGCGCGCCTGGACGACCTATTACCAGACGATGGAGGAACTCGCCGCCCGGATCATGGAGGTGATGGCGCTGGCGCTCGGCCGCGAGAGGGAATTCTTCGCCCCCTTCATCGACCGGCCGATCTCGGCGCTCCGGGCGCTGAACTACCCGGCGGCCGAGGGCGCGCTCGATCCCGGCCAGCTTGGCGCCGGGGCGCATACCGATTACGGATCGCTGACCATCCTGCTGCCCGACCGGGGCAGCCGCGGGCTCGAGATCGAGGGGCCGGACGGGCGCTGGACCGAGGTCGTGCCCCGCGACGGCGCCTTCGTGGTCAATATCGGCGACCTGATGGCGCACTGGACCGGCGGGCGCTGGCGGTCCACCCGGCACCGCGTCCGGCCCACGCCGCGGCGGCGCGGCGCGCTGGCCTTCTTCCACCAGCCGAACTGGCACGCCCGGGTCGCGCCCCTTGACGGCGGCGGCGAAACGGTCATTTCCGGGCCATACCTGATGGCGAAGTTCGCGGCGGCCACGGCCTGAGCCCGATCCGGGCAGGCCGGTCCGCCGGCGTCCCGCCGCGACGACCGAACAGACCG
Organism: Paracoccaceae bacterium; assembly: GCA_041628615.1. Lineage (GTDB taxonomy): Bacteria > Pseudomonadota > Alphaproteobacteria > Rhodobacterales > Rhodobacteraceae > JAMWZF01. The sequence goes on along the minus strand of JBFKOW010000186.1, from coordinate 1,829 downwards.
GGAGACCGACCATGCGCATTCTCTTCACCGGCGGCAGCGGCAAGGCCGGCCGCCACGTCATGCCGATCCTGCGGGACGCCGGGCACAGCCTTCTCAACCTCGACCTCGCCCCGATCGGGCTGCCGGGCATTCCCGACCTGCAGGTCGACCTCACCGATGCCGGGCAGGTGTTCAACGCCATGCGGGCCTATGGCGACTTCCCGGATCTGGAGCCGGGCACCGGGATGCCGGGCTTCGACGCGGTGGTGCATTTCGCCGCCGTGCCCCGCATCCTGCTCAAGCCCGACAACGAGACCTACCGCATCAACGTGATGTCGACCTACAACGTGATCGACGCCGCGCTGCGGTCGGGCATCCGCAAGATCGTCTTCGCGTCCTCCGAAACGACCTACGGCATCTGTTTCTGGGACGGCGAGAAGCGCCCTGACCACGTGCCGATCGACGAGGGTCACCCGACCGTCCCCGCCGACAGCTACGCGATGTCGAAGGTGGTGAACGAGGTCACCGCCCGGTCCTTCCAGGCCCGCAGCGGCGCCGACATCTACGGGCTGCGCATCAACAACGTGATCGAACCCCACGAATACGCCGAGAATTTCCCCGCTTTCCTCGCCGACCCGGCGCTCCGCCGCCGCAACATCTTCGCCTATATCGACGCCCGCGACCTGGGCCGCATGGTGCTGCGGTGTCTCGAGACGGACGGGCTCGGCTACGAGGTGTTCAACGTCGCCAACGCCGACATGTCGGTGGCGGCAAAATCGTCGGAGATCGCCGCGCGGTTCTATCCCGGCGTGCCGATGACCCGCGAGATGGGCGAGGACGAGACCTTCTACGCCATCGACAAGGCCCGCAGGCTGCTCGGTTGGGAGCCGCGCCATTCCTGGCGCGACGTGCTCGACGACCCGCAAGGGTAGGGTGGGTCGAGACCCACCTCACGGGGGGCCGCGCGACACGTCCTGCCCGATGGCCCGGATCGCCTTGCCCCCCCCCCAAAGCCTCTTAGGGTCTGGATCGTAACGATTTTCCTTTGGGCGTAACGATGAACCGACCGGTCCTGGCCCTTGGCCTGACGACCTTCCTGACATCTCCGGCTTTCGCGGACACGCTGACTTTCCTCGGCGGGGATTTCTTCGACGCGAGTTGGGAGAACAGCGCCGGTGCGGTCGTCGCGCCACAGAATGGCGACGACCTGATCAACGCCAATCCCGTCGATCCTGACTTCGGCGGCATCGTGCCCTTCTTCGCCGGCGAGGTGCCCGGCGCGACCTTCAATTCGGTCGAAATCGGGTCGGATGCGAGCTTGGGAACCGGAACGCCGGCAGCGCTCTGGGTGGTAAACGGCAATCTCGTGGCCGACCGGGCCGGGGCCGGCACCGCCGATGCGTCCGAAGGAGAGATCTTCGTGGACGGCGGCCGGTTGACCGCGCGGGAGCTTGACCTTGGGGCCGAAGGCGTCGGCCGGCTGGTCATCGGAGAATTCGCGCCGGGACTGGTGGAAGTCACCGAGAAGCTGACGCTGGGGGCCAGCAACGGGTCGGGGTCGATCGAGATCGGTCCCGAGGGCGACCTGTTCGTCTACTCGACCACGGATGCCAGCGGGTTTCCCCAAGGTGGCCTGATCGTCGGCGCCACGGATTCGTTCATCGCGCCCTCCACCGTCATCCAGAATGGCGGCAATGCACTCCTCTCAAGGATGGTGGTCGCCGGCGATCCGGACGGCCTTGGCTCCCGAGAGGGCCGTTACACGATCAATGCCGGCACCGCGGTAATCACCGAGGGCGAGATCGGTTACAACGGCGAAGGCGCCTTCATCCAGAACGGCGGCGATGTCA
>JBFKOW010000185.1:0-6305 GCA_041628615.1 Paracoccaceae bacterium | reverse complement strand
TTGTTGTGCAGGTGCAGCGAGGTGACCAGTTCGACGATCTCGGACCGCAGCGACTGGTAGATGTCCTCGTCCTTGTCGGAGAAGGAGCTGTCCTCGTTCAGTTGCGCCGAGATCCGGGCGTCCTGCAGGTCCGACAGGGTGCCGAAATCGCGGGCGATCAGGTCGAGGGTCTCCAGCACGCGGGGCTTCAGGGCCGCTTCCATTGCCGCGAGGCTCATGTTGGCGACGTCGTCCTCGTCCTCCTCGTCGTCCTTGGCGATCGGATTGCCGTCAGCGTCGAGTTCCGGGCCGTCATCGCCCGACCCGGAGGCGGACTCGCCGCCGCCCGCGACACCGGACTCGACCACGGGGGCGTCGCCCTCCTCCTCGTCCATCTGGTTGCCGAAGGTGGTCTCAAGGTCGATGACGTCGCGCAGCAGGATGTCTTCGTTGAGAAGTTCGTCCCGCCAGATCGTGATCGCCTGGAACGTCAGCGGGCTCTCGCAGAGGCCCTGGATCATGGTGTTGCGGCCGGCTTCGATCCGCTTCGCGATGGCGATCTCGCCCTCGCGGGACAGCAGTTCCACCGAGCCCATCTCGCGCAGGTACATGCGCACCGGGTCGTCGGTGCGGTCGAGCTTCTCCTGCTCGGCGCCGCCCAAGGCGACCTCGCGGCTGCCCTCCTTGGTGGTCAGCTCGGTGGACTTCTTGTCGTCCTCGGCTTCCTCGCTTTCCTCCTCCTCGGTGACCTGGATGCCCATGTCGTTGAGCATCGACATGACGTCCTCGATCTGGTCCGACGAGACCTGATCCGGCGGCAGCACCTGGTTCAGCTGGTCGTAGGTTATGAAGCCCCGTTCCCGCGCCTCCGCGATCATCTTCTTGACCGCGGCCTGGCTCATGTCGAAGGACACCTCGTTGTCGGAGTCCTCTTCCCGGTTGCGGTCGTCAGTGTCCTTGGCGGCCATAACATGCTCCTGCTGCGGGGGCGTCTGGGGGTCGGACGTGATTCGGCTGATTCGGTCCTAACCGAATCAAGCCCGCGCCCGGGCGATTCGCAACCGGCAGGGGCGAGAATTCCCCTGCCCGTGTCCTAGCTTGCGCCGGGGCCGCCCTGCCCGGGCTTGCGGTAACCGATTCGTGCCAACAGATCGTCAAACGCGTGTCTCTCATCCCGGTTCACGCGGGCGCCGTTGGGCCCGGTCTCGTAGTTCGTCCGGTCTTCCCGGGCCGCGGCACCGGCGCTGCGAATCGCTTCCGCGGACTGCGCCAGCCGGGCGGTCAGGTATTCGTCGGCGCCGTCGTCCGCCAGTTCCTCCTCGGCCTCGGCCACTTCGCGGACATGGCCGCGCCGCGCCTCCAGCTTGGCGAACTCCTCGGTGAGGCACAGTTCGGCCACCTCCGGCGATCCCGGCCGGCGAACCGCCGGAATGATCGCCACGTGGGCATGACCGAACAGCTTTTCAAGGACATCGGCGCCCAATTCCGCGGCGATCGCGGCGCGCAGATCGATCGTGTCGGCGCGGGCGAGGACCACCGCGCGGAGGGCCGCGTGGTCCGGATCGGTGCACTCCATCGCCTCGATCCGGGCGGCGAAGCGGCCGACCATGTCGGGATGGCTGACCAGCAGCGCGAGGATCGCGGCCTCGCGCAGCCGGTCCTCGGCCCCGTCCGGCCCGGCGAGGACCGAAGCCTTGGCGCGCGGGGTCGGTCCGGGGCGGGGCCGCTGGCGCTGCCATCCGCCGGCCCCGGCGCCGGCCGGCCCGGCCGGACGCCGGCCCTGTCCGAAAAGCTCCTGCCGCAGGCGCTGGATCTCGTCGCCGTAATGCCGGCGGATCGAGGGGTCGGCGATGGCGCGGATGCGGGTCCGCAGCGCCTTGTCCAGCGCCGCCCGGCGTTCCGGGCTGTCGAACACGCGGCCCTCTGTCTCCTGCTCCCAGAGCAGGCTGACCATCGGCCGGGCGCGGTCGATCACCTCGCGCATCGCCGCCGGGCCCGCGGAACGGATCAGGTCGTCGGGATCCTGCCCCCCCGGCAGCAGCGCGAAGCGCAGCGACTTGCCGGCCTCCAGCCGCGGCAGGGCGACGTCGATCAGCCGCATCGCCGCGCGGATACCCGCGGTATCGCCGTCGAGCGCCATCACCGGCTCGTCGGCGATGCGCCAGAGCAGCGCAAGCTGGTGCTCGGTCACCGCCGTGCCGAGGGGGGCGACGGCGGCGGTGAACCCCGCCTCGGACAGCGCGATCACATCCATGTAGCCCTCGGCCACGATGAGCGGCTGGCCCTGCCCGGCGGCGGCCCGCGCGGGGCCGTGGTTGAACAGGGCGCGGGACTTGTCGAACAGCTCGGTTTCCGGCGAGTTCAGGTACTTGGCGCTGTCGGAGGGGTCCATCGCCCGGCCGCCGAAGGCGATCGGCTTGCCGCGGGCGTCGCGGATCGGGAACATGATCCGGTTGCGGAAGGTGTCGTAGGGGGCGCGGCCCTTGTCCGAGGGCCGGGTCAGGCCGGCGGCCAGCATCCTGTCGGGCGGCACGCCCTTGCCGGACAGGTGATCGGACAGGCCCTGCCAGCCCGGCGGGGCGAAGCCGATCTCCCAGCGCTCCAGCGCCTCGGGGGTCAGCCCGCGCCCGGCGAGGTAGTCGCGGGCGGCCGCACCGCCGGCGGTGCGCAGTTGCAGCCGGAAATACTGCACCGCCTGTTCCATCACCGCGTGCAGTTCGGACCGGCGATCGGCCTTCTCGCGGGCCTGGGGATCGGCCTCGGGCATCGGCAGACCGGCCTCGGCGGCGAGGATCCGGACCGCCTCGATGAAGTCCACGCCCTCGGTCTCGCGGACGAAGGAGATGGCGTCGCCCTTCGCGTGGCAGCCGAAGCAGTAGTAATAGCCCTTGCGGTCGTCGACGTGGAAGCTGGCGGTCTTTTCCTGGTGGAACGGGCACGGCGCCCACATGTCGCCCTTGCCCTGGTTCGACTTGCGGCTGTCCCACATGACCTTGCGGCCGACGACCTGAGCGAGGCTCAGTCGGCCGCGCAGTTCGTCCAGGAATCCGGGGGGCAGCGCCATTGGCAGAGTATCGGTCCGTGAGGGGCGGAGGGCAAGGCGCACCGGCGGGCGCGGACCGGGCCCGAACGGCGGAAGGCCCCGCGCAGGGGGGGGCCTTCCGGTCGGTTTCGCAATGCGGACCCAGCGGCGGGGCCCGGCCGGATCACTCGCGGCTTTCGGGGGTGTCGACGATAAGGGTGTCGAACTCGTCCCCGCCGATGATGTCGTCGGCATCGGGGGCGGCCAGCGCCGCGGCGGCCTGCGCCTCCTCGCGGCGTTCCTCGATCACCTTGGCGTCGCGGTCATGGGCGATGCGCCGGATCCGCTGGGTCGCGCCACCGGTGCCCGCCGGGATCAGGCGGCCGACGATGACGTTCTCCTTCAGCCCGACGAGCTTGTCGCGCTTGCCCTGCACCGCGGCCTCGGTGAGCACCCGGGTGGTCTCCTGGAAGGAGGCCGCCGAGATGAACGACCGGGTCTGCAGCGAGGCCTTGGTGATCCCGAGCAGGATCGGTTCGCCCGTCGCCGGCCGGCCGCCCTGCGAGATCGCCTTGTCGTTGGCCTCGTCGAACTCGGCCTTGTCGACGGTCTCGCCCTTGAGCAGGGTCGTATCGCCCGAGTCCTGGATCTCCCATTTCTGGAGCATCTGGCGGACGATCACCTCGATGTGCTTGTCGTTGATCTTCACGCCCTGCAGGCGATAGACGTCCTGCACCTCGTCCACCATGTAGTTGGCCAGAGCCTCGACCCCCATGATCGACAGGATGTCGTGGGGGGCGGGATTGCCGTCCATGATGTAGTCGCCCTTCTGCACGTAGTCCCCTTCCTGGACGGGGATGTGCTTGCCCTTGGGGACCATGTACTCGACCTTGTCGAGGCTCTCGTCGGCGGGCTCGATGGCGATCCGGCGCTTGTTCTTGTAGTCCTTGCCGAAGCGGACGTAGCCGTCGATCTCGGCGATGATCGCGTGATCCTTCGGACGCCGGGCCTCGAACAGTTCCGCCACCCGCGGCAGACCGCCGGTGATGTCCTTGGTCTTGGCGCCTTCGCGCGGAATCCGGGCGACCACGTCGCCGGCGGCGATCTGCTGGCCGTCCTCGACCGACAGGATCGCGTCCACCGACATCGGGTAGGTCACCGGGTTGCCGGCCTCGTTGCGGACGGGTTCGCCGTCCTCGTCGAGGATCAGGATCTCGGGCTTCAGTTCGCTGCCCTTCGGCACCGAGCGCCAGTCGGTCACGATCTTCTGGGTCATGCCGGTGGCGTCGTCGGTCTCCTCGCGGACGGCGATGCCGTTCACCAGGTCGACGAAGCGGACCGCGCCGCCCTTCTCGGCGATGATCGGCAGGGTGTAGGGGTCCCATTCGAACATCTTGGTGCCGCGGGTGATCGTTTCGCCGTCCTTGACGAAGATCTTGGTGCCGTAGCCGATCTTGTGGCTCGCCCGCTCCTCGCCGGTGTCGGCCATGATCGCGAGAACCATGTTGCGGCCGATGGCGATCTGTTCGCCGGCCTCGTTCTGCAGGATCTGGGCGTTGCGGAACTCGACCTTGCCGCCCTGGCTGGCTTCGAGGAAGGACTGCTGGCCGCCCTGCGCCACGCCGCCGATGTGGAAGGTCCGCATCGTCAGCTGGGTGCCGGGCTCACCGATCGACTGGGCGGCGATGATGCCCACCGCCTCGCCGATGTTGACCATGGTGCCGCGGGCCAGGTCGCGCCCGTAGCACATGGCGCAGACGCCGTCCTCGGCCTCGCAGGTCAGCGGCGACCGGATGCGGACCGATTGCAGGGCGGCGGCCTCGATCGCGTCGGCCTTGCGCTCGTCGATCAGTTCGCCGGAGCTGACGATCACCTCGTCGGTGCCCGGCACGATCACGTCCTCGGCCGCGACCCGGCCCAGGACCCGCTCGCTCAGCGAAGCCACGACCTCGCCGTCGTTGATCGCCGCCTCGGCCTTGATCGCCTTGTCGGTGCCGCAGTCATGGACCCGGACGATGCAGTCCTGCGCCACGTCCACGAGCCGGCGGGTCAGGTAACCGGAGTTCGCGGTCTTCAGGGCGGTGTCCGACAGACCCTTCCGGGCGCCGTGGGTGGAGTTGAAGTACTCCAGCACGGTCAGACCTTCCTTGAAGTTCGAGATGATCGGCGTCTCGATGATCTCGCCCGAGGGCTTGGCCATCAGGCCGCGCATCCCGCCGAGCTGCTTCATCTGGGTCACCGACCCCCGGGCGCCGGAATGGGCCATCATGTAGACCGAGTTCGGCTCCAGCTCGGCGCCGCTCTCGTCGGTGTCCTTGGACGAGATGGTCGCCATCATCGCCTCGGTCACGCGGTCGTTGGCCTTCGACCAGGCGTCGACGACCTTGTTGTACTTCTCGCCCTGGGTGATCAGGCCGTCCATGTACTGCTGTTCGAAGTCCTTGACCTGTTCGCGGGTCTCCTCGACCAGCGCCCATTTCTGCTCGGGCACGACCATGTCGTCCTTGCCGAACGAGATCCCGGCCCGGAACGCCTCGCGGAAGCCGAGACCCATGATCTGGTCGCAGAAGATGACCGACTCCTTCTGGCCGCAGTAGCGGTAGACGGTGTCGATGACCTGCTGGACTTCCTTCTTGCGCAGCAGCCGGTTCACGAGCTCGAACGGCGCCTTGGCGTTCAGCGGCAGCAGCGCGCCGAGACGGGCGCGGCCCGGCGTGGTCTCGTACCGGCGCCAGACCTCCTGACCGTCCTCGTCGATCTGCCGGATGCGGGCGGTGATCCGGGCGTGCAGGTGCACCTCGCCGGCGTTCAGGGCGTGCTCGACCTCCTCGATCGACGCGAAGGCCATGCCTTCGCCCTTCATGCCCTGCCGCTCGATCGTCGTGTAGTAGAGCCCGAGGATCATGTCCTGCGACGGCACGATGATCGGCGACCCGTTGGCCGGCGACAGCACGTTGTTGGTCGACATCATCAGGACGCGCGCTTCCAGCTGCGCCTCGAGCGACAGCGGCACGTGGACGGCCATCTGGTCACCGTCGAAGTCGGCGTTGAACGCGGCGCAGACCAGCGGGTGAAGCTGGATCGCCTTGCCCTCGATGAGGATCGGCTCGAACGCCTGGATGCCGAGGCGGTGCAGCGTCGGGGCGCGGTTCAGCAGCACCGGGTGCTCGCGGATGACCTCGTCGAGGATGTCCCAGACCTCGGGGCGCTCCTTCTCGACCAGCTTCTTCGCCTGCTTCACGGTCGATGACAGGCCCTTGGCCTCGAGCCGCGAGTAGATGAACGGCTTGAACAGCTCGAGCGC
>JBFKOW010000184.1:0-6327 GCA_041628615.1 Paracoccaceae bacterium | reverse complement strand
CGCTCGCCGCGTTGCCGGGCATCGACGCGCTCATCGTCGGCCACGCGCACAAGGTGTTTCCCGGCCCGGCCTTCCGCCCGGCGCCCGGGATCGACCCCGTGGCGGGCACCCTGCACGGCAAGCCGGCGGTGATGCCGGGGTTCTACGGCTCCCACCTCGGGATCATCGACCTGACCCTCGCCCGGACAGGCCGCGGCTGGCGCGTCGCCGCCCACGCCGTGCGCGCCGAGCCGGTCCTGCGGCCCGGACGCGGCGCCGCCGCCGCGCCGATCCGGCCCGATCGCCGGGTGGTCGAGACCGCCCGGTCGGCCCACGAGGGCGCGCTCGATTTCCTGCGCCGGCCGCTCGGCCGCCTGACCGGTCCGGTGAACAGCTTCTTCGTGCTGGCGGCGCCGGATTCCGGCATCCGCATCGTCGCCGACGCCCAGCGCCGCTTTGCCCGTCGGCTTCTGGCGGACGGCCCGCTGGAGGCAGCGCCGCTGATCGTCGCGGTGGCGCCCTTCAAGGCCGGAGGCTGGGCCGGCCCGGATCACTACGTCGACATCCCGGCCGGGCCGCTCTCGCTCCGGAACGCGGCGGACCTCTACATGTTCCCGAACACGCTCTGCGCCGTCGAGGTGACCGGCGCGCAGGCGATGGACTGGCTGGAGCGTTCCGCCGGCCTGTTCCGCCAGGTGGTTCCCGGGCGGGCCGGACAGCCGCTGATCGACCCGGACTTCGCCTGCTACAACTTCGACATCCTCGACGGGCTGACCTACCGGATCGACCCGTCACGGCCGTCCCGCTACAGCGCCGAAGGCGAGCTTCGCGACCCCGGCGCCCGCCGCATCGTCGAGGTCGGCATCGGCGGCCGGCCGCTGGACCCGGACGAGCGGCTGGTGATCGTGACCAATTCCTACCGGGCGGGCGGCGGCGGGATGTTCCGCGCCGCCTCGGCCGGGCGGCAGGTTTTCTCGACCACGGTCGCGGCCAGGGATGTCCTGGTCGACTACATCCGGCAGGTCGGCGTGGTGGAGCCGGAGGTCCGGGCGACGTGGGATTTCGTGCCGCTGCCGCGCACCGGGACGCTGTTCGAGACCAGCCCCCGCGCCCGCCGGCACGCGCCGCCGAACTTCGAGCCGCTGGGGCCGACCGAGACCGGGTTCGAACGTTTCGCGGTCAGCTTCTGACCCGGCGACCGGGTTGCGGCGCGGCGCGCGGGCCCCTATATCGGAAGTGAGAGGTTGGCGCGGGCAGGCGCCTCGCCAACCCGGTCAGGTCCGGAAGGAAGCAGCCGTAACGAGCCCCGCTTGGGTCGTTGTCCAGCCTCTCACCACTTCCCCGTCTCCTGTGCAGTCGGAGTGGGCCGCCGGGCCCTGCGCCCCCTTGCGCGGCCCCAAGCCTCGGATAGGGTGGGCCCATGCACGCAGACGTGGTGATCATCGGCGGCGGAATGATTGGCGCCTCCATCGCCTGGTGGACGGCGCGCAACCCCGACTTCACCGGCCGCATCGTGGTGATCGAGCGCGATCCGACCTACGAGTTCGCCTCCACCTCGCACACCAATTCCTGCATCCGGCAGCAGTTCGGGACCGACCTGAACATCCGCATCTCGCAGTTCGGGGCCGAGTTCATCCACAACTTCCGCCGCTTCGTCGACGACCCGGAAGCGCCCGAGATCCGGCTCCATTCCTTCGGCTATCTCTACCTTGCCGGGACGCCGGAATTCGCCGCGTCGCTGCGGATCGCGCAGCGGAAACAGGCCGCGCTCGGCGCCGCGACCCGGATCATGACGCCCGACCAGATCGCCGCCGAATGGCCCTTCATCGCCGTGGACGACATCCTGCTCGGCTCGCACAACCCGGTCGACGAGGGCTATTTCGACGGCGGCACGATCTTCGACTGGATGCGGCGCAAGGGCCGCGCGCTGGGGGTCGACTACGTCACCGGGCGGGCGGTCGCGCTGCGCCGGCGCGGCACCCGGATCACCGGCGTCCTGCTCGCCGACGGGCGCGAGATCGGCTGCGAGATCGTGGTCAACGCCGCCGGCCCCCGCGCCGCCGAGATCATGCGGATGGCCGGGCTCGACCTGCCGGTGGAGCCGCGCAAGCGCTTCACCTTCGTGTTCGACGCCGCCGAGCGGCTGCCCCGGGACCTGCCGCTGACCATCGATCCCAGCGGCGTCCACATGCGGACCGACGGGCGGCACTACATGTGCGGCTGCCCGCCCGACGACGACGGCCCGGTCGATCCGACAGATTTCGAGATGGATCACGCGATCTGGGAGGACAAGGTCTGGCCGGCGCTCGCGGCGCGGGTCCCGGCCTTCGTGCGGGTCAAGGTCATCAACCAGTGGGTCGGTCACTACGCCTACAACCCGTTCGACCGGAACGCCATTCTCGGCTGGAACCGGGAGGTGAACAACCTTTTGATGGCGAACGGCTTTTCCGGCCACGGCCTGCAACAGGCGCCGGCGGTCGGGCGCGGCATCTCGGAACTGATCACCTATGGCCACTACCGCAGCCTCGACCTGTCCGAGCTGGGCCATGACCGGTTGCTGCGCGATCAGCCGCTGATCGAACGCGCCGTCATCTGACGGCGCACCCTCACTGCACGATCCGAAGGGGAGACGGATGCTGAAGAAGATCGTTCTGACCGGTGCGGCCGGGGCGCTGGGCGCCGAACTGCGGCGGCCGCTGGCCGCCCTCTGCGGCACCCTGGTCACCACCGACATCGCGCCCGGCCCGGCCACCACGCTGCCGAACGAGACCTTCGTGCAGGCCGACCTCGCGGACATGGCGCAGGTCGGGCCGCTGATGGAGGGCGCAGAGATGGTCGTCCATTTCGGCGCCATCGTGGACGAGAAGCCGTTCGAGGACCTGCTGGGGCCGAACTTCATCGGCGCCTACAACGTCTGGGAGGCCGCCTACCGGGGCGGCGCCCGCCGGGTGATCTATGCCTCGTCGATCCATGCCGTCGGCCTGTGCGACACCAATGCCGGGATCGACACGGACGAACCCCACCGGCCCGATTCGTTCTACGGCCTGGCCAAGTGCTTTGCCGAGGACATGGGCCGGATGTACTGGGAAAAGCGCGGCCTCGAGGCGGTCTGCCTGCGGATCCTGTCCTGCACCCGCGAACCGCAGAACCTGCGCGCCCTGACCACCTGGCTCAGCTACCGCGACATGGTGCACCTCGTCGAACGGTCGGTGGTGACCCCGACCGTCGGTTTCACCGTGGCCTACGGCGTGTCCGCCAATACCCGCGCGCCAGTGCTCAACCACAAGGTCGGGTTCCTCGGCTACCGGCCGCAGGACAACGCGGAGGCCTGGGCCGAGGCGCTGATGGCCCGGACGCCGCGGGTCGACGCAACGAATGCTGGCTATGCAAAGCTGGGCGGTCCCTTCGCGGTGGTGGATCTCGGCGAAAGCGGCGTCGAGGGCATCCGCCGCATGACCGAGGCCGAAAGCGGGAGCTGAGCCGCCGGTCAGAACTCGATCACGAAGCGGGCGCCGAGAGCGCCGGGCGCAAGATCGATGCTGGCGCCGTGGACCTCCAGCATCCGCCGGACGATCGCCAGCCCCATGCCGGTGCCGCCCCGGTCCCGGCGGGTGGTGAAGAACGGCTCGAAGACCCGCGCCGCGTTGCCCGGCGAGATTCCCGGCCCGTCGTCGGCCACCTCCAGCCGGGCCGTGTCGGCGCGGACCGTGACCCGCCCGGCGCCGTGCTCCACCGCGTTGCCGATCAGGTGCCCGAGCACGAGCCGCAGCCCATCCGGCCCCAGCGGCACCTCCGCGTCGGCGGCGAGATCGATGGCGATGTCGGGATACTCGGCGGCGAATTCGGCGAGGATCGGACCGACCCGGGCGCTTCCCGCGGCGAAGGGTTCCTGCGCCCGGGCGAGGGCCCGCTGCGCGTCGAGCAGGGTGGTCATCCGCTCGGCCGCCTCGTCGATCCGGGCCAGCAGCCGCGCCCTTTCCGCCTCGGGCAGGTCCGGGGCATCAAGCAGTTCGGCGGCGCCGCGCAGCACGGTCAGCGGCGATTTCAGTTCGTGGGTGACGTGATCGGCGAAGGACCGCAGCACCGCCTCGCGGCCCTGCAGGACCCGGCCCATGCCGAGGATCGTCTGTCCCAGTTCGCCCATCTCGCGGGTGCCGTAGCGGGGCAAGGGCGAGAGCGCGTCCGCCTCGCCGCGCTGGATCGCCTCGGCCCGGTCGGCCAGCGCGGTGATCGGCGCCAGCAGGATCCGCCAGAGCACGTAGCCCACCGCCGCCGTGATCGCGAGGATGGCCGCCGACACCGCCAGCGTGGCCCGGCCGCAGGACGCGGCGCCGGGGTCGCTGCACAGCGCGGACACGGTCAGGATGCCGAGAAACGGCAGGCAGAGGATCACCGCGAGGGTGAGCCCGAGGATCAGGCCCAGCCCCGGACGCCACTTCCGGCTTACCCGTCCGCGCATGGGCCGCCCCGGCAGGGGCCCATGCGGATGCCCACGCCGTGCAGGGTCTCGATCGCATCGGCGCATCCGGCCTCGGCCAGCTTGCCGCGCAGGTTCCGCAGATGGCTGTCCAGCGTCCGGTCGCTGACCCCGACCCCGAGGCCATAGACCGCGTCGACCAGCCGGGGCCGGGGATGGACATGGTCGGGCCGGGCCATCAGCCGCGACAGGATCTCCATCTCCCGCGCGGTCAGGGTGACCGGGCGGCCGCCGACCCGGCACTGGTGCCGGTCCGGGTCGATTTCCAGCAGGCCGCGCCGCAGGGCCGTTCCCGGCGCCGCCGGCGCGGGATCGCTGCGCTTCAGGATCGCCTTGACCCGCGCCACGAGTTCGCGCGGCGAGAACGGCTTGGTCACGTAATCGTCGGCGCCCATCTCGAGCCCGACGATCCGGTCGATCTCGTCGTCGCGGGCGGTCAGGAACAGGATCGGCACCTCGCTGGTCGCGCGAATGCCGCGGCAGACCGCGAGTCCGTCCGCCTCGGGCAGGCCGATGTCGAGAACCACGAGGTCCGGCGGCACGCCGCCGCCGGTCACCGCCGCCAGCGCCGCGGCGCCATCGGCGGCCTCGGCGGTGGCAAAGCCGGCCTGCGAAAGCGCAATGCGCAGCACGTCCCGGATCTGCGGATCGTCGTCCACGATCAGGACCGTCCGGGGCTGGGGGTCAGGGCGCGCCATGGGGCCCATGCTACGCTCCGCCCGTGGTGCTGCAAGAAGAACCGTCGTGTCGATGATGCCGCCTCCGTGATGCCGGCCCACCCTGCCGTCCGCCGGTGCAGGCCGCGCCGCTACGCCCGTGCAGGCGGCGTGCAGGCCGCGCCGGGAGGGATCGACCCGGCCGGTCCCGCGTCGTGACGCCGCGCCGCCGCTTGCGCCCCCTGCCGGGCCGTGACACGCTTGGGAGCCGGGCCCACAGGGAGACGCGCGCGTGAGCATCCAGTCCAAGTCGCACGGAATCGCCCCGGCCGCGGAAGGCGCCGGGCAGTTGCCGCAGGTGCACGAGCCGCGCAATGCCGGGATGCCGCTCGATCTCGACTGGGTGGCGGCGGTGCAGGCCAACACCTCGGCCATCGAGCGCCGCGCCGCGACCCTGCCGGGCCGCCGGTCGGTGAAGAAGGCGCATCAGGCGGCGTGGCTGGCACGGGCGATCACCTGCATCGACCTCACCACGCTGGCCGGCGACGACACGCCGGGCCGGGTGCAGCGGCTCTGCGCCAAGGCCCGGCGGCCGGTGGATGCGGGTCTGCTCGACGCGCTCGGGCTGCCCGGCCTCACCGTCGGCGCGGTCTGCGTCTACCACGACATGATCGAAACCGCGGTGCGGGCGCTCGAGGGCTCGGGCATCCCGGTCGCCGCGGTCTCGACCGGCTTTCCGGCCGGGCTGTCGCCCTACCGGCTGCGGATCGCCGAGATCGGCGAAAGCGTGAAGGCCGGGGCGCAGGAGATCGACATCGTGATCTCGCGCCGGCACGTGCTGACCCGCAACTGGCAGGCGCTGTACGACGAGATGGCCGAGATGCGGGCGGCCTGCGGCGACGCGCACGTCAAGGCGATCCTCGCCACCGGCGAGCTTGGCACCCTGCGCAACGTCGCCCGCGCCAGCCTCGTCTGCATGATGGCCGGGGCGGACTTCATCAAGACCTCGACCGGCAAGGAGGGCGTCAACGCCACCCTGCCGGTGTCGCTGGTGATGATCCGGGCGATCCGGGACTACCACGCCCGGACCGGCTTCCGGGTCGGCTACAAGCCCGCGGGCGGGATTTCCAAGGCCAAGGACGCGCTGACCTACCTCGCGCTGATGAAGGACGAACTCGGCGACCGCTGGACCCGGCCGGACCTGTTCCGCTTCGG
>JBFKOW010000183.1:0-6343 GCA_041628615.1 Paracoccaceae bacterium | reverse complement strand
CTCCAGCGGATGACCACCTGCTCCCTTGCGTCGGAGGACTTCCCGTTCTTCCACAGCAGGCGGATCAGTCTGGCAGGTATCATGGTCATGGCCCTTCGGGTGTCGTTCACCGGCGATCTTGGCTGGGAACTCTACTGCGCGGCAGAAGATCAGGAAAAGCTTTACGAAACCTTACTGGACGCGGCCCGCGGCATGGACGGAGGCCCGGTGGGCAGCCGGGCGTTCATGGCGTTGCGGCTCGAGAAAGGCTATGGCAGCTGGGGCCGGGACTACTCGCCGGAATACTGGCCGCAGGAGCTTGGCCTCGACTGGCTCATCCGGACCGACAAGGACTTTCTCAACAAGGACAGTTACTTGCGGGTCAAGGATAATGCACCGCGTGAAGTTCTGACGTTGTTGCGCCTGGAGGAGGCCGAGACCGCCGACGCCAGCGGCGGAGAGCCGGTCTTTCGTCCCGACGGCAGCCCGGCAGGCCGGGTGACCAGCGGCGGCTACGGTCACGGCGTGGGCATGTCCCTGGCGCTGGCGATGATGCGCGCGCCGGTTGCCGGCGAGACCGTGGAGGTGATGGTGCTCGGACGGCCGCACCGGGCCGTGGTTCTCGACAGGCCGCCCTTCGATCCGGAAGGGCTGCGGCTCAGGGGATGATGCGGGTGTACTTGGTGCCCTCGACCGTGGCGCCGACCCGCAGGCCCGCCTGCGCGAAGATCACCGCGATGACCGGCGCCAGCGAGGTCGTGGTCTCGGCCCGGATCGTCTCGGCCTCGGTGTTCAGCACGTATTCGGCGTCCGCCCCGAGCGCCCAGCCGTCGGAGGTGCGGAACTCGATCAGAGCGTCCTCGGTCATGAAGAACAGCACGTGGCTGAACTGCTGCGCGCCGATCTGCAGGCCGCCGGACACCGCCGTCGCCGAATAGTAGTCCACCGTGGTCGGCCCGACCCGCAGGGCGCCGCGGCCGTAGGACGCGCCGAACCCCAGCCCCGCCTCGGTCACCACCGGCATCACCAGCTTGCCCACCGCCTTGGCGTCAAGGTCACGGGTGCCCGGATACCGGGTGAACATGAAGTTCAGCGTTTCGTCGACCCGGGCGTCGATGACCTGAGCGCCCTGTCCGCCGATGCCGTTGCCGCAGGCCGAAAGCGCCGTCAGGGCGGCGCCGCCGACGATGATCTTGCGTCTGGAAAAACTGCTCATGTGTCCGCCTCATGCAGGAGCGGGGCGTTTTTTCGCCCCTTGTGCGTCCACTATAGGCGGATGGTCCCGACCTGTCAGCCCCAAGATGTGCAGGGCGGCGGGGTTCAGCCGCCCGCCTGCACGATGCTGATGAGGTTGCCGCAGCCGTCGTCGAACGTCGCTACCCGGGCGCCGCCCATGTCGGTCGGCGGCGTCACGAAGGTCACGCCGGCGGCGGTCAGCCGGGCGTGCTCGGCATCGAGGTCGGTGACGCCGAACTGGGTCCACGGGATGCCATCGGCCCTCAGGCTGGCGCGCAGCGCGGCGATTGCCGGGTAGTCCGCGTTCGGTTCGAGCAGGATCTCGGGGCCGTCCGGGTCGTCCGGCGACACCAGAGTCAGCCATCGCGCCCCGCCGCCCATGTCGATGTCGTGCTTCGGCACGAAGCCCAGCCGGTCGCGGTAGATCGCCAGCGCCGCGTCCTGATCGGCCACCGGGATCGACAGGACGGTGATCCGCAGCGCCATGTCAGGCCCCCAGCGCGCGCGCCGCCTCGGGCGCGAAATAGGTCAGCACCCCGTCGCAGCCCGCCCGCTTGAACGCGGTCAGCGATTCGAGCATCACATTCGGCCCGTCGAGCCAGCCGTTCTGCGCCGCCGCCTGCAGCATCGCGTATTCGCCCGAGACCTGGTAGGCGAAGGTCGGCACGCCGAAGCCCTCCTTCACCCGCCGGCAGATGTCGAGATAGGGCATCCCCGGCTTCACCATCACCATGTCGGCCCCCTCGGCGAGGTCGCGGGCGATCATCCGCAGCGCCTCGTCGCCGTTGGCGGGGTCCATCTGGTAGGTCGTCTTGTCGCCCTTCAGCGCCGCCGACGCCCCGACCGCGTCGCGGAACGGGCCGTAGAACGCCGACGCATACTTGGCGCTGTAGGACAGGATCGCAACATCCTGATATCCCGCCGCTTCCACCGCCTGCCGGATCGCCCCGACGCGGCCGTCCATCATGTCCGAGGGGCCGAGGATGTCGGCTCCGGCCTCGGCCTGCGCCAGCGCCATCCGGACCAGCGCGGCCACGGTCTCGTCGTTGACCACCCGGCCGTCGCGGACGAAGCCGTCCTGCCCGTCGATGTTGTAGGGGTCGAGCGCGATGTCGGTCATCACCGCCATCTCGGGGACCGCCGCCTTGATCTCGCGGATGGCGCGGTTCGACAGGTTGTCGGGGTCCCACGCCAGCGCGCAATCGGCGGTCCGGGCCTCCTGCGCGGTGTAGGGAAAGATGCACATCGCCGGGATGCCGAGCGCCGCCGCCTCGCGGGCCAGTCCGGCGACCCGGTCCACCGTGTGCCGCGACACGCCGGGCATCGAGGGCACCGGGGCGGCGTCGTCGCGCCCCTCCATCACGAAGATCGGCCAGATGAAGTCCGCCGGGCTCAGCGTCGTCTCGCGCACCATGGCCCGCAGCGCGGCGGTGCGGCGCAGGCGGCGCGGGCGGGCGGCGGGGAAGGGGGCGATGGTCGGGGTCATGGGCGACGGGCCTTTCTGGTCACACTGATGGCCTGCCACGGCACCGCACCGCCCGCAAGTCTGGGCAATGCCGCAGGGCTTCGCTAGGAGGGGTCCACCGAACCCAAACCCGCTGCCCGGGGCCCGCCTTGGACTGGACCCAGACCGTCTTCGAAGTCATCGACATGCGCTCGTTCTCGAACCTCTGGTTCTGGATCGCGCTGGCCGTGGTGTGGTCGTCCGCCAGCCACTGGGTGCTGGGCGTGCCGTTCGACATGGTGGGCCGCGCCCGCCGCCACGGCGGGCAGGCGCAGATCGATCTCGAGGACATGGTCCGCATCAACGTGTCCCGGTTCCTCTACATCGGCCGGGTGTCGGGGCTGATCCTGCTGACCTTCGTGTCCTTCCTGCTCACCGGCCTCGCCATCCTCGCCTTCTGGTACGACGTGGAATTCGCCCAGGCGGTGTTCCTGATCCTGCTGCCGATGACCTTCGTGGGCCTCTTGAGCCTGAACACCGCGAGCCTGATCGAGGCCGAGCGCCCGACCGGCGAGGCGCTGCACAAGCGGCTGGTCCGGCACCGGTTCTGGACCCAGGTGATCGGCATGATCTCGATCTTCGTCACCGCGATGTTCGGGATGTACAAGAACCTCGTGGTCGGTCCCGGCTTCTGAGCCGCCGGGCGTGGGGCCTTTCCCCGTTGACACGCCGTGCCTCCGCTGTAGGTCAGCCGCCATGCCGAACCCCACCGAACAGATCGCCGTCGGCGGCGCCCCCGAGGGCTTCGACGCCCGGCTCGTGCTGCGCGAGGCCGCCCGCGCCGGCGGCCCGGTGATCCACGTCGCGCGCGACGACAAGCGGCTGGCGGCGATGCACGCGGCGCTGACCTTCTTCGACCCGTCGATGCCGGTGATCGAGTTCCCGAGCTGGGACTGCCTGCCCTATGACCGGGTGTCGCCCAATCCCGACGTGGAGGCGGCCCGGATGACCACGCTGGCGGGGCTGGTCCACGACGCGCCGCCGCAATTCGTGCTGCTGACCACGCTGAACGCCGCGACCCAGAAGGTGCCGGCCCGCGCGATCCTGCGCGAGGCCGCGTTCCGCGCGCGGGTGGGCGAGCGGGTGGACGAGGCGGCGTTGCGGGCCTTCCTCGTGCGGATGGGGTTCTCGCAGGCCCCGACGGTGACCGAGCCGGGCGACTACGCGGTCCGCGGCGGCATCATCGACATCTACCCGCCGGGCGAGGCCGGGCCGGTGCGGCTCGACCTGTTCGGCGACGTGCTCGATGGCGCCCGGCGCTTCGACGCCGCCACCCAGCGCACCACCGACACGCTCGACTCGGTCGATCTGGCCCCGGTGTCCGAGGTCATCCTCGATGACGCCGCGATCACCCGCTTCCGGCAGAACTACCGCATCGAGTTCGGCGCCGCGGGCACCGACGACCCGCTCTACGAGGCGGTCAGCGCCGGCCGCAAGATCGCCGGGATGGAGCACTGGCTGGGGCTGTTCCACGAACGGCTCGAAACCCTGTTCGACTTCCTGCCCGGCGCGCCGGTGCTGCTCGACCACCAGACCGACGCGGCGCGCGAGGCGCGCTGGCTGTCGGTGACCGATGCCTACGAGACCCGCCGCCACGCGATGACCCAGAAGGGCCGGATCGACACGGTCTACAAGCCCGCCCCGCCCGAGACGCTCTATCTCGACGAGACGGCGTGGCAGGCGGCGCTCGGGGCGCGGCGGGTGCTGTCGCTGTCGCCGCTGCCGATGCCGTCGGGGCCGGGGGTGATCGACGCCGGCGGCCGGGTCGGGCGCAACTTCGCCCCCGAGCGCCAGCAGGAGAAGATCAGCCTGTTCGGCGCGCTGGCCGACCACGTCCGGGCCCGGATGCAGCGCGGGCCGGTCGTCGTGGCCTCGTATTCCGAGGGCGCGCGGGAACGACTGGCCGGGCTGATCGAGGACGAGGGGCTGGCCGAGGCGATCCCGGTGAAGGATTTCTCGCGGGTCGGCCGCGAGGGGCTCCACCTCGCGGTCTGGGCGCTGGAGCACGGCTTCGAGTCGCCCTCGGAGAACGGCCGCGCCCTCACCGTGATCTCGGAGCAGGACGTGCTGGGCGACCGGCTGATCCGCGCCCCGAAACGCAAGCGCCGCGCCGAGAACTTCCTGACCGAGACCCAGAGCCTGACGCCCGGCGATCTCGTGGTCCATGTCGATCACGGGGTCGGCCGCTACACCGGGCTCGAGGTGGTCACCGCGCTGGGGGCGGCGCACGAATGCCTCGTGCTCGAATACGCCGAGAACGCGAAGCTCTACCTGCCGGTGGAGAACATCGAGCTGCTGTCGAAGTTCGGCCACGAGGAGGGTCTGCTCGACAAGCTGGGCGGCGGCGCGTGGCAGGCCAAGAAGGCGCGACTCAAGGAGCGTATCCGCGAGATGGCCGAGCGCCTGATCCGGGTCGCCGCCGAGCGCACGCTGCGGACCGCGCCGGTGCTGACGCCGCCGGACGGGCTCTGGGACCAGTTCCTTGCCCGCTTTCCCTACCAGGAAACCGACGACCAGCTGGCCGCCATCGGCGACGTCCTGGCCGACATGGATTCGGGCACGCCGATGGACCGGCTGGTCTGCGGCGACGTGGGCTTCGGCAAGACCGAGGTGGCGCTGCGCGCGGCCTTCGTGGCGGCGATGTCAGGGGTGCAGGTCGCGGTGATCGCGCCCACCACTCTGCTCGCGCGGCAGCACTACAAGAGCTTTGCCGAGCGGTTCCGCGGCTTCCCGGTGCAGGTCCGCCCGATGTCGCGCTTCGTCTCGGCCCGGGACATGGCGAAGACCCGCGAGGGGCTGGCCGACGGCACTGTGGATATCGTCATCGGCACCCACGCGGTGCTCGCCAAGGCGGTTAAGTTCCGCCGGCTCGGCCTTCTGGTGATCGACGAGGAGCAGCACTTCGGGGTCCGCCACAAGGAGCGGCTCAAGCAGATGCGGACCGACGTCCACGTCCTGACCCTGACCGCGACGCCGATCCCGCGCACCCTGCAACTGTCGCTGTCCGGGGTGCGCGACCTGTCGATCATCGGCACCCCGCCGATCGACCGGCTGGCGATCCGCACCTATGTCAGCGCCTTCGACACCGTCACCGTGCGCGAGGCGCTGCTGCGCGAACGCTACCGGGGCGGGCAGTCCTTCTTCGTGGTGCCGCGGGTCGCCGACCTGCCCGAGATGGAGGAGTGGCTGCGGCAGAACGTGCCGGAGGTCAGCTATGTCGTCGCCCACGGCCAGTTGGCGGCGGGCGAACTCGACGACCGGATGAACGCCTTCTACGACGGCCGCTACGACGTGCTGCTGGCGACCACCATCATTGAGAGCGGCCTCGACATCCCGACCGCGAACACAATGGTGGTGCACCGGGCCGACATGTTCGGCCTCGCCCAGCTCTACCAGATCCGCGGCCGGGTCGGCCGGGCCAAGCTGCGCGCCTATGCTTATCTCACCACCGAGCCGAGGAAGCCCGTGACCCCCCAGGCCGAGCGCCGCCTCAAGGTGCTGGGCTCGCTCGACACGCTGGGGGCCGGGTTCACGCTGGCCTCGCACGACCTCGACATCCGCGGCGCGGGCAACCTGCTCGGCGGCGAGCAGAGCGGCTTCATCGCAGAGGTCGGCTACGAAACG
>JBFKOW010000182.1:0-6413 GCA_041628615.1 Paracoccaceae bacterium | reverse complement strand
GCTCAGGAACGGGTACTCGTTGCCGAAGAACCAGACCCCGAGGGTCCGGTTGTCGAGATCCGCCGGCTCGGCGATGCCGACATCCTTCCAGCAGGTCAGCATCATGCCCGAGGACTTGAACGGCTGGGCGATGTTGACCAGCGGCAGGCCCTTCTCGCGGGCGGCGAGCGCCGCCGGCATCCATTCCACCACCACGTCGGCGCCGCCGCCGGCGATCACCTGGGTGGGGGCGATGTCCGGGCCGCCGGGCAGGATCTTCACGGCCAGGCCCTCTTCGGCGTAATAGCCGTTCTCCAGCGCCACGTAGTAGCCCGCGAACTGCGCCTGGGTCACCCACTTGAGCTGCAGGACCACCTCTTCGGCGTGGCTTTCCGCCTGGGCGGTGCCGCCCAGTGCCGCCGCGAGGGCGGCTGCCGTTACCAGTTTCTTCATTGTCGTTCCTCCTAGTTGGTCGTTTGTTTCGCCCGTGCCTCAGTTGCGCCGCTGGCTGGGGTGCCAGAAGGTCACCCGCGATTCGATCCAGGCCACCGCGCCGTAGAACACGGTTCCGGCGATGGCGGCGACGACGATTGTCGCCCAAACCATGTCGAGCGCAAGCTGGCCCACCGATGTCGAGATCCGGAACCCCATGCCGAGGGTCGGCGAGCCGAAGAATTCCGCCACGATCGCCCCGATCAGCGCCAGTGTCGTCGAAATCTTGAGCCCGTTGAAGATGAACGGCATCGCCGCCGGCAGCCGCAGCTTGACCAGTGTCGGCCAGTAGCCCGCGCCGTAGGTCCGCATCAGGTCGCGCTGCATCGCGCTGGTGTCGCGCAGCCCGGCGACGGTGTTCACCAGCATCGGAAAGAACACCATCACCACCACCACCGCCGCCTTCGACTGCCAGTCGAAGCCGAACCACATCACCAGGATCGGCGCGGTGCCGACGATCGGCAGCGCGGCCATGAAGTTGCCCAGGGGCAGCAGGCCGCGGCGCAGGAAATCGTGGCGGTCGGCGACGATCGCGGTCAGGAACGCCGCGCCGCAGCCGATCAGGTAGCCCGACAGCGCCCCGCGCACCGCGGTCTGGACGAAATCCTGCCACAGCAGCACGAGGTTGGCCCCGAAGGTCGCGGCGATGACGGTGGGCGGCGGCAGGATCACCAGCGGCACCCCGAGGCCCCGCACCATGAGTTCCCAGACCGCCAGCACCGTGATCCCGAACAGCGCCGGCACCGCGACCCGCGCCAGGGGCGCCAGCCGCCGCTGCCGGGCGAGCCAGACGTTGAGCGCCCAGCCCGCGGCCCAGACGACGAGGGCGAGCACCACCAGCGTCACGGCCGCACCCCCATCGCCGCCAGCGTCCGCCGTTCCAGCCAGCCCACCGCCCAAACCAGCGCCGCCGCCAGCGCCGCCGCCATCAGCAGCGCGGCCCAGATCTGCTCGGTCTGGCCGTAGTAGCTGCCGCCCAGCATCCGCGCGCCGAGCCCGCCGCGCTGCACCGGCAATTCGCCGACGATGGCGCCGACGAGGCTCGCCGCGATGGCGATCTTCATCGAGGCGAAGAGATAGGGCACCGAGGCCGGCAGCCGCAGCTTCCAGAAGGTGTCGGACCGGCTCGCGTTCCAGGTCTTCATCTGGTCGAGTTGCATCGGCGTCGGGCTGCGCAGCCCCTTCACCATGCCGACGACCACCGGGAAGAAGGACAGGTAGGCCGAGATCACCGCCTTCGGGATCACCCCCTGCACCCCGACCGAGTAGAGCACCACGATGATCATCGGCGCCAGCGCGACGATCGGGATGGTCTGGCTGACGATGGCCCAGGGCATCACGCTCAGGTCCATCACCCGGCTGTGGACGATCCCCACCGCCAGCAGCACGCCCAGCGCCGCGCCGATCCCGAAGCCGAGAACCGTCGCGCCGAGCGTCACCCCCGAATGGTGGATCAGCCCCCGGTTCGAGAAGCTGCCCGACTGCAGGAAGCCGCGTCGTCCCTGGGTCTCCTCGACCCAGGTCGATTGCCACAGTTCCGCGGCGACCTGGTGCGGCGCGGGCAGCCGGGCGCGTTCCTGCGACCAGCTTGCGCCGACATGCTCGACGTTGCGCAGCGCCAGCGACCAGCGCGACATGTCCCGCCGCTCGGCGGCGCCGGGCGGGTCGATCTCGGCCCCGGCCCGTTCCGCGTTGGTCAGCACCTCGGCCACGTTCATCGGCACGCAGGCGGCATACCAGAAGGCGACCAGCCCGGCGACGATG
Source organism: Paracoccaceae bacterium (assembly GCA_041628615.1). Taxonomy (GTDB): domain Bacteria; phylum Pseudomonadota; class Alphaproteobacteria; order Rhodobacterales; family Rhodobacteraceae; genus JAMWZF01. Next base: position 4,178 of record JBFKOW010000182.1, on the reverse strand, counting down.
GTGAGGATCGGCAGGACCGACCTCATCGCCGGCCCCTGCGGCGGCGGGCCGACCGGGGCAGCAGGGCCTCCGCCGCCGCCCGGCGCGCCGCGGCGTCGGCCTGCCGCTCTTCCGGCGTCATCCGCGGCCAGTCCCGGTGCCGGCGCAGGCCGTCGCGCAGGTCGCCGATCAGGAACCACAGCACCAGCGGCCAGGCCAGCAGCAACAGCCCCGTCGCCGCCTGGATGTAGAACAGGTCCATCTCCGACCGGGGCATCATCGGGTCCGAGCCCAGCAGCCAGCCGCTGCCCCGGGTCACCGCCCAGACCGCCAGCGCGAGGACCGGGATCGCGCCGGCCCAGACGAGAAACCGGCGCCACAACGCGCCGGGGCCGGGCGGCGCGTCTGGATCAGTCGTCGACATGGCCCGCCCTCAGCCCCTCGCGGACGCGGTGGGCGATCTCGATGAAGGCCCGGCTGTCGCGGATCTCCAGCGGCCGTTCCCGCGGCAGGTCGCTCTCGATCACGTCGGTGATCCGGCCCGGCCGGGGCGACATCACCACGATCCGGGTCGACAGGTAGACCGCCTCGGGGATCGAATGGGTGACGAAGCCGATGGTCTTGCCGGTCTTGGCCCAGAGCGCCAGAAGCTGTTCGTTCAGGTGGTCGCGGACGATCTCGTCCAGCGCGCCGAAGGGTTCGTCCATCAGCAGGATCTCGGCGTCGAAGGCCAGCGCGCGGGCGATGCTGGCGCGCTGCTGCATCCCGCCCGACAGCTGCCACGGATACTTCTTCTCGAACCCCGACAGGTCCACGAGGTCGAGCACCCGCTTCACCCGCCCGGCCTGCTCAGCCTTCGAGAAGCCCATGATCTCGAGCGGCAGGCGGACGTTGCCGCCGATGGTCCGCCACGGATAGAGCCCCGCGGCCTGGAACACGTAGCCGTAGGCGCGGGCCTGCCGGGCGGCGTCCGGGGTCATGCCGTTCACCGTCAGGCTGCCGCCGGTGGGTTCCTCCAGCCCGGCGATGCAGCGCAGGAAGGTGGTCTTGCCGCAACCCGAGGGGCCGATGAAGCTGACGAACTCGCCCTTGCCGATCTCGAGGTTCACGCCCTTGAGCGCGTGCACCGGCCCGTCGCCGGTCCGGAAGGTGAGGTCGAGGCCGCGCGCGGCGATGACGCTCTGGGCCGAATCCGGCTTTCGGGCTAGGGTCGCGGGATCAGACATGAGGATTTCCGCGAAAGGGCCCGCCATGCCGACCTGCCAGATCGTCCGTCCCGGCGGCACCTATTCCGGCAAGCAGGGGTTCGACTACTTCGAGGGAATCGCGCAGGAAACCACCGGCGCGCAGGGGATCTGCATGCACCTGCTCACGATCCCGCCGGGCGGACGCGCGAAGGCGCACAAGCACGCCACCCACGAGACCGCGATCTACGTCCTGTCCGGAACCGGCAAGATGTACTGGGGCGAGCGGCTGGAGAACCTGATGGTCCTGACCGCCGGAGAGATGCTCTACATCCCCGCCGACGTCCCGCACCTGCCGTTCAACGACGGCGACGCGCCGGTCACCGCCGTGATCGCCCGCACCGATCCCCACGAACAGGAATCGGTGGTCCTGCTGCCCGACCTCGAGGCCGCCGTCCCCGCCTGACACCATCACACCCCGGTCGCCGGGATGCCCGACCGTTCCACCGGGCGGGGCGCGGTCAGGTCCTTCCAGGTCGACAGCGCCCGGTTCACGGTGCCGTTGCCGGGGCGCTTGACGAATTCGCCGTGGCCTTCCTTGGTCCGGATCTCGCCGTCGTGCACCGCGACATGGCCGCGGGTCAGGGTGAAGCGGGGCAGGCCCTTCACCTTGTGGCCCTCGAAGACGTTGTAGTCGATCGCGCTCTGCTGCGCCGAGGCGGTGATGGTCTTTTCCTTCGCCGGGTCCCAGACGACGATGTCGGCATCGGCGCCGACCAGGATCGCGCCCTTCTTCGGGTAGCAGTTCAGGATCTTGGCGATGTTGGTCGAGGTCACGGCGACGAACTCGTTCGGAGTCAGCCGCCCGGTGTTCACGCCGTGGGTCCACAGCATCGGCATCCGGTCCTCCAGCCCGCCGGTGCCGTTCGGGATCTTCGAGAAATCGCCGACGCCAAAGCGCTTCTGCTCGGTGGTGAAGGCGCAGTGATCGGTGGCCACCACCGACAGCGACCCGCTCATCAGCCCGGCCCACAGGCTGTCCTGGTGCTTCTTGTTGCGGAACGGCGGCGACATCACCCGGCGGGCGGCATGGTCCCAGTCGGGGTGGAAATACTCGCTCTCGTCCAGCGTCAGGTGCTGGATGAGCGGTTCGCCCCAGACCCGCTTGCCCTGCGCCTTGGCGCGGCGGATCGCCTCGTGGGCGTCCTCGGACGACACATGAACGACGTAGAGCGGCACCCCGGCCATGTCGGCGATCATGATCGCGCGGTTGGTCGCCTCGCCCTCGACCTGGGCGGGACGGGAATAGGCATGGGCCTCGGGGCCGGTGTTGCCGGCGGCCAGCAGCTTGGCGGTCAGTTCCGCCACCACGTCGCCGTTCTCGGCATGGACGAGCGCGATGCCGCCCAGTTCGGCGAGCCGGTTGAACGACGCGTACATCTCGTCGTCGTTCACCATCAGCGCGCCCTTGTAGGCCATGAAGTGCTTGAAGGTGTTGATGCCGCGATCCTCGATCACGGTCTTCATCTCGTCGAAGACCTGCTCGCCCCACCAGGTCACCGCCATGTGGTAGGAATAGTCGCAGTTGGCGCGGCCCGACTTGTTGTCCCACATCTTCAGCGCGTCGAGCAGGCCCTGCCCGGGCGAGGGCAGCGCGAAATCGACCACCATCGTGGTGCCTCCCGAAAGCGCGGCGCGGGTGCCGCTCTCGAAGTCGTCGCTGGAATAGGTGCCCATGAAGGGCATCTCGAGGTGGGTATGCGGGTCGATGCCGCCCGGCATCACGTAGCAGCCGGTGGCGTCCAGAACCGCGTCGCCCTTCAGGCCGGTGCCGATCTCGACGATCCTGCCGCCCTCGACGAGGACATCCCCCGCATAGGTCAGGTCCGCGGTGACGATGGTGCCGTTCTTGATGACCGTGCTGGGCATGGGGATGTCCTCCTGTCGTGGGGTGGTGTCGGGATCCGCGGGGGCCGCCGGGTCAGACGCCGCAGAACGGCTGCTGGCCGGCGGGGGTGGCGGTCATCACCGGCTGCGGGCCGGCCCCGGAATCGTAGAAGTAGCAGTTCGCGGCGTCGACCTTCAGCGCGTCGAGCCCGACGCCCGGCGGCAGCGCGCGCAGCACGTCGGCGGGGTAGGGCGCGGCGGCGGGGCGCAGCGCGGCCACCGGTTCGCCGACTTCCGGCGGCGCGGCGAGGCAGCCGGCCAGCGCGAGCGGGGCGAGGGTCATCAGGACAATGCGTGTCATCGGTGGTCTCCTTCGGTGATCGAAATCGGGCGGCCCCGGGGGGCCGTCGGCGGCGTCCCGGCGGGGCGCGCCGCTGTCAGCGTAGCAGGCCCCGCGCCGCCGGTTAAGCGCCGCTTCGGCCCGTCCGCCCGCCTGCCGCCGCCCGTGCGCCGCCCGCATCCCGCCGCCCCTAGCCGCCGCACCGGTGCAGGACCTCCAGCCCTTCGACCCGGTAGTAGGTGCAGGGGCCGGTCCGCGGGTCCGCGGTGCGGACGTAGAGCTGGTCGCGGGTGATCCCCGGCGGCAGGTCCGGTCCGGAGGACGGCCCGGCCGCACCGGTGGCGGGGCCGGTCGCCGCGGGGCCGCCGGCACAGGCCGACAGGACCAGCACGGCGGCCAGCGTCGCGCCGATGCGGGCGGCGTGGCGTCTCACCCGAGGATCCCGACATCGGCGCAGCCCAGCAGGATCTCGATCCCGGTCTGCTGATACATGTAGCAGCGCACGCCCTCGGGGGTGGAGCGGCGGGAATAGACCTCGTCCTGGCTCACCCCCGGCGGGATCAGGTCCATGATCGCCGGCGGCAGGTAGGACCCGTCGCCCGCCGTCTCGCAGCCCGACAGGGCCAGCGTGGCCAGCAGCGCCCCCGCGATGATCGTCCGTGTCGTCATTCGTCCCTCAGTCCTTGTAATCCGGATCCTCGCGGTCGAGGAGGCGCTTCATCTCGGCGAAATGGGCGGCCTCGGCGTCCTTGTAGGTGTCCCATCCGGCGGCCGTCTCCTCGGCCAGG
>JBFKOW010000181.1:0-6639 GCA_041628615.1 Paracoccaceae bacterium | reverse complement strand
CTTCAGCGCGTTGCCGCCCGTGGTGGTCTCGGGGCTGCCGAACATCACGCCGATCTTCATCCGGATCTGGTTGATGAAGATGACCATGCAGTTCGACCGGGCGATCGACCCGGTGAGCTTGCGCATCGCCTGGCTCATCAGGCGGGCATGGACGCCGACCGAGCTGTCGCCCATGTCGCCCTCCAGTTCGCTTTTCGGGGTCAGGGCGGCGACCGAATCAACCACCACCATGCTGACCGCGCCCGAGCGGACAAGGGTGTCGGTGATCTCCAGCGCCTGCTCGCCGGTATCGGGCTGCGAGATCAGCAGTTCGTCGAGGTTCACCCCGAGCTTGCGGGCATATTGCGGGTCGAGCGCGTGCTCGGCGTCGACGAAGGCGCAGACCCCGCCCTTCTTCTGTTCCTCGGCCACGCAATGCAGGGTCAGGGTGGTCTTGCCCGACGACTCGGGGCCGTAGATCTCGACGATCCGGCCCTTCGGCAGACCGCCGATGCCGAGCGCGATGTCGAGGCCCAGCGAGCCGGTGGAGGTCGACTCGATGTCGGCCAGCTTGTTGTCGCCGCCCAGCTTCATGATCGAGCCCTTGCCGAACTGGCGTTCGATCTGGGCCAGCGCGGATTCGAGCGCCTTCTGCTTGTCGGCCGGGTTCGCGCCGCGCTTGTCCGCCATCTTCAAGAGCTCTGCCGTTGTCATTGTTTTGCTCCTTCTGCCACAGCCCCCAGGGGCCGGCAATCGCTGCTTCGTTCACCTCTTGTTCCCGCTCTTCTGCGATCAAAAGGAGAACATTTCAATAAAAATCTTCGCGTTCCCACATTTCGGCTGAATCGGTTAAGGAGTGGTTTACGGTCCCCCGGGGCCGATGCCAGGCCGGTGCCGGGCCGCAGCAGGGATCGCAAATGCTTGTTTTCTGGGACGAAAGGCTGGTCTTCCTGGCCGTGCCCAAGACCGGAACGACGGCGCTCGAAGGGGCGCTTGCGCCGCGCGCCTCGATGGTGCTGCGCGATCCGCCGCATCTCAAGCATTCGCCGGTCTACCGCTACCGCCGATTCCTCGCGCCGTTCTTCGAGAAGGCCGGCGGCGCGACGATGGAGACCCTCGCCGTGGTCCGGCACCCGGTGGACTGGCTGTCGTCCTGGTATCGCTACCGGCACCGGGACGACCTTGCCGGGCACCCGAATTCCACCCGCGGGATGAGTTTCGACGCCTTCGTCGAGGATTACTGCAAGGGCAAGCGCCCGGCCCATGCCCAGGTCGGCAGCCAGGCGAAGTTCCTGCTCGACGGCGAGGGCAAGCTCGGTGTCACCCACCTGTTCCGCTACGAGGACCAGCCCCGGCTGCTGGACTTCCTCGGCCGGCGGCTCGGGATCGGGATCGACCTGCCCCGGCTCAACGTCTCGCCGGCGATGGAGACTCCGCTGTCGGACCGGGTCGAGGCCAGGCTGCGCCGGAAATGCGCCGAGGAATTCGCCGTCTGGGACATGGCACAGGGATGAGCAATGCCCCGTAACCCGCTGTTCACGCTGACGCTTCTGATCGGCCTCAAGGCTGGGACCGGGGCGGTCGCGGATTGCGACACGGTGGTGATGGCCGATACCGGCTGGACCGACGTGACCGCCACCACGGCGGTCGCGGCCGAGGTGCTGCGCGCGCTGGGCTACGGCACGGTGATCGAGCGGATGTCGGTCCCGGTCACCTATACCGCGCTGGCCGAGGGCAGCGTGGAGGTGTTCCTCGGCAACTGGATGCCGACGCTGGAGGCCGACATCGCCCCCTACCGCGCCGCCCGGCTGGTGGACACGGTCGGGCCGAACCTGACCGGGGCGAAGTACACGCTGGCCACCAATGCGGCGGGGGCCGCGGCCGGGCTTGCCGGGTTCGACGGCATCGCCGCGCTGGGGCCGGCGCTGGGGTTCCGGCTGCACGGCGGCGCGCCGGGATCCGAGGCGAACCGGGTGCTGGACCTGATGATCGCCGAGGACGCCTTCGGCCTGTCGGGCTTCTCGGTGGTCGCCGCCTCCGAGGCGCTGATGCTGGCCGAGGTCGGCCGCGCGACGCAGGCGGGCGAACCGGTGGTGTTCCTCGCCTGGGAACCGCACCCGATGAACCTCGCCCTCGAGATCACCTATCTCGACGGCGGCGACGCCTGGTTCGGGCCGGATTTCGGCGGCGCCACGGTCTACACCAACACCTCCGCCGGCTTCGCCACCGCCTGCCCCAACCTCGGCCGGTTCCTCGGCAACCTGCGCTTCCCGATGCGGATGGTGAACGAGGTGATGGCCGGGCTGCTGGTCGAGGGCGCCGACCCGGCCGAGGTGGCGCGCGCCTGGCTGCGGGCCAATCCGGCGCGAATCGCCGGCTGGCTCGACGGGGTCACGACGCGGGACGGCGGCAATGCCGAGGTCGCGGTGATCCGGGCCTTCGCGCAGTAGCGGACGGCCCGGATCGCGGCGGTCAGTGGCTGTCGCGGCCCACCGGCGCCCCCCGGCAGCCACGCAGGAAGTCGAGGTCGGCCCCGGTATCGGCCCCCATCACGTGGTCGTGGTGCAGCATCGCATAGCCGCTGCCGGGGCGTTCCACCGCCGGCGCCCAGGCCGCCAGCCGCTCGGCCAGTTCCGTGTCCGGGATGTCGAGGTGCAGCCGCCGGTTGGGCACGTCCAGCTCGATCATGTCGCCGGTGCGGACCACCGCCAGCGGGCCGCCCGCCGCCGCCTCGGGCGAGGTGTGCAGGACCACGGTGCCGTAGGCGGTGCCCGACATCCGCGCGTCCGAGATCCGGACCATGTCGGTGATCCCCTTCTTCAGGATCTTCGGCGGCAGGCCCATGTTGCCGACCTCGGCCATGCCCGGATAGCCCTTGGGCCCGCAGTTCTTGAGCACCATCACGCAGGTCTCGTCGATGTCGAGGGCCTCGTCGCCGATCCGAGCCTTGTAGTCGTCGATGTCCTCGAACACCACGGCCCGGCCGCGATGCACCATCAGGCTTTCGGTCGCCGCCGAAGGCTTCAGCACCGCGCCGTCCGGGGCGAGGTTGCCGCGCAGCACCACGATCCCGCCCGAGGCGGCCAGCGCCTTCTCGGCGGGCAGGATGACGTCCTCGTTGTGGTTGACCACGTCCTTGACCTCGTCCCAGATCGGCCCGCCCGAGACGGTCAGCGCGTCGCGGTTCAGCAGCCCCGCCTCGCCCAGCCGGCGGATCACCACCGGCAGGCCGCCGGCGTAGAAGAACTCTTCCATCAGGTACTTGCCCGAGGGCATCAGGTTCACGATGGTCGGCACGCCGCGGCCGCAGCGGTCCCAGTCGTCGAGGCTCAGGTCGACCCCCACCCGCCCGGCGATCGCCAGCAGGTGCACCACCGCGTTGGTCGAGCCGCCGATCGCGGCGTTGGTGCGGATGGCGTTCTCGAAGGCGGCCTTGGTCATCACGTCCGACGGCTTCAGGTCGTCCTTGACCATCTGCACGATGCGCCGCCCGCTCGCCTGCGCCATCATCCGGCGGCGGCTGTCCACCGCCGGGATCGCGGCGTTGCCCGACAGCGCCATGCCCAGCGCCTCGGCCATGCTGGCCATCGTCGAGGCGGTGCCCATCGTGTTGCAGGACCCCGGCGAGCGCGACATCGACGCCTCGGCGGCGACGAAGTCCTCGGTGGTCATCTCGCCCGCCTTCACCGCCTCGGAGAAGCGCCAGATATGGGTGCCCGAGCCCACCCGCTCGCCGCGGAAATAACCGTTCAGCATCGGCCCGCCCGAGACCACGATGGCCGGCAGGTCGCAGGACGCCGCCCCCATCAGGAGGCTCGGCGTGGTCTTGTCGCAGCCCACCAGCAGCACCACGCCGTCCATCGGCTGGCCGCGGATCTGCTCTTCCACCGCCATCGCGGCGATGTTGCGGAACATCATCGCGGTCGGGCGGAAGGCGCTTTCGGAGGCCGAGAACACCGGCACCTCCACCGGGAAGCCGCCGGCCTCGTAGACGCCGTGCTTCACCCGCTCTGCGAGGTCGCGCAGGTGGGCGTTGCAGGGGGTCAGCTCCGACCAGGTGTTGAGGATGCCGATCACCGGGCGGCCGTCGAACAGGTCGTGCGGCAGGCCCTGGTTCTTCATCCAGCCGCGATGGTAGATCGCGTCCTTGGTGGTGCCGCCGAACCATTCCTGGGACCGCAGCTTGCGCGGCCATTGCGCGGGTTTGAAGGTCATCGGGTCCTCTCGTCGGGCTGGGGTGGGCGGCCGTGGCCGGAACCGCCCGGTTCCCCGTTTCTGCCGCAGGACAGGAGGCGGGTCCAGAGCGGGCGGCCGCACCGGCGGGGACCGGGCCCGGCGGGAACCGGCGCCGGAAAAAGCGCGAATTGTCATCAAACTGTTACAGACCCGTTACATGAGCTTCGCGCAGAGCCGCTACCCCGCTCGCAGGGTCGCATGGGCGACCGGACCGACACACTGGGAGAGACCATGACCAAGCAGACGCTCACCGCCTCCGTCATCGCGCTTGCCGCTCTGGGCGCGACGGCCGCGACCGCCCGCGACAACGTGCAGATCGCGGGCTCCTCCACGGTGCTGCCCTATGCCTCGATCGTCGCCGAGGCCTTCGGCGAGAACACCGATTTCCCGACCCCGGTGGTCGAATCGGGCGGCTCCTCGGCCGGGCTGGCCCGGTTCTGCGAAGGCGTCGGCGAGAACACGATCGACATCGCCAACGCCAGCCGCGCGATCCGGCCGGGCGAGATCGAGACCTGCGCCGCCAACGGCGTGACCGACATCATCGAGGTGCGGATCGGCTATGACGGCATCGTCTTCGCCAGCCGCACCGACGGCCCGGCCTTCACCGCCTTCGAACCGGCCGACATCTTCAACGCGCTGGCGCCGAAGGTGCTGGTCGATGGGGCGCTGGTCGACAACCCGCACAGCCTGTGGTCCGAGGTCAATCCCGAGCTGCCGGCGGTCGAGATCCTCGCCTTCATCCCGGGCACCAAGCACGGCACCCGCGAGGTCTTCGAGGAGAAGGTGATCGCGGTCGGCTGCGAGGCGACCGGCGCGCTGCAGGCGATGATCGACGGCGGCATGTCCGAGGACGATGCCGAGGATGCCTGCCTCGCGGTCCGCACCGACGGCCGGTCGGTCGATATCGACGGCGACTACACCGAGACCCTGGCCTCGATCGACGCCAACGTGAACGCCATCGGGGTCTTCGGGCTCGCCTTCTACGAGAACAACACCGACAAGCTGAAGGTCGCCACGATGTCCGGGGTCGAGCCGACCACCGAGACCATCGCCTCGGGCGCCTACCCGGTGTCGCGGCCGCTGTTCTTCTACCTCAAGGCCGCCCATATCGGCGTGATCCCGGGCCTGAAGGAGTTCGCGCAGTTCTTCACCGCCGACGAACTGGCCGGGCCGGACGGGCCGCTGGCCCAGTACGGGCTCGTCTCGGACCCCGAGCTTGCCGCGACCCAGGCGAAGATCGCCGCCGAAGAAACCATGTGAACCGGGACGGGCCGACGCGGCGGGGGCCGCGCCGGTCCGCCCCCCGCCCCGTGCCGGGCCGCCGGCGCGGGGCTTGACGGGCCGCGGCTCTCCTGCCACCGCCCGTCCGACCGACGCCACTGCCGGGAGCTGCCATGCCCGTTCTCTGGACCCTCGCGGTTCTCCTCGCCATCGCCCTGGCCGGCTACGTCGCCGGGCGGCGGCGCGCCCTCGCGTCGGCGCAGGGCGACATCCGGAACCTGCACTCCCTGCCCGCCTATTACGGCTTCAACGCCGCGCTGTCCGGGCTGGTCCCGGCGGTTCTCGTTCTGGCGGCCTGGGCGGCGGCGCAGCCGATCCTGCTGCAGCGGACCGCCGCCGGGATGATCCCCGAGGCGCAGATCGCGGAAGCCGGGTCGCTGGGGCTCGTCCTGTCGGACGTCCGGCGGGTGGCGGCGGGACTGGACGCCGCGGTCGCGCAGGGGGCGATGAGCGCCGCCGAAGCGGCGGGCGGCGAGATCGACCCCGGCAGCCTCCGGCAGCGGCTGGGCGATGTCGGGGTCGCCCTCGGGGCGGAAGTGACCGAGGCGACGCTGGACGCGGCACGGGCCTACCGGGCCGGCAGCGCGGCGGGAGACCTCTGGCGGACGGCCCTGGTGCTGCTCTGCGCCCTCGGCGGCACCGGGGTCGCCCTGGCGCGGATCTCGGCGGCGTTCCGCGCCCGCAACGTGGTCGAGCGGCTGGTGCTGGTGGCGCTGATGGCGGCCGCCTCCATCGCCATCCTGACGACCCTCGGGATCATCCTGTCGCTGATCTTCAACACGGTCGAGTTCTTCCGGCTCTACCCGATCGGCGAGTTCTTCCTCGGCACCACCTGGCAACCCTCATTCACCGGCCGGGGCGGGTCGTCGGAACTCGGCATCCTGCCGCTGCTCTGGGGCACGCTCTACATCTCGGTGGTGGCGCTGCTGGTCGCGGTGCCGATCGGACTCTTCGCCGCGATCTATCTCAGCGAATACGCCTCGCCTGCCCTGCGCTCGGTGGCCAAGCCGCTGCTCGAGGTGCTCGCCGGGATCCCGACCATCGTCTACGGGCTGTTCGCGCTGCTCACGGTCGGGCCGCTGCTGTCGGACGCGTTCGGACCGGGGGGCTATCTCGGGGTGACCTGGCAGGGCGGCGATCGGG
>JBFKOW010000180.1:0-6687 GCA_041628615.1 Paracoccaceae bacterium | reverse complement strand
CGGCGGCCAGAGGGATGTTCCCGGCGGTGCCCTGGAACTGGTAGACGGCCTGCCCGATCATCCGCGCCGAGGTGTCGATGATCTGCGGGATGATGTAGTCCCCCAGCGTCAGCGAGAAGGTGAAGATCGAGCCCGCCACGATCCCCGGCAGCGCCAGCGGCAGGATCACGTAGCGCAGCGTCTGGCCCCGGTTCGCGCCGAGATCCCCGGCGACCTCGAGCATGGAGGGCGGGATGCGCTCCAGCGCGGCCTGGACCGGCAGGATCATGAACGGCAGCCAGACGTAGAGAAAGACCAGAAAGGTCCCCGTCCAGCTGACCGACAGCGAGTTGCCCCCGAGGACCGGCAGCGACAGGTAGGCCGCCAGCAGCCAGTCCAGATGCAGCGTCTCGAACAGCCAGTTCAGGATCCCCTCGCGGGCGAGGATCAGCTTCCAGGCGTAGACCTTGACGAGGTAGCTGGACCAGAGCGGCAGCATCACCCCGAGGTAGAACAGCGCCTTCCAGCGGCCCTTCGCGTAAAGCGCGGCGTAGAAGGCGATGGGGAAGGCGACGATGGCGGCGGCGATGGTGACCGCGCTTGCCATCGCGACCGTCCGCAGGATGATGTCGAGGTTCGCGGCGCGGAACAGTTCGCCATAGGTGCGGAGCGTGAACTCGTAGCTGATGAGCCCCGAGAACTCGTCGATCGAGAAGAAGCTCTGCGCCAGCAGCGCGAAGAGCGCGCCAAGATAGACGATTCCCAGCCACAGCAGCGGCGGCAGCAGGAGCAGGACCAGCAGCAGCCGAGGCCGGCGCCAGAACGCATCGGACATCCGCGCCGCGGGCCCCATCGCGGCTTCAGCCATCGCCGGCTCCCGTCATCACGTGGAGCGCGCCGTCGTCCCAGTCCAGATGCACCGTGGCCGCGGTCGCGGGCACCGCGGCGCCCTGCGGCAGCAGCACCGACATCCGCGCCCCGTCCACGTCGACGAAAAGCCGGGTCGTCGCGCCGAGAAAGGACGCCCCGGTCACCGTGGCCGGCAGGCCCGAGGCGCCGAGGCGGATCCGCTCGGGGCGCAGCGAGGCGGGATGCCGGCGCCCCGTCAGGCGCTCGACCAGCGCCGCCGGCAGCACGTTGGAGGAGCCGACGAAATCGGCGACGAAGGGCGTCGCCGGCCTGTCGTACACCTCGACCGGGGTGCCGACCTGCTGGATCCGGCCCTCGTTGAACACGGCGACGCGGTCGGCCATCGACAGCGCCTCTCCCTGGTCATGGGTGACGAAGACGAAGGTGATGCGCAATTGGCGCTGCAGGGTCTTGAGTTCCTCCTGCATCTGCTCCCGGAGCTTGAGGTCGAGGGCGCCGAGCGGTTCGTCGAGCAGCAGGACCTTGGGCTGGTTCACCAGCGCCCGGGCGAGCGCCACGCGCTGCCGCTGGCCGCCGGAAAGCTCGGAGGGCTTGCGCCCGGCGAAGCCGGGCAGTTTCACCATCTCCAGCGCGGCCTCGGCGGCGCGGTGGCGGTCGGGCTTCGGCACCCCGGCCACCCGCAGCCCGAAGGCGACGTTGTCGCGGACGTCCAGATGCGGAAACAGCGCGTAATCCTGGAACACGGTGTTGACCGGGCGGCGATAGGGCGGGGTGCCGGTGGCATCCTCGCCGAAGATCCGCACATGCCCCGAAGAGGGCCGCTCGAAGCCCGCGACGAGCCGCAGCGAGGTAGTCTTGCCGGACCCCGACGGCCCGAGCAGGGCGAAGAACTCGCCCTCGGCGATTTCGAGGTCGAGATCGGCCACCGCCCGCACATGGCCGAACCTGCGGGTCACGCCCTCGAAACTGATCGCCGATGTCATGGGCTGCCTTTCATCGGCACCCGCCCGCGCCGGGCGGGTGCCATTGGTAGGGACGGGGTTACCGTCCACCGATCACCCCGATGTAGTCCGAGACCCAGCGGTAATAGGGCACGCATTCGCCATTCTGGCTCTCGCAGTTCGTGACCGGCGTGGTCCAGAACCGGATGCGCTCGAAGTCGTCCATGCCGTTGGTCGTGCAGCCTTCCGCGGTCTGCATGCCGCGCCCGTCGGTGCAGGCCGCCGGGACGGCCGGGTTGGCCCCGAACCAGACCGAAAGATCGGACATCAGGTTGGAACTCAGGGTGTGCTCCATCCACAGATACGCGCAGTTGGGGTTCGGCGCGTCGACGTGCATCATCGTCGTGTCGGCCCAGCCGGTCGCGCCTTCCTCGGGAATCACGCTGCCGATGGGAGCGCCGTCGCCCTTCAGGAGGTTGACCTGGAACGGCCACGACCCGGACGCCGCCATGCCCTCGTTCTTGAAGTCGTCGATCTGGATGAAGGCGTCGTGCCAGTAGCGGCTGACCAGCGTCCGCTGCTGGCGCAGCAGGTCGAGCGCCGCCGCGTACTGGTCGGCGTTCAGCTCGTAGGGCGAGACGATGCCGAGTTCCGGCCGGTGCGTCATCAGGTAGAGCGCGGCGTCGGCGACGTGGATCGGCCCGTCATAGGCCTGCACCCGGCCTTGGTTCGACTGCCCGTCGGGCAGCGTGGTTTCCTCGAAGACCACCGACCAGCTTGTCGGCGGCGAGTCCCCGAAGACCTCGGTGTTGTACATCAGGACGTTGGGGCCCCACATGTAGGGCACGCCGTAATGCACGCCGTCGACGGTGTGCCACGGCGCGGACTGGAGCCGCGGGTCGATGGTGTCCCAGCTCGGGATCAGCGCGGTGTTGACCGGCTGCACGCGCTGGCCCGCCACGAGGCGGAGCGAGGCGTCGCCGGAGGCGGTGACGAGGTCGAAGCCGCCCTCGTTCATCAGCGCGACCATCTCGTCCGAGGTGTTCGCCGTCTGCACCTTGACCATGCAGCCGGTGGCCTCCTCGAAGCCGGTGACCCAGTCGAACTCGGCCATGGTCTCGCCGCGCTCGATGTAGCCCGGCCAGGCCACGATGCGCAGCTCGCCCTCGGGCTCGCCGATCGCGGCAACCTGCGCAGCCAAGGGCTGCACGATGACGATCGCGGCGGCGCAAAGGGCCGTCGTCGATTTCAGAATGTCCATGATGGGATCCCCCCGTTGGTCTTGAGCGCCTGCGACAGATCATCCGCAGCCGCGCCCAAGCCGGCAAATTCATAATTCAGGGCCGTGGTATCGGAAGAACCGATATCACCGCAGCCGGGGCATGTGATAGCTGTGCGCGACCGACAGGAAGGCGCGGGTGGCGTCCGTCAGCCCGGCGCCGCGGCGCCAGACAAGGCCGACCTGAACCACCGGCAGCTTGCCGGAAACGTCCCGGCTCTCGATCCGGTCGCCTTCGAGCGACCACGGCCGGTAGACCAGATCGGGCAGCAGCGCGACGCCCGCGCCCGACGCCACCAGCGAGCGCACCGCCTCGACCGACCGGGTGCGGAAGGCGATCTTGAGGTTGGCGCGGTAGGCCGAGGTCAGCCGCATCGTCTCTTCCTGCATCTCGTCCACGTCGAGCAGGATCTGCGGCTCGTCCTTGAGATCCTCCGGCGCGATGCTCTCGACGTTGCTCAGCCGGTGCCCGATCGGCAGCCAGAGGCGGAACGGCGACACCGCGAGGATCTCGCTGTGCAGCGCGTCGCGGTTCCGCAGGTTCGACACCACCATGACCGCGATGTCGATCTCGCCGCCGACGATCAGGTGTTCGAGGTATTCGCCGGAATCCTCCACCGCGTTCACCTCGATCCCCGGGCAGGCGCGGCGAAACCGGGCGAGGATGTCCGACAGCACGTAGCCCGCCGTCAGCGAGGTGACGCCGACGTTCAGCCGGGTGCCCTGCGGCACCGGGGTGCCGTCGAACACGGTCTCGGCGTTCGATACCTCTGCCAGGATGGCCTTGGCGTGGCGCAGGAAGACATGCCCCTGGTAGGTCGTCTCGAGGCCCCGGCTCCGCCGCTCGAAAAGCTTCACGCCGAGCCGGCTTTCGAGATCCTTGATCGCCTCGGTGACGGCGCTTTGCGAAATCGCCAGCTCGCGCGCGGCGCGGCTCACCGAGCCGAACTCGGCCACGCCAACGAAGTACCGCACCTGTTTCAGCGTGAAGGACATGCCACCGGCCCGAAGGGAGCGCGGTGCCGACGATAGGAGGTGTTGCCGCGAGGTTCCAGCCGCCGCGTCCCCGGCCCGCGCCGCTGCCCGGATGGGCTGACTGCGGCGGAGTATCCAGAATGGACAACGTTGCAATTGACTCGCAACGGCGGCCCCGGCTAGTTGAGAAAACGTTTGCTCAATAGGGAAACCGCCGATGCCTGACGAATGCATCTTTGAGGTCATCTTCGAATCCGAAGGCGTGTGCGTGGGGAAGCTGCGCAACGAGGTGACGAACACGGCCCATGCGCCGTTCCAGGTTTCCCGGATGCTGGCGACCGACGAAGGCAGGTTCCAGGGCGGCGAGGATACCGCGGCGACGCCGCTGGAATTCTTCCTGACCGGCCTCGTGGGTTGCCTGATGACGCAGATCCGGGTCTTCGCGCGCCGCAAGAAGATCGGGCTGGACGAACTGACGGTGAACTGCCGCGCGCAGTGGGAAGCGTTGCGGGACCCCGAGATGCCCTATGCGGCCAGGCCGGTGGGGTTCTCGATCGACATCGACATCAGGAGCGAGGCCCCGGAGGAGGACGTCCGCAACCTGATCGCCGGGGCGCGCCGGGCCTGTTTCGTCGAGGCGACACTCGCCCAGAAGAACGACATCAAGCACACGCTGCGACTGAATTCCGGCGCCGCCGTCGCCGTCTGAGGCCGGCCGCCGCCGCACCGCGCTCGCGGTGACGCAATCAACCCAAGGGAGGAGTCCATCATGAGACGCTACTCAATTCCACTTGCCGCCCTCTGCGCCGCCGGCGGCCTGTTCGGCGGGCCGGCGCTGGCCCAGGAGGAAATCGACGTGACCATCGTGTCCGGCTTCTCGCCCTCGGTGGCCGTGGTGAAGCTGCTGCAGGAAAGCTTCATGCCGGGCGTCGACGCGCGCCTCGCCGAGACCGGCAACTACCGGATCGACTGGCAGGAGGCGTTCTCGGGGACGCTGGCAAAGCCCGCCGGCGAACTCGAGGCGATCCAGACCGGCATCGCCGACATGGGCGTCATTCCCACCGCCTTCCACGCCGACAAGCTGCCCGTCTACCAGATCGGCTACGTCACGCCCTTCACGACGACCGATCTGGTGCTGATCCACAAGGTCGTCGACGGCCTGGTCGAGAAGTACCCGGCCTTCAATGAGACATGGGACCCGCTCAACCAGGTCTCGCTGTCGGTCAGCGGCATCCCGGACAATTACGTGATCTGCTCGTCCGAACCGATCCGGTCGGTGGCCGACATCGACGGGCTGAAAGTGGCGGGCGCCGGTCCGAACCTGCGCTGGATCGAGCCGGCGGGGGCCACCGGCGTCACCGGAACCCTCGGCAACTTCTACCAGCTCGTCGAGACCGGCGTCGCCGACGCCATGCTGGTCTGGGGCGAGGCGGTGGTGTCGCTGAAGTTCTACGAAGTCTGCGACAACTACTTCAACGCCAACCTCGGCGGCGTGAACTCCTACGTGATCAACGTCAACCGGCAGGCCTGGGACGGCTATCCCGACGAGGTGAAGGAGGCGATGACCGCCGCCGCCCAGGACTTCGGCGTCGACCTCGGCGAGTTCGCGGCCGAACTCGGCGCCAAGGCCCGCGAGACCTTCGTCGAAGCCGGCGGCAGCGTCGTCGAGATCGACCCGGCCGAGCGCGAGGCATGGGCCCGATCGCTGCCCGATCTCGCGCAGGAATGGGCGCAGAGCCTCGAAGAGCGCGGCGTGCCGGCGAGGGCGATCCTCACCGACTACATGCAGGCCATGCGCGATGCCGGTCAGCCCGTCGCCCGCGAGTGGGACAAGTGACGGACCGCGCCACATCCGGCGGGGGCGCCCCCCGCCGGTCCACGGACCCCTCGGCGCCCGGCCGGGTTCCGCTGCTGACCCCGTCGACCTCGGCAATGAGCACCCTGGGCGCGTTCCTCGTGCTGGGCATGGTGGCGATCGTGAACATCGACGTCTTCGGCCGCTGGCTGCTGAACGCGCCGCTGGCCGGAACGCTGGAACTGACCGAGATGGGCGTCGTCGCGGTCGTCTACCTGACGCTCGCGCATGCCGTCGCCGGCCGGCGCCTGACCCGGTCCGAAGCGCTGCTCGGGATGCTCGAACGCCGCGGCCAACGCCGCGCCGAGGCGGCGCTCAGGGCGGTGTTCAACCTGGCCGGCGCCGTCGTCTTCGCGCTGATCGCCTGGGGCCAGTATCCCCGGCTGATCGATGCGTGGGAGCGCGGCTACTACAAGGGAAACGTCGGCATCTTCACCGCGCCGACATGGCCGCTCGAGGCGATCATCGTGGCCGGGTCGGCTGCCGCCTGCCTCCAGTTCCTCGTGCTGGCGCTGCGCCGCCTCCAAGACCTCAGGGATTGACGCCATGACCGGCCTCGAGATCGGATTCCTTTCTGTCGCGGTGATCGTCACCCTGATCTACTCGGGGATGCACGTGGCCATCGCCCTGAGCCTGGTGTCGTTCCTGTCGGTCTGGCTGCAGAACGGCGACGCCGGGCTTGCCGCGACGCTTCTCACCCTGGCGGCGGCCGACGGGGTCGCCGACCAGACCTTCGCGGTGATCCCGCTCTTCGTCATGATGGGCCTGATCATGAGCGCCTCGGACGT
>JBFKOW010000179.1:0-6719 GCA_041628615.1 Paracoccaceae bacterium | reverse complement strand
TGTTTCTCGACATCACGCTCGAGGTCGGGCTGAGGACGGCGCGCGGGCCGGAAACTGTCATTGCCCGGACCAATGCCCGCGAACTCTATTATTCGGCGGCGCAGCAGTTGGCCCACCACAGCGCCTGCGGCTGCCCGATGCGGACCGGCGACCTGCTCGGCTCCGGAACGATTTCCGGCCCGGGTCCGGGGTCGCTGGGCTCGCTGATGGAGATGACCCGCGGCGGCACCGAGCCCGTGGCGCTGGCGCAGGACGAGACGCGGCTGTTCCTCGAGGACGGCGACACCGTGATCCTGCGCGGCGCGGCGGAAGGGCAGGGCGGAAGAATCGGCTTCGGCGCCTGCGCCGGCACCGTGCTGCCCGCCCGATGATCCTGCTCCGCACCTACGCGATCTCGGGGCTGGGGGTGGCGGCGTTCCACCTGCTGGCGCTGCCGCTGCCGTGGCTGATGGGCCCGATCTTCGCCTGCCTCGGCGCGGCGCTGGCCGGGCTGCGGCTGACCGGCAACGCCACCGTCAACACCCTGATGCGGACGATCCTCGGCGTCGCGGTCGGCGCCACGCTCAGCCTGCCGGTGGTCGTCAGCATGGCCGGCATGTGGCCGACGCTGATGATGATCCCGGCGCTGGTGGCGCTGTCGGGGCTGATCGGGGTGCCCTATTTCCGCCGGCTCTGGGGCTTCGATTTCCCCACCAGCTACTACTCGGCGATGCCCGGAGGTCTGCAGGACATGCTGATCTTCGGCGAGGAGGCGGGGGGCAACGTGCGCACCCTGTCGCTGATCCATGCCACCCGCGTCCTGCTGATCGTGGTGGCGCTGCCCTTCCTGCTGCAACTGTCCTGGGGGGTGGACCTGTCGAACCCGCCCGGCGCCCCGGCGGCCGAGACCGACCCGGCGCAGATCGCGCTCATGGTGGTCGCGGCGCTGGCGGGCTGGCAGGGGGCGCGGCGGGTCGGACTGTTCGGCGCCTCGATCCTCGGGCCGATGATCGCGGCGGCGGCGCTGGCGATCACCGGCCTGTTGCAGACCCGCCCGCCGGCCGAGGCGATCTGGGCGGCGCAGTTCTTCATCGGCATGTCGGTCGGGTCGAAATACGCCGGGGTGACGGGCCGCGAAGTGCGCCGCGACGTGGCCGCCGCGATGGGCTACTGCGCGATCCTGCTGGTGCTGGCGGCGGTGTTCACCGAGATCACCATCCTGTTCCGGCTGGCCCCGCCGCTCGAGGCGCTGCTGGCCTTCGTGCCGGGCGGGCAGGCGGAAATGGTCATCCTCGCCCTGATCGCCGGGGCCGACGTGGCCTTCGTCATCGCCCATCACATCCTGCGGATCGTCACCGTCATCGTCGGCGCCCCCATCGCCGCCCGGCTGGCCCGCGACCGGTAGCCGCGCGACGATTCAGGACAATGCCCCTCGCGGTCCGTGCCGGGATTGACCGGCGTCAATCCGTATCCGCCGGACCGGTCTAGAACCGGACCGGCGAACCGCCGGATCGGGCGGCAACGGAGGATCGATGGCCGGCACGGCGACACGGAGGCGGGACTGGCAGGGGCCGGCGGTGCTGAGCCAGGGGCCGCGCCCCTTCTTCCTGCTTGCGGCGCTCTGGGCGAGCCTCGGGATGGTCGCCTGGGTGGCGGTTCTGTCGGGCCGCCTGCCGCCGACGGCATCGCTTTCTCCGGTTGCCTGGCATGCGCACGAGATGCTGTTCGGCTATCTCGGCGCGGTTCTGGCCGGGTTCCTGCTGGGCGCGGTGCCCAACAGGACCGGCCGGTTGCCGGTGGCGGGCTGGCCGCTTGCCGGGCTGGTCCTGCTCTGGGTATCGGGGCGGGCGCTTGCCGCAGTGCCGATCGCCTTGCCGCCCGGCGCCGTCGCGCTGGCGGACCTGTCGGCGCCGGTGACGCTGGCGGCCCTGCTGCTGCGCGAGGCGCGGGCCGGCGGCGGGGCCCGGCGCACTGCGGTGCTGCCGGCGCTGTTCGCGGCCTTCGTCGCAGCCAACGGCCTGTTCCACGCCGAGGTGCTGCTGGGGGGCGATGCGGAGGGCGGGGTGGGCCTGCGGCTCGGTCTCGCGCTGGCGGTCTGGCTGATCGCCTTCATGGGCGGCAAGATGATCCCGTCGCTGACCCGCAACTGGCTTGTCCGAAGCGGCGCGGCGCAGGTGCCGGTGCCGCCGATGCGGCGCTTCGACCGGGCGGCGCTGGCCCTGCTGGCGGTGGCGCTGGCGGCCTGGTCGGGATGGCCCGAGGCGATGGCGAGCGCGGCGCTGCTGGCCGTCGCGGGGGTGGCGCAGGTGGCGCGGCTGATGCGCTGGCAAGGCCACCGGGTCTTTGCGGAACCTCTGGTCTGGGGGCTGCAGGCGGGGTTCGCCTGCGGCGCGCTCGGGACCGTGGCGATGGGCCTCGCCGTCCGCTGGCCGGGCCCCGTGCCGCCCGCCGCGGCACAGCACCTGTGGACGGCCGGGGCCATCGGCGTGACGACGCTCGTGGTGATGGCCCGCACCGCGCTGGCGGCCGGCGGCCTGCCGCCGGCGGCGCGCCGGGGCTCCCGGGCGATGCTGCTCTGCCTTCTCGGGGCGGTGGCGCTGCGGGTGTTGGGGCCAGCGGGCACCCTGCCGGTGGCGGGACTGCTCTGGATCGCCGTGTTCTTCATCTTTCTGGTGGCTTACGGGCCGCTTCTGACGCTTTCGCGGCGCGGTGGACGGCGCAGGGCGTCGCCTGCCGCCGCGGGACAGGGAAAGCGGGGCGACATCAGAAATGACGGATAAGGCAATGATAAATAACGATCCCATGGCGGGCCGCGCAGGCGGCCGGAGGGCGCTGGACCGGGTCTTGCCGGACCGCGGCCGGTCTGCGAAGGTCCGGCCCATGGAGTTGCATCTCGCCTACACGATGGCCCCGGGCCGGGGCGACATCGACCTGCTGCTGCACCGGCTGGCGACCCGGCTGATGGCCGAGGGTCTGCGGCCCTGCGGCACGGTGCAGATCAACTCGGACCTCCGCTGCGACGGCCCCTGCGACATGGACGTGCAGGTGCTGCCGGACGGCCCGGTGATCCGCATTTCCCAGTCCCTCGGACCGGGCGCGAAGGGCTGCCGGCTCGATGCCGATGCGCTGGAACGCGCGGTGGCCGAGGTCGCGACGCGGCTCGACGCCGGAACCGATTGCCTGATCGTGAACAAGTTCGGCCGGCACGAGGCCGAGGGACACGGATTCCGGGACGTGATCGCCGCTGCGCTGGAGCGCGGGATGCCGGTTCTGGTCGGACTGAACCGGATGAACGCGGCGGCGCTCGAGGATTTCACCGGGGGCCTGGCCGTCGAACTCGCACCGGACCTCGACGGGCTCTCGGACTGGCTGCGCGCCGCCATCGCGCGGCCGGCACAACCGGCCTGACCCATGCCGCGGGCTCAGCCCGCGTCCGGCGGCGCGGTCCCGGGGTCGCGGACCCAGCGTTCGATCCAGTCGGCCACCCGTTCCGCCGCCGCCGCCACCGCCGGGTCGAGCGGGGCGCCGGGGCCGAATCGCCGCCCCTGGATCGCGATCAGCCGGCAATCGGCGGGCAACCCGGCGAAGCCGCCCACGAGGTCGAGCGCGTCCGACAGCGGCAGGCCATGGGTCGGGCGGGGCGGCAGCCGCAGCGGACCGGCGCCAAGCCGGATCGTCCGCACCGCGCCTGGTGCCGCCCGCGCGAGGCAGGCATCGACGAGGACCGCGCGCCGGCATCCGGACAGGTGGCCGGCAAGGTCCGTCGGGTCGGGGCGCAGGTGGGCCAGACGGGCGGGCAGGCCGCGCCCGGCGAGGTGCGCAAGGACCGCCGGCCCCGCCCCGTCGTCGCCGAACCCGGGCCGCCCGATGCCGATGACGACCGGGCCTGCCGGGTCCTCAGTCATCCAGCACCCGCAGGTCGAGGAAATGCGTCGCGCAGGAAATGCAGGGGTCGTAGTTGCGGATCGCCTGTTCCGCGAGGTGCCGGATCTCGGCTTCGGGCCGGTCGGCGATCACCGGGATGTAGGCCCGCAGGTCGGCCTCGATCGCGGGCTGGTTCTGCGAGGTGGGCGGCACGATCTGCGCCTCCCGGATCATCCCGGCCGCGTCGATCCGGTAGCGGTGAAACAGCAGCCCGCGCGGCGCCTCGGTCGCCGCCATCCCCACCGCCGCGACCGGCGTGACCGGCGCGGCGGGCGGGCCGGAGGGGTCGAGGCAATCGATCAGGCGGATCGCCTCCTCGACCGCGAACAGCACCTCCACCGCCCGGATCGAGATCGACCGGAACGGGTTGCGGGTGTCCGGGCCGAGGCCGATCCGCCGCGCCGCCGCCCGCGCCCGGTCCGACAGCCGGTCGAAGTTCAGCGCCATCCGCGCCATCGGCCCGAGCAGGTATTCGGTGCCGTCCCGGCCGCGCCCGTGCAGCGCGTTCGAGTGCTCGACATGCACCTCCTCGAAATGCGCCGGCCAGTCCGACACCGCGATGTCGAGCCCGGCGGTCGACACGATCCGCCCCTCGTTCATCGGGTATTCGTCGGGGTGGCGCAGGCTGACGAGGACGTAGTCCCGGCTGCGCTCGGGCATCGCCAGCCCGCCGGTCCAGTCCACCAGCCGTTCCGCGAGGTCGAGCGCGGTGACGAGTTCGGCCCGCAGCGCGGCGAGGTCGGCGGCGCGGGGCAGCCGGTAGAAGCCGCCGACCCGCACGTTGATCGGGTGGATCTCGCGCCCGCCCAGCAGGGCGACGATCCGGTTGCCCGCCCGCTTCAGGTCGAGCGCCTCGCGCACCGCCGTCTCATGCCCGGCGGCGGCCATGTCGAAGGCGCTGGCGAAGCCGAGGTAGTCGGGCGCATGCAGCAGGATCGCGTGCAGCACGTGGCTCTCGATCCATTCGCCGCAATAGAGCAGCCGCCGCAGCGCCCGCACCGTCGGCGAGATCGCGACGCCGAAGGCCGCCTCCATCGCGTGCACCGCGCTCATCTGGTAGGCGACCGGGCAGATGCCGCAGATCCGCGAGGTGATGTCGGCGGCCTCGGCGTGGGACCGGCCCAGCAGCAGCCCCTCGAAGAAGCGGGGCGGCTCGATGATCCGGAACTCCGCGCGCACCACCTCGCCGCCGCGGATGTCGAGCCGGAAGGCGCCCTCGCCCTCGACCCGGGACAGAAGGTCAACCCTGATCGTCTTTTGCGGCATGGCGCAGGTCCTCGGCGGCGGCCCGGAAGTCGGGGGCGGCGGTGTTGAAGGTGGCGTAGAGCCGGGCGAGGTCGTCCGCCGCGGCGCCGTTCGCGGCCATGCGGGCCGACAGCGCGGCGGTGTTGGCGGTTTCCTTCGGTCCGAAACAGCCGAAGCAGCCCCGCCCGTAGCCCGGGCAGAGCCCGCCGCAACCGGCATGGGTCACCGGCCCGAGGCAGGGTTCGCCAGCCGAGACCATGACGCAGACATGACCGGCGAGCTTGCATTCGAGGCAGGTGGCGTGGGGCTTCGTCTGCGGCGTCCGCCCGGCCAGCAGCGCGGTCAGCAGTTCGATCAGCTGCGCCTTGGAGATCGGGCAGCCGCGCAGTTCGTGGTCGACCGGGACGTGGTCGGCGATCGGGGTGCTGGTCTCCAGCGTCGAGATCCAGTCGGGCCGGGCATAGACATAGCGCAGGAATCCGTCCTTGCGGCCGCCGTTGCGCAGCGCCTGGATGCCGCCGGCGGTGGCGCAGGCGCCGATGGTGACGAGGGTGTCGGACCGGCTTCGGATCGAATGGATGCGCAGCGCCTCTTCCTCGGTGGTGACAGCCCCTTCGACGATGGCGACATCGTAGCGCCCCTCGTCCTCGGCGGTCACGCCCTCGGGGAAATAGGCGATGTCGAAGGCGGCGGCGACGTCGAGCAGTTCCCGCTCGCAGTCGAGCAGGGTGAGCTGGCAGCCGTCGCAGGAACTGAACTTGAACACGCCCACGCGGGGCCGGTGCGCCGGGGCAGGCATGGTCACAACTCCTCGATCCGCATCAGCGGGCGGGCGGCGGCCCAGTCCAGAACCGGCCCGTCCCGGCAGAGCAGCACCGGACCGAGCTGGCAATGGCCGCAGAGCCCGACCCCGCACTGCATGTTCCGTTCCAGCGACACGTGGATGTCGCCCGCATCCGCGCCGTGCCCGGTAAGCCGTTCGGCGCTCACCCGCATCATGATCTCGGGTCCGCAGAGGAAGGCCGCCACCGGTCCCTCGGTGCGGATCAGCGGCGTCACCACCCCGACCCGCCCCGGCCAGCCGGGCGGCGCGTGGTCGACGGTCAGCGCGACCGACAGACCCGCCTCGCGCCAGTCCTCGTATTCGTCGTGAAAGAACAGGTCCGCCGGGCTGCGCGCGCCGATCACGAGGTCGACCGAGGGGTGCTCGGCCCGGTGCCGGGCGAAGTGCCGGATCACCGGGCGCAGCGGCGCGAGCCCGAGGCCCCCGGCGACGATCAGAACCGGCTTGCCCTGCCGCCCGGCCACCGGCCAGGGCCGGCCGTAGGGGCCGCGTATGGTCAGCGCCTCGTCCGCCTCCAGCGCCGCCAGCGCCCGGCTGACCGGCCCGACCGCGCGGATCGTCTGCATCACCCGTCCCGGCGTCCCTGTGCCGCCCGAGACGCTGATCGGCACCTCGCCCAGTCCCGGCAGGCCCATCATGTTGAACTGTCCCGGCGCCGAGCCTTTCCAGCCCGGCCAGTCGAGCCAGAGCGTCACCACGTCCGGCCCGTCCGGCCGCCGGCGGGTGA
>JBFKOW010000178.1:0-6728 GCA_041628615.1 Paracoccaceae bacterium | reverse complement strand
CCCACCTCACTCTGCATCCCGTGAGGTGGGTTTCAACCCACCGCGTGGCGCCGCCTGCCCGGTCGGGCCACGGCGCGCGGCCGGGTGAGGTGGGTCTCGACCCACCGCTCCCCTCAGCCGAGCCGGGCCAGCAGCCCGGGCGAGGGCCGGCCGGTCACCGGCAGCCCGTTCGCCGCCTGGTAGGCCCGGATCGCCGCCTCGGTCGCCGGTCCGATCACCCCGTCTGCGCCGCCGGTGTCGTAGCCCGCCGCGCTCAGCCGCTGCTGCAGCCGCCGCCGGTCGGCCAGGGTCAGCCCCTCGGCATCGGGCGGGAAGGCCGCCCGGATCGGCCCGCCGCCCGCCAGTCGGTCCGACAGGTGGCCGACCCCGAGGGCGTAGCTCTCGGCGTTGTTGTAGCGCAGCAGGACGCCGAAATTGGCCCAGACCACGAAGGCCGGGCCCACCGACCCGCCGGGCCGCAGCACCGAGGCCGGGCCGTGGTCGGGCAGCGCCCCGCCGGCAGCCGGCCGGACCCCGGCCGCGGCGAGGGCCGTGCTCGGCGCGGTGCTGCCGCGCCCGAACGGCCCGTCATAGCCGCCGAGCGTCACCTCCATCCCCCAGGGCTGTCCGGCGCGCCAGCCGAAGCGGTCGAGATAGGCCGCGGTCGAGGCCAGCGCGTCGGCCGGGTCGTCGGCCCAGATGTCGCGCCGCCCGTCGCCGGTGAAATCCACCGCGTAGGCCAGGTACGAGGTCGGGATGAACTGGGTATGGCCCATCGCCCCGGCCCAGCTGCCGGTCATCCGGTCGAGCGGCACGTCGCCCGCCTGGAGGATCCGCAGCGCCGCGATCAGTTGGCGCTCGAAGAACGCCCCGCGCCGCCCGTCATAGGCCAGCGTCGCCAGCGCCGACACCACCGGCACCGCCCCGCGGCGCTCGCCATACATGCTCTCCAGCCCCCAGACCGCCGCCACCACCTGCGGCGCGACGCCGTAGCGGGCGGCGATCGCGTCGAGCGTCGCCCGGTGCCGGGCCAGCGCCGCCTGTCCCTTCGACAGCCGCGCATCCGATACCGCCAGCGCGAGGTAATCCTCGATCGACCGGGTGAACTCGGTCTGGTTGCGGTCGCGCTCGATCACCTTCGGGATGTAGCCCGCCCGGGCGACGGCCGGGCCCGCCACCGTGTCGGGGATGCCGGCCGCGCGGGCGCGGGCGGCGAACCCCGCCTTCCAGGCGTCGAAGCCGGGATTGGCGACCGCCGGCCAGTCCTCCGCCGCGGCGGTCGCCCGGCCCGGCGGCACCCCCGGCGCCCCCGGCAGGCGGCGCAGGTCCGGGGCCGGGCCGCAGGCGGCCAGCGCCGCGAGCGAGGTGAGCACGAAACGGCGGGTCGGCATGGGGGGCTCCTGTGGGCTGCGTCGATGGTCGGGTCTTGCCTGTTTTCCCGCAGGATGACGCCCCGCCCGGCAAAGGCAAGGGCCGCGCGGCGGTCCCGGCGAGGCCCCGCCGCCCGGATTGCCTCCCGCCGCCGCATCCTGTCTGATCGCCGGGCGAAACGGCGCGGAGGCGGAGATGGAAATCGCGGGACAGGGCGCACTGGTCACCGGCGGCGGGTCAGGGCTGGGGGCGGCGACGGCGCGGATGCTGGCGGCGGCGGGCGCCGAGGTGGTGGTCTTCGATCGCGACGCCGAGGCGGCGGACATGGTGGCCGCCGAGATCGGCGGCGCCGCCCATACTGGCGACGTGACCGCCGGGGCCGACCTCGCGGCGGCGCTCGACCGGCTCGACCGGCCCCGGATCCTCGTCTGCTGCGCCGGGATCGCCCCGGCGGCGCGGACCGTGGGCCGCGACGGGCCGATGCCGCTCGACGGCTTCGAACGGGTGATTGCGGTCAACCTCACCGGCACCCTCAACGCCTGCAGGCTGGCGGCGGCCCGGATGGCGGCGCTCGACCCCGCGCCGGGCGGCGACCGGGGGGTGATCGTGACCACCGCCTCGATCGCCGCCTACGAGGGGCAGGTCGGACAGGTCGCCTATGCCGCCTCCAAGGGCGGCGTCGCGGCGATGGCCCTGCCGATGGCCCGCGACCTCGCCGGCCATGCGATCCGGGTCATGTCGATCGCGCCGGGGCTGTTCGGCACCCCGATGCTGCGCGGTCTGCCGCAGGAGGTGCAAGACAGCCTGAGCGCCACGGTGCCCTATCCGCACCGGCTCGGCGCGCCCGAGGAATACGCCGCCACGGTGCGCTTCTGCATCGAGACCGGCTACCTCAACGGCAGCGTGATCCGGCTCGACGGGGCGCTGCGGATGGCCCCGCGCTAGGCGACCCGAGGGAGGTATACATTCCGGCGCAACTTGGAGATAGTGGCGCCCGGAGGAGCAAGCGGGCCCGTCGCGTCAGCGCCGGATCCCGTGCCGGATGACCAACACCACAAGACGACAAAGGGGGATTCGCCATGTCCGCCAGCAGCACCGATGCCGCCAAGACCTACCCGCCGGCGCCCGATTTCGCGGCGCGGGCCCATGCCGATGCCGAGACCTACAAGGCGATGTATGCCGAGTCCGTGGCCGATCCCGAGGGCTTCTGGCGCCGGATCGCCCTCGACAAGGTCGACTGGGTCAAGCCGTTCCGCAAGGTGAAGGACACCGACTTCACGCTCGGCAGGGTCTCGATCAAGTGGTTCGAGGACGGCACCCTGAACGTCGCCGCCAACTGCGTCGACCGCCATCTCGCCACCCGGGCGAACCAGACCGCGATCATCTGGGAACCCGACGACCCGGCGGACGAGGCACGGCACATCACCTACCTGCAACTCTTCGAGCACGTGAACCGGATGGCCAACGTGCTGAAGGGCATGGGGGTCGGGCGCGGCGACCGGGTGGTGCTCTACCTGCCGATGATCCCCGAGGCGGCCTATGCCATGCTGGCCTGCGCCCGGATCGGCGCGGTGCATTCGGTGGTCTTCGCCGGGTTCTCGCCCGACGCGCTGGGCGCCCGGGTCAACGGCTGCGACGCCAAGGTGGTGATCACCGCCGACGAGGCCCCCCGCGGCGGCCGCAAGACGCCGCTGAAGTCGAACACCGACGCGGCCCTGCTGAACGTGATGCACGACTGCAAGGTGCTTGTGGTGAAGCGGACCGGCGGACAGACCACCTGGGTCGACGGCCGGGACCACGACTACAATGCGCTCGCCGCCGAGGCGTCGCCCTACTGCACCCCGGCCGAGATGGGCGCCGAGGATCCGCTGTTCATCCTCTACACCTCCGGCTCCACCGGGCAGCCCAAGGGGGTCGTGCACACGTCGGGGGGCTACCTCGTCTATGCCGCGATCACCCACCAGTACACCTTCGACTACCACGACGGGGACGTCTTCTGGTGCACCGCCGACGTGGGCTGGGTGACCGGGCACAGCTACATCGTCTACGGCCCGCTCGCCAACGGCGCGACGACGCTGATGTTCGAAGGCGTCCCGACCTGGCCCGATGCCGGCCGGTTCTGGGAGGTCTGCGCCAAGCACAAGGTCAACCAGTTCTACACCGCCCCCACCGCGATCCGGGCGCTGATGGGGCAGGGCACCGAATGGGTCGAAAAGCACGACCTGAGCAGCATCAAGCTCCTCGGCACCGTGGGCGAGCCGATCAACCCCGAGGCCTGGAACTGGTACAACGACACGGTGGGCAAGGGCCGCTCGCCGATCGTCGACACCTGGTGGCAGACCGAGACCGGCGGCCACCTGCTGACCCCGCTGCCGGGCGCCATCGCAACCAAGCCGGGCTCTGCGACGCTGCCGTTCTTCGGGGTGCAGCCGGTGGTTCTCGACCCTCAATCGGGGGCCGAGATCGCGGCCACCGAATGCGAGGGGGTGCTGTGCCTCAAGGACAGCTGGCCGGGCCAGATGCGCACCGTCTGGGGCGACCACGAGCGGTTCGAGAAGACCTATTTCAGCGACTACAAGGGCTACTACTTCTCCGGCGATGGCTGCCGCCGCGACGCCGACGGCTACTACTGGATCACCGGCCGGGTGGACGACGTCATCAACGTCTCGGGCCACCGGATGGGCACGGCGGAAGTCGAAAGCGCGCTGGTCGCCCATGCCAAGGTCGCCGAGGCGGCGGTGGTCGGCTACCCGCACGACATCAAGGGGCAGGGGATCTACGCCTACGTCACGCTGATGAACGGTGTCGAGCCGACAGACGACTTGCGCAAGGAACTGGAGGCGTGGGTCCGCACCGAGATCGGCCCGATCGCCAAGCCCGACGTGATCCAGTGGGCGCCGGGCCTGCCCAAGACCCGGTCTGGCAAGATCATGCGCCGGATCCTGCGCAAGATCGCCGAGAACGACTTCGGCAGCCTGGGCGACACCTCGACGCTGGCCGATCCGTCGGTCGTCGACGACCTGATCGCCAACCGGGCGAACCGCAAGTGATCCGACATTGACCGCGGGCGCGGGCGGCGATGCCGCCCGCTTCCGCCTTGACCCTTCGCCGCGGCGCGGAAAGGATCGCGCCGACCGCTTTCGCAAGGACCCTCCCACCATGACACTGACCCGCCGCGGTGCCCTCGCCGCCCTTCTGGTCACCACCCTGGCCGTTCCGGCCGCCGCGCAGGAGGTGACGCTCCGGCTGCACCAGTTCCTGCCGGCGCAGGCCAACGTGCCCGCCCACATCCTTGATGTCTGGGCCGACCGGGTCGAGGCCGCCTCGGACGGCCGGATCGAGATCCAGCGCTTCCCGGCGATGCAGCTCGGCGGCCGGCCGCCGGAACTGGCCGACCAGGTGCGCGACGGGGTGGTCGATATCGTCTGGACCCTGCCAGGCTACACCCCGGGCCGGTTCCCCAGCGTCGAGGTCATGGAACTGCCCTTCCTGCTCGGCGCCGACGAGGCCGAGGCCGGAAGCCGGGCCTACTGGCAACTGGCGCAGGAGCGCATGGCCGAGGAATTCGCCGACTACAAGCTGCTCGGTCTCTGGGTCCACGGCCCCGGCATCATCCACGCCAACCGGCCCATCGTGACCCCCTCCGACCTGGCGGGCCTGAAGCTCCGGGCGCCGACCCGGATCACCAACCAGCTGTTCACCGATCTCGGCGCGACCTCGGTCGGGATGCCGGTCCCGGCGGTGCCGGAATCGCTGTCCAAGGGTGTGATCGACGGCGCGGTGATCCCCTGGGAGGTGACCGGCGCGCTGCGGACCTCGGAACTGGTCGACAACCACACCGAGTTCGGCGACGCGATGCTCTATACCGCGGCCTTCCTCTTCGCGATGAACAAGGCCAGCTACGACCGGCTGCCCGACGACCTGAAGGCGGTGATCGACGCCAATTCCGGGCTCGAGTTCTCGGGCTTCGCCGGGCGGCAGATGGCGATCGACGACGGCCCGGCCCGCGAGGCCACGGTGGCGATGGGCAACACCATCATCACGCTGGACGAGGCGCAGGTGGCGGAATGGCGCGCCGCCAGCGCTGGCACGATCGAGGCATGGGTGGCGGAGATGGACGCCGCCGGCAAGGACGGCAGCGGCCTGCTGGCCCGGGCGCAGGCCCTGATCGAGGCCAATCGCGGCGTCGTCTCGGACTACTGACCGCCGGGCGCTGCGGGCGACCGGCCCCACGCATTCCGGACCCGCCCCGCGCCGATGGCCGGGGCGGTTTTCCGTTGCGGATCAGACGAAGCCGATGCGCCGCAGGGCCGACTGCGCGGCGTCGCGGCGCTGCGGATCGGCCGACAGCACCTCGCGGTTCAGCGCGCTCACGATCGTGGTGAGTTTCTTCTCGCGGATCGACAGGCGCAGGAATTGCGGCACCTCTTCGGGCCGCATGCCATTGACCAGTTCGACCGCATCCGTCTCGGCTTGCGCCAGATCGACCATCGGAGTCCCCCGTCCCGAGTGATTCGTCCCCGGCAAACCATAGTCGGACAAGACCGGAAGTCCCGAGAAAACAGTGTTTCCGGTGCCGACGGAATGCGCAGGTCCCTGAACCGGCTGGATTCTTGGTCGCGTCCCGGCGGCGGACGTGGCCGCGCGCCGCCGGGGCGGGGTCAGGTGATGACGTCCGGGGCGGTCCGCCCGGTCTGGGCGGCGATGCCGGCGAGCGCATCGGCGGCGGCGATCACCGGGGCCAGCGCCGCCTGGGTGTCGCGGTCCATCTCGTCGGGATCGGTCTCGAGCCGCTCGAGGTAGACCCGGATCGTCGCCCCCTCGGTGCCGGTCCCCGACAGGCGGAACACGACCCGCGCGCCGCCCTCGAACATGATCCGCAGGCCCTGGCCCTTCGCCTGGTCGCCGGTCACCGGGTCGGTATAGGCGAAATCGTCCGCCTCGGTGACCCGCAGCCCGGCGACTTCCTGCCCCGGCAGCCGGGGCAGCTTGGCGCGCAGGCCGTCGATCACCGCCGCCGCCTGTTCCGAGTCCACCGCCTCGTAATCGTGCCGGGAATAGTAGTTGCGCCCGAAGCGGCGCCAGTGATCGGCCATCAGGTCCGCCACCGACTTGCCGGTGGCGGCGAGGATGTTGAGCCAGAGCAGCACCGCCCAGAGCCCGTCCTTCTCGCGGACGTGGTCGGACCCGGTGCCGGCGCTTTCCTCGCCGCAGATCGTGGCGCGGCCGTCGTCGAGCAGCGAGCCGAAGAACTTCCATCCGGTGGGCGTCGCGTAGCAGCCGATGCCCAGCGCCTCGGCCACCCGGTCCACCGCCGCCGAGGTCGGCATCGACCGGGCCACGCCCTTGAGCCCGGCGGCGTAGCCGGGCGCGAGATG
>JBFKOW010000177.1:0-6730 GCA_041628615.1 Paracoccaceae bacterium | reverse complement strand
GCATGCTACCCTGGTTCATCGGGCTCGCCAGTCTTTATTTACAATCCGAATGGGTATCGGAACCCAAGAGAACACATAATGACTTTTAATCCTAGGTTCTATTTCGTGGGAGTTCTTTTTGCGGGCCCCCTGATCGAGAATACTGGGAATATTATATTGGGACAGGCACCTAGAGTTGTGACGGAGTCCATGATGCATCTAGGGCAAGTAATACGGTCCACCGAGATCGGCGCGATTCAACGGATAATATTGGACTCGCTTTAGTATGAAGTGGGCGGCACTAGACCGTTTGATCCGCAATTGGCGACTCGTGTCTCTGGCAAGGAAAATAGGGCCGCTTGTTCGATAAGCGAAATCGAAGCATCCGCGCCTCACGAGGAATTACTGATATCGCCCTGCGCTCCCCTTGGGGGTGAGGGTCGGGCGCGGCCCGGGGCTGACGCCCCGTGTCATCAGGAGTTCTACGCGATGCCACTTGTGCGGCCATCAGGGCGGCCATAGATTCACCTCGCAGCCCAGCAGCCATGCTCGCCGGCTGCCTCTCGGGTGACATCGCCCTGACCCGCGTCAGGCAACCCTGCCCCCTCTGAGCGTCGACCCGGGACGGCATTCCGCCCTGCCGGGAACCCTGACGGGAGGACCCCATGTCCAAGGAAAAGAACCGCGGCAACCGCGAGGCCAAGAAGCCGAAGAAGGAAAAGCCGAAGGTGCTCGCCACCGCCAACAGCGGCGCGGGCAAGGCCGACACGGTGATCGCCGGCAAGAAGGTCAAGTGACCGCGGGCCGGGCGGCGCGGCCTCCCTCGGCCGCCCGCCCGGCCCCGATCCGGCGTGGCCTTGCCCGCCGCCGGGCCGCCCCTATCCTTGGTCCATGCGCCGCCTGATCCTCGCCCTCGCCCTTCTCGCCGCCCCCGCCGCGGCGCAGGACGTGGACCTCGAACTGGTGCTGCTGGCCGACGCCTCGGGCTCCATCGACGACGCCGAGATCCGGTTCCAGCGGCAGGGCTACGCGCAGGCGATCACCGATCCGGCGGTGCTTTCCGCGATCCGCGACACCGCCTACGGGTCCATCGCCGTCACCTACGTGGAATGGGCCGCGGCGGGCAACGAACAGGTCGTCGTGCCCTGGACGATCATCGCCACCGAGGCCGACGCCGAAGCCTTCGCCGCCGCCCTGCTGCCGCCGCCCCGGATGGCCTTCGGGCGCAACGCCATCGGCTCCGCCCTGCTCACCGGCAAGCGGCTGATCGAGGATAACGACATCACCGGCTGGCGGCGGGTGATCGATTTCTCCGGCGACAGCGCCAACAACTGGAACGGCCCCACCATCGAGGCGGCCCGCGCCGAGGTCCTGAACGCCGGGATCACCATCAACGGGCTGGCGTTCCTGTGCCGGCAGTGCAGCGGCCCGGCGCAATCGAACCTCGTGGAACTCTACGAGCAACGGATCATCGGCGGCCGGGGGGCCTTCGTCGTCGCCGCCGAAAGCGGGGCGCAGTTCGCCGAGGCGGTGCGCCGCAAGCTGATCCTCGAGATCTCGGGCATGACCCCGGAGACCGAAGCGCAACTGGCCCGCGCCGACTAGTCCCCCGGCCCCGTTGTATCGGCCCGCGAACCCCCTATCCTTGCGGTCATGCGTGCCGTTCTTCCGATCCTCCTCGTCCTCGCCCTCGCCGCCTGCGGCCGCCCCCTGACCGAGGGCGAGACCCGGCTGGCCAAGGCCCTGCACGGCGACACCCTCGACACCGCCCGGGTCCGGGTGCTGGAGAACGGCATCGTCGGCGTGACGTCGCGCACCTACCCGGTCCGCCCGCGCACCACCTGCCGCGAGCGGATCCTGCCGCCGGCCGAGGCCCCGACCTTCACCGCCCGCACTGCCGGCGTGGTGCTGGGCCAGACCATGAACATCCGCCCGGACTGGTATCTGCCCGACTACACCGAGATGCCGGGGGGCGAGATGTCGCTCGTGGCGGCGATGTTCTTCGCCCACGAGATCACCCATGTCTGGCAGTGGCAGAACCGCGCGGTGACCGGCTATTCGCCGTTCCGCGCCGCGACCGAGCACGGCTTCGGCGCCGATCCCTACCTGTTCGACGCCGCCACCGCCCGGCCGTTCCTCGACTACGGCTACGAGCAGCAGGCGAGCATCGTGGAGGAATTCGTCTGCTGCGCCACCCTCGACCCCGGCGGCGCGCGGACCGCGCGGCTGCGCGCCCTGCTGTCCGAGGCGATGCCGGTGTCGGCCCTGCCGCTGGCCGGGCGGCAGGTCCGGGTGCCGTGGGACGGGGTCGAGACGCGGGGGATCTGCGCCTGAGCCCGGCTCAGTCCTGGATCGATTCGATCCAGGCCATCAGGTGGACCACCGCCTCGGGCGCGATCAGGGGCTGGCCCGAGGGCAGCTTCATCGCGATTTCCGGCCCGTCGAAATAGGGCCCGTAG
This sequence comes from Paracoccaceae bacterium, assembly GCA_041628615.1. GTDB lineage: Bacteria > Pseudomonadota > Alphaproteobacteria > Rhodobacterales > Rhodobacteraceae > JAMWZF01. Next base: position 4,292 of record JBFKOW010000177.1, on the reverse strand, counting down.
ACCGGCATCGGCGAGCCGTGGGAGACCAGCGGGTCGCGCCCGTCGATCCGCCGCACGATCCGCTCGGCCGGGAACACGCCGCCGTTCGACGCGGTGAGCGCGGTGAGGTCCACGGGCTGCAGCGCCAGCGCCGGGGCGAGCGGGCCGTCCCCCGCGGCGTCGGCGCCGTGACAGACCGCGCAATGGTCGGCGTAAAGCGCCGCGCCCGCGTCGATGTCCTGCGCCGCGGCGGCGGCGCCGAGGACCGAGAGGATCAGGCTAAGACCGGTCAGCCGCATGGCTCATTCCTCCTGGATGGATTCGAGATAGGCCGCGAGCGCCAGCAGCCGGGCCGGGACCGGGGTGCCGATGCCGTCGGCGCTCTCGACGATCACCACCGGCCCCATGTCGCCGGCGCCGAACTCGGGCATCGCGGCGCTGAAATGCTCGCCCCGGTCGAAACCGTCGATGGTCGACATCACGCGGTCGCGCGGGAAGACGCCGCCGTTGCGGGCAGCGAGCCGGGTCAGGTCGGGGGGCTGGCGGAGGAGCTGCGCGCCGAAGCTGCCGTCTCCGCGGCCCCCGGGCCCGTGGCAGGCGGAACAATCCTCGCGGAAGGCGGCCGCCCCGGCCTCGGGTCCGGTGTCGATCTCGGCGGTGTTGCAGCCGGCCAGAAGCGCCGGCGCCACCAGTGCCGGCAGGAAATGACGGAAGGCGCGCATCGGGTCTGTATCTCCTTGTCCCGCGGGCTTGCAGGATAGGATAGGCGCAGCCCGGCGCGCCACCATGATCTGGATCAGCCGGTCACTCGAGCGTGAGCCCGGTCAGCCGGGCGTCGATCACGCTGTCGGTGTCGTCGCTGTCGGCCGAGACCGCCACCGCCACCAGCGCGCCCGGCGCGCCGCCGAAGGCGCGGGCGTAGTCGGCGGCGAGGTCGACCCGCTCCATCGCCGGGCCGGTGCCGGCGGGGCGGCGGATCACCACCACGCCCTGATTGCCGAGATAGGGCGTCCGCATCATCGCCCCGCGCGGCGCGTCGCCGCCGTGGACATAGACCAGAACCCGCCCCTCGGGGTTGCGCAGCAGCCGACGGATCGAGGGGTTCGCCCCCAACGCCGCCGCCTCGGCCGCGGGCAGGAAGGCGAAGTAGAGCGCGATGTTGCGGTCGTCGCCGCCGCGCTGGTCGAGCCGCGTGGCGGGCACCGAGCGGCTCACCTCCCAGGACCAGGACGCGGACCGCGCGCCCCGCAGGCCGGGTGGCAGGGTGGTGTAGATCATCGAGGCCGCGTCCTCGGCCCGGATCGACAGGGCCTGCCCGGCGCGGGTGAACTCGACCCGGTTGAACAGCTGGAACCGCTGGTCGCGCCAGTCCGCGAAACTGAGCGGCTGGGCCGCGGCCCCGGGCGCGAGACCCCCGAGACCGAGGGACAGGGCGAGGATGGCGAAGGTCGCGCGAAACATGAGGGGCACTCCGTGAGATTTCACCCGACTTATCATGGAATCGCGGGCGGAAATCGCGGGTCACGGCAATGTCAGGCCGGGTGAGACGCCGGACGGTTCAGGCGACGACGCGGAAGCGGCCGCAATGCCCGGCCGCGGCGAGCGCACGCCGCGCGGCGCCGACGCTCAGGCAGGGTCTGGCCGGAGAGCCGTTCAGTGGCAGCCGGCCCGCCGCCCCGCCGAACCGGGAAACCAAGGCACCGCGCAGCGCCGGCGCCAGCCCGGCCAGGACCATCGGCCCGAGCAGCAGCGATTCCGTCAGGCAGCCATTGGCGATGACCACCTCCTGACGGTCGAGCGCGAAATGGAACCATGATATCCGCCGCTTGCCCATCATCGCGCGGATGCCCGGCAGGCCGGTCAGCGCCTTGGCCGGAACAAGGTGCGCACCGTCGAACGAACCGCAAAGCTGCCCGCTCTCTCCGACCAGCACGCGGTGCTGCGGCGACACCACGAGGTCCCGCTCCGGCCGTCCGGGCCCCAGAGCCCCCGCCCCGATCAGGACCGGACGGGCCTCCGGTCCGGCCCGGTCGAGGCATTGTTCCGCCCGGCTGATCCAGCGGATCGGCCGGGGTCCGGCATCGATCGTCCGAACGAGATCGCCGACGACGAGATCCTCGACCGCGCGCTCCCGCCCGCCCGGCACGGCGATCAGGGTCCCGGGGCCGAAACATGGAATCGTGCCCTGCGTGCGCGCCGCGGCGCTGTATGAAGCGCCGCCGTCGGTCGATTGGAGGGTGTTCGAGCCGGATGCGGAGCCGATGTTCGTACTGGTCAGGCCGCTGGCCGCACCTTCCGTGGCAGTGATGGTATTGCCGTTGAACGAAACGAACTGGAGCACCGTCCCGGTATCGTCGACAAGGGCGACTCCGCCGGACCCGCTCAGCATGTCTTCGCCAAGCCGAACCGCGTAGACATCGTAACCGACGTTGGTGCTGTCCAAGGTGCCGAGGTCCGTCGGGTTGGACCCGCCGTCGCCCGAAGACAAGACTCCGCTGTCGTCATAGATGACGATCCGGTAGCCCGGAGACGTCCGTGCCCTTGGGCACGGCGATCTCGACGAAGTTGTTCTCTTCGGTGTTGTATCGGACTTCGGAAATGTAGGCCGACATGGCCGCGCGCCGTTCCTTGAGCCGTGCACTGGGGCGCAGGGTATGGCGGAACGTGCTTAAGAACCGGTTGACGCCCGCCGGGCGGCGGCAGCCAGTCGGACGACGATCAGGCCGGCACGATCCGCCCGGCGTCGAGCCGGACACGCCGGTCCATCCGCGCCGCGAGGTCGAGGTTGTGGGTCGCGATCACCGCCGCCAGCCCGGTGTCCCGCACCAGCCCCATCAGCGTCCCGAACACCCGGTCCGAGGTGGCGGGGTCGAGGTTGCCGGTGGGCTCGTCGGCGAGCAGCAGCCGCGGCGCGTTGGCCAGCGCCCGGCAGAAGGCCACCCGCTGCTGCTCGCCGCCCGAGAGTTGCGCCGGGCGGTGCTCGGCCCGGTCCGACAGCCCGACATCTGCCAGAAGCGCCGACGCGCGGGCCTCTGCCCCGGCCTGGGTCGCGCCGTTGGCCAGTTGCGGCAGGACGATGTTCTCGGCCGCGGTGAACTCGGGCAGCAGGTGGTGGAACTGGTAGATGAAGCCCACCGCCTCGCGCCGGGCGGCGGTGCGGCGGCGGTCGGACAGGCCGGTCATCAGGGTGCCGCCGATGCGCACCTCGCCCGCGTCGGGCAGGTCGAGCAACCCGGCGATATGCAGCAGCGTCGACTTGCCCGCGCCGGAGGGCGCGACCAGCGCCACCACCTCGCCGGGCGCGACGGTCAGGTCGGCGCCGCGCAGCACCTCGATCTGGTTCGGACGGCCCGGGTTGTAGCCCTTGGTCAGCCCGGCAAGCTCCAGCGCCGCCTCACTCATAGCGCAGCGCCTCCACCGGGTTCAGCCGCGCCGCCCGCCGTGCCGGAAAGACCGTCACCGTCCAGCTCAGCCCCAGCGACAGCGCCACCGCCGACAGCACGTCGCCCGCCTCGAGCCGCGCCGGCAGGGCGTAGATGCCGCGGATCGACGGGTCCCAGACGCCGCCCCCCATCGCCCAGTTCACGAAAGAGAAGATCGGGTCGATGTAGAGCGCGAAGAGACAGCCGAGCGCCACGCCGAGGATCGTTCCCACGGTGCCGATCCCGGCGCCGCAAAGGAAGAATACCCGCAGCACCGCCCCCTCGGTGAGCCCCATCGTCCGCAGGATGCCGATGTCCCGGCCCTTGTTCTTCACCAGCATGATGAGCCCGGAGATGATGTTCATCGAGGCGATCAGCACGAGGATCGACAGGATCACGAACATCACGTTGTCCTCGACCTCGAGCGCCCGCAGGAAGTTGCCCGAGGCGTCCCGCCAGGTCCAGATCAGGGCCCGCGGCCCGGCCGCCGCGATCAGCCCGGGGATCACCTCCTCGACCCGGTCGGGATCGGTCACCATCACCTCGATCTCGTCAGCCAGCCCGTCGCGGCCAAAGAAGCTCTGGGCCTGTTGCAGCGGCATGTAGATCCGGGTCCGGTCGATGTCGTAGCGGCCGGCGGTGAAGATGTAGACCACCTCGTAGGCGCTGACCCGGGGCGAGGTGCCGAAGGCGGTGCGCACCCCGTTGGGCGAGATCAGCCGGACCCTGTCGCCCACCGTCAGCCCGAGCTCGCGCGCCACCCCGGAGCCCATCGCGATCCCCTCGCCGAAGCGCTCGATCTGGCCCATCGACGCCTCGGGCGCGGCGATCCGGGGCAGGCCGGCAAGGTCGGCGGCGGTGATGCCGTAGATCTCGACACCGGCATTGGCG
>JBFKOW010000176.1:0-6773 GCA_041628615.1 Paracoccaceae bacterium | reverse complement strand
TCGTCGCGCGTCCAGCTAGCAGTTTGCAGTCGCGGCGTCAATTCTGCCAGTATACCATTGGATACCGCAGCCAGTTGCGCCTCGGCCTTCTCGTCCCGGTCGATCGGCCGGCTGGCGAGGATAAACCGCGCCTTCTCAATGAGTTCCGGGAACGTCTTGGACCTTTCCTTGAGCGTGTGAAGGCTCCGTGACATCGCGTCGCGCTGCGCCGCGGTCAGGGCCGGGGCGTCCGTGGCGGCAAGAAACGCCTCGAGTTCTTGCAGCAGTGCAGCATCGTCGGCGGCGGCCATGTGCTGGCCGCAGAGGTTTTCCAGCTTCCTGAGGTCGAAGCGCGCCGGGGCGCGGCCGATTCCGGGCAGGTCGAACCAGGCCTGCGCCTGCGCGTCGGTGAAGAACTCGTCGTCGCCGTGCGACCAGCCGAGCCGGGCGAGATAGTTGCGCATCCCCGCCGCCGGGTAGCCCATCTTCTGGTATTCCGCGACCCCGGTGGCGCCGTGCCGCTTGGACAGTTTCTTGCCGTCCGGCCCGAAGATCAGCGGGATATGGGCGTAGACCGGCAGCGGCCAGCCCATCGCGGCGTAGATCAGCATCTGCCGCGCGGCGTTGTTGAGGTGGTCGTCGCCGCGGATCACGTGGGTCACTCCCATGTCGTGGTCATCGACCACCACGGCGAGCATGTAGGTGGGCGTGCCGTCCGAGCGCAGGATCACCATGTCGTCGAGTTCGGCGTTCGAAATGGTCACGTCGCCCTGCACCTGGTCGCGGATCACCGTCTCGCCGTCGAGCGGCGCCCTCACCCGGATCGCGTAGGGGCCGTCCGGGTGGTCCACCGGGTCGGCGTCGCGCCAGGGCGAGCGGAACAGGGTCGACCGGCCCTCGGCCCGCGCGGCGGCGCGGAACGCCTCGATCTCGTCTGGGGTGGCGAAGCACTTGTAGGCGGTGCCGGCGGCCAGCATCGACTCGGCCACCTCGCGGTGCCGCGGCGCCCGGTCGAACTGGCTCACCGCCTCGCCGTCCCAGTCGAGCCCGAGCCAGGTCAGCCCCTTCAGGATCGCCTCGGTCGCCGCGGGGGTCGAGCGCGCCCGGTCGGTATCCTCGATCCGCAGCAGGAAGCGGCCGCCCCGGCCCCGCGCATAGAGCCAGTTGAACAGCGCGGTGCGCGCCGTGCCGATGTGCATCTCGCCGGTGGGCGACGGGGCGATGCGGGTGACGACTTCGGACGCGGTCATGGTTAACGGTTTCCTAACGTCTGCCGGTGAGGATCGCGCGCGGGATACAAAGCCAGGGAGAGCAGGACAAGTGCCGCGTGCCATCTCGCTTCCGGGGCCGGTCTCCGCCGCGCTGCTGGCGCAGCGGGGGCACCTGTTCGGCTGGGTGCCGGTCTGCCTCGGCCTCGGGATCGGGGGCTGGTTCGCGCTGGACGCCGAACCGGGGTTGGCGGGCTATGCCGGGCTGGCGGCGCTGGCGGCGCTGGCGCTGGGCCTGACCCGGGCGGCGGGCGACGCGGCGGCGCCGCTCTGGGTCGGGCTGGCTCTGGTCTGCGGCGGCTTCGGCCTAGCCGGGGCGCGGGGCCACGCGGTGGCCGCGCCGATCCTCGAATTCCGCTACTACGGCCCGATCGAGGGCCGGATCGTCGCCATCGACCGCTCCGCCTCGGACGCCATGCGGCTGACGCTGGACCGGGTCCGGCTCGACGCGGTGCGCCCCGAGAAGACCCCGGAGCGGATCCGGGTCGCGCTGCATGGCGGCCACGGGCCGACCCGGCCCGCACCCGGTCAGGTGGTGATCCTGACCGGCCACCTGTCGCCCCCCGGCGGACCGGTGGAGCCCGGCGGCTTCGACTTCGCCCGTCACGCCTGGTTCGACCGGCTCGGCGCGGTGGGCTACACCCGGACGCCGGTGCTTCTGCTGCGGCAGGCCGAACCGGGGGCGGCGCTGGCGGTGCACCGGCTGCGCGACCGGATGTCGGCCGGGCTGCGCGCGGCGATGCCCGAACGGACCGGCGGTGTCGCGGCGGCGATCGTCACCGGCGACCGGTCCGGCATCACCGTCGAGGTGCGCGACGCGCTGCGGGCCTCGAACCTCGCCCACCTGCTGGCGATCTCGGGGCTGCACATGGGGCTCCTGACCGGGTTCATCTTCGCCGCCCTGCGCTACGGCATGGCGCTCTGGCCGGCGCTGGCGCTGCACTGGCCGGTCAAGAAGATCGCCGCGGGCGCGGCGCTGCTGGCGGGGGCGGGCTACCTCGTCCTGTCGGGGGGCAGCGTGGCGACCGAGCGGGCCTTCGTGATGGTCGCGGTGATGCTGGTCGCAGTCATGCTGGACCGCCGGGCGCTGACCCTGCGGGCGGTGGCGATGGCGGCGGTGATCGTGCTGGTCCGGCGACCCGAGGAACTGACCGGCCCGGGCTTCCAGATGTCCTTCGCCGCGACCACCGCGCTGGTCGTCGCCTTCGGCCACATCCGCGACCTCGACCTGCCCCGCCTGCCGTGGTGGGGGCGCAATGTCGGCGCGGTGTTCCTGTCGTCGCTGGTGGCGGGGCTGGCGACGGCTCCCTTCGCGGCGGCGCATTTCAACATGATCGCCCATTACGGACTGATCGCGAACCTGCTGGCGGTGCCGGTGATGGGTGCGGTGGTGATGCCGGCGGCGGTGGTCGCGGGGTGCCTCTGGCTGGTCGGGCTGCAGGGTGTCGGGCTCTGGGTCATGGACCTGGGGCTGCACTGGATCATCACCGTGGCCGAGACCGTCGCCGCCCGGCCCGGCGCGGTGGGCCATGTCCCGACGCCGATGCCGGCGGTGCTGCCGGTGCTGACGCTGGGGCTGCTGGCGGCGATCCTGTGGCAGGGCCGGGCGCAGATCGGCGCGCTGGCCGCGCTGCCGCTGGCCTTCGGGCTGTGGACCGCGACCGAGCGGCCGCTGCTGCTGGTGGCGGAGAGCGGCAAGCTGGTGGGGGTGTTGACCGAGCGGGGCCGGGCCCTGTCGCACCCGCGCGGCGAGGGTTTTGCGGCCCGGGTCTGGCTCGAGAACGACGGCGCCCCGGTGAGCCAGGAGACCGCGGCGGCGCGCGGCGTCTTCGACGGCGCCGACCGGGTGCTGCGCGCCGATCTCGGCGCCGGGGCGGCGCTGGTGCAGGTGCGCGGCACCCGCGCGCGGGACGGGCTCGACGGCTGCGGCGGCGCGATCCTCGTGGTGCTCGACACCGAGGACAGGTCCGACCGGCCCTGCCTCGTCCTCGACGAGGTGCGGCTGCGCGAGACCGGGGCGGTGGCCGGCTACGGCGACGGGGCGGGCGGCCTGCGGCTGGTCTCGGCGCGCGAGATCACCGGCGACAGGCTCTGGACCCGGCGCGGCAGTCCCGCGCCCGCGCCGCTGATCCTGGCCCGCAACGGGGCCGGGGAGGGTCAGTAGCTGCGGATCAGGCCGACCAGCCGGCCCTGAACCTTGACCTGGTCCTCGTGGAAAAAACGGGTCTTGTAGGCCGGGTTCGCCGCCTCCAGCGCGATCGAGGTGCCATTGCGGCGGAACCGTTTGAGCGTCGCTTCCTCGTCCTCGACCAGCGCGACGACGATGTCGCCGTCGTCGGCGACCGAGGTTTCGCGCACCACCACCACGTCGCCGTCATTGATCCCGAGCTCGATCATCGAGTCGCCCTTGACCTCGAGCGCGTAGTGCCGGCCGCGGCCCAGCATGGACTGCGGCACGGAGACGTCATGGGTGCGGTGCTGGATCGCCGAGATCGGCACGCCGGCGGCGATCCGGCCCATCACCGGCACCTCGATGGCGGCGGCCCGCACCGGCTCGGCCGCGGGGGGGATGCTGTCGGGGCGGTCGCCCTCGATCACCTGGGGCGAAAAGCCGGGGGCGGGCGCGCCGCCCATGCTGTCGGGCAGCTTCACGATTTCCAGCGCCCGTGCCTTGTGCGCCAGCCGGCGGATGAAGCCGCGCTCCTCCAGCGCGGTGATCAGCCGGTGGATGCCGGACTTCGACCGCAGGTCGAGCGCGTCCTTCATTTCCTCGAAGCTGGGCGGCACGCCGTCGCGCTGCACGCGCTTGTGGATGAACTCAAGCAGATCGAGCTGTTTGCGGGTAAGCATCTGTCCGAACCTCGTTCCTGCCGCCCGTCATGGGGCCGGGTTTGCCCCCGGTCTGCGGAACAAAACGGGGTGTTTTGCCGAATGTTCTACGCATGTTCCCGTTTTGTGTCAACAGCCGCGGGCCGGGCCCCTTGGGCGGCGGTCACAACGGCAGGATCTCGACCATCTCGCCCGGCTCCCGGGCCGGGTCCCGGGGCGGCCGGACCAGCAGGCAGTCCGCGGCGGCAAGCACGGTCAGCAGCGCGCTGTCCTGCCGGTCGAAGGCCGTGACGCCCTCCGGCCCGCGCCGGGCCCGCATGTAGTGCTCGCGCGGCCCGTTGGCGGGCAGGGCGGCGGCAAGCCGGGCGCGGGTCCGCGCCGCGGGGCCGGCGGGCAGGCCGAGCATGCGGTCGACCACCGGCTTCAGGAACACCTCGCCGCAAACCAGCGCCGAGACGGGGTTGCCGGGCAGCCCGATCAGCGCCGCTTTCCCCATCCGCCCGGCCATCAGCGGCTTTCCGGGCCGCATCGCGACCTTGTAGAAGGCCCGGTCGAGCCCCATCCCCGCCGCCGCCTCGGCCACGAGGTCGTGGTCCCCGACCGAGGCGCCGCCGATGGTCACGATCAGGTCGGCGCCCTCGGCCAGTTCGAGCGCGGTGCGCAGCGACGGCAGGCTGTCCCGCGCGATGGGCAGCATCCGGGGCAGGGCGCCGTGGGCCCGCAGCGCGGCGTCGAGCCCGTAGCTGTTGGAGGCGACGATCTGGTCGGGGCCGGGGTCCTCGCCGGGCTGCACCAGTTCGTCGCCGGTGGGCAGGATGGCGATCTCGGGGCGGCGGGCGACGGGCACCGTGGCGATGTTCATCGCCGCCAGCAGCGCGATGTCGGCGGGGCGCAGGCGGCAGGGCGCCTCGATCGCCGCCCCGGCCCGGAAATCGGCTCCGGCGGGCCGGACATGGGCGCCGGGGGCGGCGGCTTCGGTCAGGTTGATGGCGTCGCCGTTGCGGGTCACGTCCTCCTGGATCGCCACCCGGTCGGTGCCCTCGGGCAGCGGCGCGCCGGTGAAGATCCGGACCGCCTGGCCCGGAGCGACCGCGCCGGGGAACCGGTGCCCTGCCGCCGCCTCGCCGATCACGGTGAACCGGGCGCCGGTCCCGGCGTCCCCGGCCAGCGCGTAGCCGTCCATCGCCGAGGCCGCGAAGGGCGGCTGGTCCCGCCGCGCCGCCACCGGCCGCGCCAGCACCCGCCCCGCCGCCGCGCGCAGCGGCACCTCCTCGACCTTGAGCGGCGCGACCAATCGGAACAGCGCCTCAAGTGCCTCGGCGACCGAGATCATCGGATCATGCCTCGTAGCGCCCCGATTTGCCGCCGTCCTTGAGAATCACGCGGATAGCGCCGATCTCCATGTCCTTCTGCACCGCCTTCAGCATGTCGTAGACGGTCAGCGCGGCGGTGGAGACGGCGGTCAGCGCCTCCATCTCGACCCCGGTGCGGCCGGTGGTGCGGACGGTGGCGGAGATGCGGATACCTGGCAGCGCCGGATCGGGCACGAGGTCCACGGCGACCCGGCTGATCGGCAGCGGGTGGCAGAGCGGGATCAGGTCGGCCGTGCGCTTCGCCCCCATGATCCCGGCAAGCCGGGCGGTGCCCAGCACGTCGCCCTTCTTCGCGCCGCCCTCGGTGGCCAGCCGCAGGGTTTCGGGGGCCATGGTCACGTGGCCCTCGGCCACCGCGACCCGGTCGGTCACCGCCTTGTCGGTCACGTCCACCATGTGGGCCTGCCCGGCGGCGTCGAAATGGGTGAGCTTGCCCGACACCGGCCTACATCCCCGCCGGGACCAGCGGATCGGCCAGCAGCGCCCGTGTGGCCTCGGCCACGTCGTCCTGCCGCATCAGGCTTTCGCCGATCAGGAAGCACCGCGCGCCGTACTGCGCGAGGTCGGCGAGGTCGGCGGGGGTGGTCAGCCCGCTCTCGGCCACGATGGTGCGGTCGGCGGGCACCCGGCGGGCGAGGCTGCGCGTGGTGTCGAGCGTCACCTCGAAGGTGTGCAGGTTGCGGTTGTTGATCCCGATCAGCGGCGAGGCCAGCCGCGTCGCCCGCTCCAGTTCGGCGGCGTCGTGGACCTCGATCAGCACATCCATGTCCCAGTCCTGCGCCGCCGCCTCGAGTTCGGCCGCCTGCGCGTCGTCGACGCTCGCCATGATGATCAGGATGGCGTCGGCCCCGAGCGCCCGGGCCTCGGCCACCTGGTACGGATCGTAGAGGAAATCCTTGCGGATCGCGGGCAGGGCGGTGGCCTCGCGCGCGGCGGTCAGGAATTCGGGCGCGCCCTGGAAGGATGGGCCGTCGGTCAGCACCGAGAGGCAGGCCGCGCCGCCCGCCTCGTAGGCGCGGGCCAGCGCCGGCGGGTCGAAATCGGCCCGGATCAGGCCCTTGGACGGGCTCGCCTTCTTGATCTCGGCGATCAGGCCGTAACCGTGGCGGGATGCCCTGTGCAGCGCCTCGGCGAAGCCCCGCGGCGGGGTCTGGGCGCGGGCCGCCTCCTCGACCGAGGACAGCGGCCGGGCGGCCTTCGCCGCGGCGATCTCGTCGAGCTTGTAGGCCTTGATCTTGTCAAGAATGGTGGCGGTCATCGCGGGTCTGCCCAGTCTATCGGTGGCTCGCCCCGATCCTTAAGCCACGCGTTGACCTTTGAAAAC
>JBFKOW010000175.1:0-6782 GCA_041628615.1 Paracoccaceae bacterium | reverse complement strand
TTCCATGCAGCAGGCCGCGCGGGTCAGCCAGAACACCGCCTTCTTCCACCTCGGACACCTCGTCGAATACGGCGAAACCGGCCGGATCTTCACCAACCCCGAGGACAGCCGAACCGAAAGCTACATCACCGGGAGGATCGGATGACCGAACCGCATATCAGCTCCGTCTTCGACCGCGACCTCGAGGCGATCCAGGCGCTCGTCATGAAGATGGGCGGTCTCGTCGAGGCGGCGATCATCGACGGCGCCCGGGCGCTCGAGTCGCGCGATCTCGAACTGGCCGAACAGGTCCGCCGCAACGACGCGGCGATCGACGCGCTGGAACACCGGATCAACGAGGAAGCCGCCAAGACGATCGCGCTGCGCGCCCCGGTCGCCGAGGACCTGCGGATCGTGCTGACCGTGCTGCGGCTGGCGGCGAGCCTCGAACGGGTGGGGGACTACGCCAAGAACATGGCCAAGCGGGTCTCGGTGCTGGCCGAGTTGGGCGCGATTCCCGGCACCGAGGTCGGCCTGCGGCGGATGGCCCGCGAGGTGCAGGTGATGCTGAAGGACACGCTCGACGCCTATATCCGGCGCGACGCGGCGCTGGCCGAGGAGGTCCGCCAGCGCGATCAGGATGTCGATCACCTCTACAACGCGCTGTTCCGCGAGTTCCTGACCTTCATGATGGAGGATCCGCGCAACATCACCGCCTGCATGCACCTGCATTTCATAGCCAAGAACGTCGAGCGGATGGGCGACCTCGTGACCAACATGGCCGAGCAGGTGATCTACCTCGCCACCGGCGAGATGCCCGACGACGCCCGCCCGAAGGACGACCGGACCGCCTTCATGACCGGCGAGGCCTGAGGCGCCGCAGGTTCCGCTTTACCCGGCGAGGCCGCCCGGGTCAGATGCGGCATGGCCGCCTCGGATTTCAGCCGCGCCGAATACGATGCCCGTCTCGACCGCACCCGGGCGGCGATGGCGGCGCGCGGGCTCGACCTCCTGGTGGTGTCCGACCCGTCCAACATGGCCTGGCTCACCGGCTACGACGGCTGGTCGTTCTACGTCCACCAGGCGGTGCTGGTGCCCGCCGCGGGCGATCCGGTCTGGTGGGGCCGGGGAATGGACGCGGCCGGGGCGCTGCGCACCGTGTGGATGCCGCAAGACCGGATCCTCGGCTATGCCGACAGTCTCGTGCAGAATCCCGACGCCCATCCGATGACCGACCTCGCCGGGCGCATCGCCGACCTCGGGCTGGCGGCGGGGCGGATCGGGGTCGAGGCCGACAACTACTACTACAGCGCCGCCGCCGACGCGGCGCTGCGGGCGGCCCTGCCGGCGGCGCGGTTCCTCGACGCGACCGGGCTGGTCAACTGGCAACGGGCGGTCAAGTCCGCGACCGAACTGACCTACATCCGTCGCGCCGCCCGGATCGTCGAGGCGATGCACGCCACGATCAGGGCCGAGGCCCGTCCCGGACTGGCCAAGAACGCGCTGATCGCGGAAGTGCTGCGCACCGCCACGCTCGGTGCCGACGGCCACTGGGGCGACTACGCCGCGATCGTGCCGATGGCGCCGTCCGGCCTCGACGCCACCGCGCCGCACCTGACCTGGGACGACACGCCGCTGCGGTCGGGGCAGGGCACCTTCTTCGAGATCGCCGGGGTCCACCGGCGCTATCACTGTCCGCAGTCGCGCACCGTGTTTCTGGGCACGCTGCCCGACAAGTATGCCCGCGCCCAGGACGCCGTGGCCGAGTCGACCGCCGACGCGCTTGCCGCCGCGCGGCCCGGCGCCACCTGCGCCGATGTCGCCGCGGCGTTCCATGCTGCGCTGCACCGGCACGGCTTCCGCAAGGACAGCCGCTGCGGCTATTCCATCGGGCTGAGCTATCCGCCGGACTGGGGCGAGCGGACGATGTCGCTGCGCGCCGGCGACGAAACCGAACTGGTGGCGGGCATGGTGTTCCACTTCATGCCGGCGCTCTGGCTCGACGACGGCGGGCTTGAGACCACGGAGCCGATCCTCATCGGTCCGGCCGGGGCAGAGCGCCTCTGCGACACGCCGGCAGAGATCTGCGTGATCGCTTCGTGACTGGACGACTGCGGGCACCGGCGTCGGGATCCAAAAGTCGCATAATCAGTATTATGTAAATTGCTTGCAGTGGAACCTGCGCCGGTTCTGGTCCATAAGTCAAAGGCTTGGCGCATGCCCTTCACGTAACCGGATACACGGAAACGGTGTCCTGCCCCGGCCAGCGCAACCATAGCTGGACGCGGTTGCCGTTTTCGCTAACACTGGCGGCAAGTTGGGGAGTTTCAGCGGTGATGGGTCGCATGCCGAGTGGATTCACGGATCATCTGATGGCCGTGGCGAACGTGCCTACCGTGGAGGAGCTGTGGTCCCTCCACACCGAGAAGATGGCGGAATACGGCTTCGACCGGCTGATCTACGGGTTCACCCGCTATCGCTCCGGCGGATCGCTGGGCGATCCGCAGGACTGGGTCGTCCTCACCAACCAGTCCGCTGATTACATGAAGGTCTTCATCGACGACGGCCTGTGCTATCACGCGCCGATGCTGCGGTGGGCGCTCGAGAACGACGGCGCCTGCTCGTGGCGCTGGATGGCCGAGCCGGGCAACCTGACGCCGGCTGAAAAACGTGTCGCCGATTTCAACGTCTCGATGGGTGTCGTGGCCGGCTACACGATCAGTTTCCGGTCGGTTTCGGAACGCAGCAAGGGCGCGATCGCGCTGACCGCGCGGCCGGGTCTGAGCCAGGCGGAGGTCGAGCGGATCTGGGACCGGCACGGCGACGAACTCCTCGTCATGAACAACATGGTGCACCTGAAGATCCTGACCCTGCCCTACCAGGGCCAGCGCCAGCTCACCAAGCGCCAGCGCGAGGTCCTGCAATGGGTTGGCGACGGCAAGACGACGCAGGACATCGCGCTCCTGCTCGGCCTGACCGCGGCGACGGTGGAAAAGCATCTGCGGCTGGCCCGCGAGACGCTCGACGTGGAGACGACGGCGCAGGCTGTGCTTAAGGCCTCGTTCTACAACCAGATGTTCGTGCTGGACGCGTGACCCCGGTCTCGGACCGGCACGGCCCGGCCGCCGGGAAATGCACCCGGAGGACGACAGATTATTGCGCCGGAAACAGACTGTTGGTGATTTCTGACCATTTGGTCAGGAAACCCTTACTTTGCATTGCCAAAGGTTAATGGCAGCCTGAGTGCGTTCCGTGAGTGGTGGCCTAAGGCCATGGAACTGCGGGAACCGGCCCTGAGATTGCAGGGAACGGGCCCGTGCCGGCACAGCCGGACGCCGGCGCCGCGGGAGGAATTTTCCCTTCTCGCGGCCCGGCACCGACACCCGCGCGATCGTCCCACCCCGGGCAAGGTCCGGGGAATCGCGCCGGGCAAGGACAGCGGCACCGCGAGTCTCCCATCGCGGTGCCGCACCCTTGCCCGACGGCGGCCCGGCCCCGATCCGCGCGGCGATGCCTTCCCAAACGAAAAGCCGCCCCGACCGGAGCGGCTTTACAGGTTTTATCAGGGCCTTGCGGCCCGAACTTGAGGCTGGCCGTCAGGCGCCGGACGCGGCCTTCGCGACCTCGGCGGCGAAGTCTTCCTTCTCCACCGCGATCCCCTCGCCGACCTCGAGCCGGACGAAACCGGTGATCTCGGCGCCGGCGTCCTTGGCGGCCTGGCCCACGGTCACGTCGGGATTGATGACGAAGGCCTGGTTCAGAAGGGTCGATTCGGCGACGAACTTCTTCATCCGGCCCTCGATCATCTTCTCGATGACCTGCTCGGGCTTGCCGCTCTCGCGGGCGATGTCGATCTGGACCTGACGTTCCTTCTCGACCACGGCGGGGTCCATGTCGGCCTCGGACAGCGCGGCGGGGTTCACCGCGGCGATGTGCATCGCGACCTGCTTGGCAAAGCCCGCATCGCCGCCCGAAATCGCGACCAGCACGCCGATCTTGCCCATGTCGGTGCCGGCGGCGTTGTGGACGTAGGACACGACCTCGGCGCCCAAGATCCGGGCCATCCGGCGCACCGCCATGTTCTCGCCGATGGTGGCGATCTTGTCGGTCACGGTGTCGGCCACGCTCTTGCCGCCGAGATCGGCCGCCAGCAGCGCCTCGGTCCCGTCGACGCCCATCGCCGCGCCGGCGATGTCCTGCACCATCTTCTGGAACTCGGCGTTCTTGGCGACGAAATCGGTCTCGGCGTTGACCTCGACGGCGACGCCGGTGCCGCCCTCGACCTTGACCGCGACAAGCCCCTCGGCCGCGGTGCGGCCCGACTTCTTGGCGGCCTTCGCCAGGCCCTTGGTGCGCAGCCAGTCGACCGCGGCTTCCATGTCGCCGCCGGTCTCGGTCAGCGCCTTCTTGGCGTCCATCATGCCCGCGCCGGTCTGATCGCGGAGTTCCTTCACCATGCTCGCGGTGATCGCCATCTTGCTGTCTCCTTCAATGGGTGGGTCCGGGCAGGGATCGGCCCTGCCCGGCGTCGCGTCCGTGTCGCCGCCCCGACGGGGCCGCGGTCACTCGGCCGCGGCTTCCTCGGTCTTGCTGTCGCTCTCGGCGGCCTCGGCGGCGGCTTCCTCGGCCAGCACTTCCTCGGCCATCGCCTCCATCTCGCCGAGATCGACGCCGGCGGCGCCGAGCTGGGCGCTGAGGCCGTCCATCGCCGCGCGGCTGACGAGGTCGCAGTAGAGCGAGATCGCCCGCGCCGCGTCATCGTTGCCGGGGATCACGTAGTCCACGCCCTCGGGCGAGCAGTTGGTGTCTACCACGGCCACGACCGGGATGCCGAGCTTCTTGGCCTCGGCGATGGCGAGGTCTTCCTTGTTCACGTCGATCACGAACAGCAGGTCGGGCACGCCGCCCATCTCGCGGATGCCGCCGAGCGAGGCCTGCAGCTTGCCCTGCTCGCGCTCCATGCCCAGCCGTTCCTTCTTGGTCAGGCCGTCGAAGCCGCGCTCGGCGGCCTCGTCGATGGCGCGCAGCCGGTTGATCGACTGGCTGACGGTCTGCCAGTTGGTCAGGGTGCCGCCCAGCCAGCGGTGGTTCATGTAATACTGGGCGCATTTCTCGGCGGCGTCGCGGATCGGGCCCTGGGCCTGCCGCTTGGTGCCGACGAAGAGGATGCGGCCGCCCTTCGCGACGGTGTCGCGGATGACCTGCAGCGCCTGGTCGAGCATCGGGACCGTCTGGGTCAGGTCCATGATGTGGATGCCGTTGCGGGCGCCGTAGATGTACGGGCCCATCTTGGGGTTCCAGCGCTGGGTCTGGTGGCCGAAGTGAACGCCAGCCTCGAGCAGCTGACGCAGGGTGAACTCTGGCAGAGCCATGTCGCGTTTCCTTTCCGGTTTCATGCCTCGGCGCGGGATCAGGCCCGGTATCGTCGGACCCAACCGGTGGACCTCCGGGGATGTCTCCCCCGAACGCCCGCCCGCACCTGCGGATTTCGTGCCGCGCCTTTAGTCCGTTTCGGGCCGGGTGTCCAGACGCCCGGCACAGCGGGGCCCGGGTCCCCTGCCCGGTCCCCTGCCGCACCCGCTGCCCGGCCGGCTGCGCCGGAACCGGCCGGTCGGGTATTCCAGCATTCATGAATTGTTAACCTTATGGTAAACTCGCCAACAGGTTGATTGCTCCTTGGGGGGAGATCGCGATGAAAGTCCTTCTGATGTCCCTGGCCATTCTCGCCCTGCCGGGCGCCGGACCGCTCGCCCCGGCCGGCGGCGGATGCGGGATCGTGCGGGTGCAGGGCGACGTGGTCCATTGCTGCGCCCTTTCCAACGGCGCGGTGTGCTGCGCCCAGAGCCTCGAAGCCGACGGCACGGTGGCGGGATGCGGTTGCCGGCCGCAGCAATGACCCGGCGCGCCGCCGCGCTCGCCGCGGCCGCGCTGCTGGCCTGCGGTCCGGTGTGGGCGCAGTCGAAGTTCCTGCTGCACCTGTCGGTGAAGGATGCCTCGGCGCCCAACGACCCGCGGTTCGAGGCGCCCAGCGTGACCTATTTCGTCAGCCCCGACGCGCTGTTCTCGGACGACACGATCCTGCGCACCGTGACCCCCGAGCCGCGCGACGAGCGGGACCGCTACACCTACGGCACCCGGCCCGAAGAGGCGATCGGCGACGGCCAGTTCGCCAACCGCTACGCCTTCATCGAGATCTTCCGGCCGCCCTACGTGGTGGTCGATCCGCGGCTGCTGCGGGTCCAGCTCAATCCCAACGATCTCGGCACCCCGATGATCCGCACGGTGCAGCTGGAACACCCGGCCAACCTTGCCGAGATCTACCGCAGCGAGCTGAACCAGATCCTGCGCGGCAGCGATATCGGCACCTCGGGCTACGAACAGGCGTTCTCGGCGGCGCGCAGCGCGATCGGCTTCGATCCGCGGCTCGACAACTACCTGCTGGCGGTCCGGGTGCTGCGCAGCAACCTCGGCGACCCGGATGCCGACCTGGCGTTCGCGCCAGACACGATCTCCAACCTCGAATCGATCGAGGGGTTCGCCGAACTGTCCTTCGAGGACCGCTGGACGGTGCTGCTCGAACTCATGGACACCCTCGTCGGCGCCGAGGATCCCGACCGGCGCTACGGCACGCGGGGGACCGTGGCGGAAGCCGCGATCCAGCTCGGCCAGGAGATGCTCGACTACATCGACGTCGGCGATCCGGCGCAGGCCGCCCTGCCCGTGGTCAAGGTGTACCAGCACCTGTCCTACCTCCACGCGCTGAACGAGGACTGCCTGTCGCTGGTCGAGAACGCCGAGGCGGC
>JBFKOW010000174.1:0-6850 GCA_041628615.1 Paracoccaceae bacterium | reverse complement strand
GCGGGTCGATGCGGTGGCGTCGATGCTCTACCGCGACTATTCCCGCGCCGAGGGCGAATGGGTGCCCAACATCCATGGCGGCCGCGAGAACCTCGAGGCGATCGCCTTCATGCGGCGGATGAACACCGAGGTCTATGGCCGGGTGCTGGGGGTGATGACCGTGGCCGAGGAATCGACCGCCTTCCCCGGCGTGTCGCGGCCGGTCGATGCCGGCGGGCTCGGCTTCGGCTACAAGTGGAACATGGGCTGGATGAACGACACGCTCGACTACATCTCGCGCGAGCCGATCCACCGCAAATACCACCACCACCAGATCACCAACACGATCTCCTGGGCGTTTTCGGAGAACTTCATCCTGCCGATCAGCCACGACGAGGTGGTGCACGGCAAGGGCTCCATGTGGGAGAAGATGCCCGGCGACGATTGGCAGAAAGGTGCAAACCTGCGGGCCTATTACGGCTACATGTGGGGGCATCCGGGCAAGAAACTGCTGTTCCAGGGGACCGAGTTCGGCCAGCCCGCGGAATTCGACCACGACGCGCAGGTGGATTGGGACGCCGCCTACCGGGCCCCGCATGACGGCATCCGGGCGCTGGTGCGGGATCTCAACCGGCTCTACCGGGACACCCCGGCGCTTCATCGCCGCGACAGCGACCCGCAGGGCTTCCAGTGGATCGACGCCGCCAATGCCGAGGATTCGGTGCTCGCCTTCTGCCGGCACGGCGGCGACGGCGACCCGCCGGTTCTGGTGATCTGCAACTTCACTCCGGTCGAGCGCAACGGCTACCGTGTCGGCGTGCCGTGCCCCGGACACTGGCGCGAGATTCTCAATACCGACGCCGCGACCTACGGCGGCGGGAACCGCGGCAACCTCGGCGGCGTTGAGGCCGAGGCCCTTCCGCGACACGGGCAGCAGCACAGCCTCAGGCTGACCCTGCCGCCGCTTTCGACCCTGATGCTGTGCCCGAAGAACCCGGCCTGACGACCAACGGAGGAGACAAAAATGCCCGATAGCAGACGCCTCACACAACGCTCGATGGCCTTCGTGCTGGCCGGCGGGCGCGGATCGCGACTCAAGGAACTGACCGACCGGCGGGTGAAGCCCGCGGTCTATTTCGGCGGCAAGTCGCGGATCATCGATTTCGCCCTGTCGAACGCGCTGAACTCGGGCATCCGCAAGATGGCGCTGGCGACGCAATACAAGGCCCACAGCCTGATCCGGCACTGCCAGCGCGGCTGGAACTTCTTCCGCGCCGAGCGCAACGAGTATCTCGACATCCTGCCCGCCTCGCAGCGGATGGGCGGCGAGGACTGGTACCGCGGCACCGCCGACGCCGTGACCCAGAACATCGACATCATCGACAGCTACGGCATCGACTACATCATCATCCTGGCCGGCGACCACATCTACAAGATGGACTACGAGGTGATGCTGCGGCAGCATGTCGAGCAGAACGCCGACGTGACCATCGGCTGCCTCACCGTGCCGCGGATGGAAGCGACCGCCTTCGGCGTGATGGCGACCGACAAGACCGGCCGGATCACCGAGTTCCTCGAGAAGCCCGCCGACCCGCCGGGCACGCCGGACGACCCCGAGGTGGCGCTGGCCTCGATGGGCATCTACGTCTTCAACTGGGCCTTCCTGCGCGACCTGCTGCTGAAGGACCGCGACGACCCGAACTCGAGCCACGACTTCGGCAACGACCTGATCCCCGACATCGTGAAGAACGGCAAGGCGATGGCGCATCGCTTCGACGACAGCTGCGTCCGCCACCCGGACGCGCCGGCCTACTGGAAGGACGTGGGCACGGTCGATGCCTTCTGGCAGGCCAATATCGACCTGACCGACTTCAACCCCGAGCTTGATCTCTGGGACCGGGACTGGCCAATCTGGACCTATGCCGAGGGCGTGCCGCCGGCGAAGTTCATCCATGACGAGAAGGACCGCCGCGGGGTGGCGATCTCGTCGATGGTTTCGGGCGGCTGCATCATCTCGGGGACGGAGGTGCGCAACTCGCTGCTGTTCACCGGGGTGCACACCAATTCCTACGCGGTGCTGGATCACGCGGTGGTGCTGCCCAACGTGGTGGTCAACCGCTCCGCCCGGCTGCGCAAGGTGGTGATCGACCGCGGCGTGGTGATCCCCGAGGGGCTGGTGGTCGGCGAGGATCCGAAGGACGATGCCAAGTTCTTCCGGGTCAGCGAGAAGGGCACGACCCTGATCACCACGCCGATGATCGACGCCTGGCTGGCGGCGCGGTAGGCAGCTGCCATGCAGGTCCTGTCGGTCACGTCGGAATGCGCGCCGCTGGTCAAGACGGGCGGGCTCGCCGACGTGGCCGGCGCCCTGCCGGGCGCGCTGGCGCCGCTGGGCATCCGGATGCGGACCCTGCTGCCGGGCTATCCGGCGGTGATGGCGCAGGTGAAGGGGGCGCGGGCGGTCTGGACCGCCAGCGACCCGCGGTTCGGCGGCAAGGCGCGGATCGTCGCGGCGAAGGTCGTCGGTCTCGACCTGCTGGTGCTCGACGCTCCGGCCCTGTTCGACCGCAAGGGCAACATCTACCTCGGGCCCGACGGCCGGGACTGGCCGGACAACCCCGAACGCTACGCCGCGCTGTGCCATGCCGCGGTCGCCATTTGCGACGGCGAGGCAAAGGGTTGGACACCGGACCTCATTCATTGCCATGACTGGCAGGCCGGCCTTGCCCCCTACCTGCTGCGGGGCCGGAAACCCAGCCTGCTGACGATCCACAACATCGCCTTCCACGGCCTCGCTCCGGCGGACCGGATCGGCGCGCTCGGTCTCGACCCGGCGGATTTCACCCCGGACGGCTACGAGTTCTGGGGCAAGGTTTCCGCGCTCAAGGCCGGGCTTGTGACGGCGACGAAACTCACCACGGTCTCAGAGACTTACGCGGCCGAACTGATGCGCCCGGAGTTCGGGATGGGGATGGACGGGGTGCTGCGGCAGCGGGCCGCCGACCTGAGCGGCATCCTCAACGGCATCGACCTCGACGCCTGGAACCCGGCGACCGACCCGCACGCGCCGAAGTTCCGCACGCCGAAGGGCAAGGGCCGCGCGAAGCGGGCGCTGCGCCGGGCGATGGGGCTGCCCGAGGCGGACGGGCCGCTTTGCGTCGTGGTTTCGCGGCTGACCGAGCAGAAGGGGCTCGACCTGCTGGCCGAGGCGCTGCCGGCGCTGCTCGGGCGCGGCGGCCAGCTGGCGCTGCTCGGCTCCGGCGAGGCCGGGCTCGAACACCGGTTCCACGCGCTGGCCGGGGACCGCAACGTCGCGGTGCGGATCGGCTACGACGAACCGCTGAGCCACCTCCTGATCGCCGGGGGCGACGCGATCCTGGTGCCGTCCCGGTTCGAGCCCTGCGGTCTGACCCAGCTTTACGGCCTGCGCTACGGCACCCTGCCGCTGGTGGCGCTGACCGGGGGGCTAGCCGACACGGTGATCCCGGCCTCGCCCGCGGCACTGGCGCGAAATGCGGCGACCGGCCTGCAATTCCATCCAGTGACCGCCGATTCGCTGTCCCGCGCGCTGATCCGGCTGTGCGACCTTTACGCCCGGCCCGATATCTGGAACCAGATGCAGCGCAACGCCATGGCCCACCCGGTGGGCTGGGACGTTTCGGCGGCGGCCTATGCCGCGCTCTACGAGGGGCTCACCGGCGCGGCATGAGCGGCAACATCGATGTCAGACCGGGCCGCCCCTATCCCATGGGGGCGACGTTCGACGGCGAGGGGGTGAATTTCGCCGTCTTCTCGCAGCACGCGACCCGCATGCTGCTGTGCCTGTTCGACGAGGATGACCGCGAATACCTGCTGATCGCCCTTCCCGAACGCGAGGGCCACGTCTGGCACGGCTATGTCCCCGGCCTGCGCCCCGGCCAGCGCTACGGCTACCGCGCCCACGGCCCCTACCGGCCCGACGAGGGGCACCGCTTCAACCCCCACAAGCTGCTGATCGACCCCTATGCCAAGCAGCTTGCCGGCGCGATCACCTGGGACAAGGCGGTCTACGGCTACAACGTCGACTCCAAGGCCGCCGACCTCAGCTTCGACACCAAGGATTCGGCGCGCTTCATGCCCCGGTCGGTGGTCGCCGATCCGGCCTTCGACTGGTCCGGCGACACGCCGCCCGGCACGCTGCCCGAAGACACGATCGTCTACGAGGCCCATGTCCGGGGCCTGACCATGGGCCGCGACATGCCCCACCGCGGCACCTTCGCGGCGCTGGCCTCGGACGAGATGCTCGACCACCTGACGCGGTTGGGGATTACCGCGATCCAGCTGATGCCGGTGCACGCCTTCGTCGACGACGCGTTTCTGGTGGAGCGGGGCCTGCGCAACTTCTGGGGCTACCAGAGCATCGGCTTCTTCGCCCCCGAGCCGCGCTACCTGTCGACCGGGCAGATCGCCGAGGTGCAGGGGGCGGTGAAGCGGTTCCACGCCGCCGGGATCGAGGTCATTCTCGACGTGGTCTACAACCACACCGCCGAAGGCAACCACCTCGGCCCGACGCTGAGTTTCCGCGGCCTCGACAACCGCAGCTATTACCGGCTGGCGGAGAGCCCGCGCTACTACCTCAACGACAGCGGCACCGGCAACGCGCTCAACACCGCCCATCCCGAGGTGCTGCGGCTGGTGCTCGACAGCCTGCGCTACTGGCGGCAGGTCTACCGGGTGGACGGATTCCGCTTCGATCTCGGCGCGTCGCTGGGTCGGCTGCCGCACGGCTTCGACCGCAATTCGCCGTTCTTCCAGGCGGTGCGGCAGGACCCGGTGCTGCAGGGGGCGAAGCTCTATACCGAGCCTTGGGACGTGGGCCCCGGCGGCTACCAGCTCGGCGCCTTTCCGGCGCCCTGGGCCGAGCACAACGACAAGTTCCGCGATCAGGTCCGGCGGTTCTGGCGCGGCGACGTCGATCATGTCCGCAAGCTGTCGGCCCGGGTCGCCGGGTCGGCCCTGCGCTTCGACCATGACGGCCGCCCGGCCTGGTCTTCGGTGAACTACGTCACCTGTCACGACGGGTTCACCCTGACCGACGTGGTCAGCTACGCCGAGAAGCACAACGAGGCGAACGGCGAGGACAACCGCGACGGCCATTCCGACAACGCGAGCAGCAACCTCGGCGTCGAGGGGCCGACCGACGACCCGGCGATCCGCACCGCCCGGGCGCAGCGCCGGCGAAACCTGCTGGCGACACTGCTGCTCAGCCAGGGCACGCCGATGATCCTCGGCGGCGACGAGCTTGGCAATTCGCAGGACGGCAACAACAACGCCTATGCCCAGGACAATCCGACGGGATGGATCGACTGGTCCGGCGTGGACGACCCGTTCCACGACTTCGCCCGGCAGATCATCGCCTTCCGCAAGGCCCACCCGATCCTGCGGCAGAAGCGCTGGCTTCATGCCCGCGAGCGGCTGATCGACGGCGTGCCGGACATCTTCTGGCGCAACCCGGACGGCACCGAGATGACCGAGGCCGACTGGCGCGACCGGAGCCGCGACGCGCTGATCGTGGAGATGCGGACCGCCGCCGGCACCCCGGAATACGTGCCGCGGGAATCGGCGCTGATGCTGGTGTTCAACCGCGGCGCGGGCTTTGCCTTCCGGCTGCCCAGAACCGCCGCCGGCAAGGTCTGGGTCCGGCATCTCGACACCGCCGATCCGGCCGCACCGCTGTTGCCGGTGCGCCGGCCGCTGAAGGTTCATCCCGCGTCCGTGATGGCACTTGTGCTAGAACCGGACACGGGCTGAGCGCGACGACAAGTAGGGGGAGGAGACCCATGCAGATGCTCACCATCAAGACCGAACCGATCGCCGGGCAGAAGCCGGGCACGTCCGGCCTGCGCAAGAAGACCCGCGTCTTCATGGGGCCGCATTTCCTCGAGAACTACGTGCAGGCGATCTTCGACGGGATCGGCGGGATCGAGGGCAAGACCCTCGTCGTCGGCGGCGACGGGCGCTACTTCAACGACCGCGCGATCCAGGTGATCCTGCGGATGGCCGCCGCCAACGGCGCGGCGCGCTGCATCGTCGGCCAGAACGGCATCCTGTCCACCCCCGCCGCCTCGAACCTGATCCGGCAGCGCGGCACCGATGGCGGGCTGATCCTGTCGGCGTCGCACAACCCGGGCGGCCCGGACGAGGATTTCGGCCTGAAATACAACACCCCGAACGGCGGCCCGGCCCCGGAAAGCGTGACCGACCGGATCTTCGAACGCACCAAAGACATCGCCGAATACCGCATCCTCGAGTCGCAGGACGTGGACCTGTCGACCCTCGGCGAGACCGGCCTCGGCCCGCTCGCCATCGAGATCGTCGACCCGGTGGCCGAATATGCCGCCCTGATGGAGAAGCTGTTCGACTTCGACGCGATCCGCCGCCTGTTCGCCGGCGGCTTCCGGATCCGGTTCGACGCGATGCACGCGGTGACCGGCCCCTACGCGACCGAGATCCTGCAGAACCGGCTGGGCGCGCCCGCCGGCAGCGTGGTCAACGCCACCCCCCTGCCCGATGTCGGCGGCGGCCACCCGGACCCGAACCCGATCTGGGCGAAGGACCTGATGGACACCATGATGGCCGACGACGCGCCCGATTTCGGCGCCGCCTCGGACGGCGACGGCGACCGCAACATGATCGTCGGGCGCGGCCAGTACGTCACCCCGTCCGACAGTCTCGCGCTGCTTGCCGCGCAGGCCCATCTCGCGCCCGGCTATGCCGCCGGGCTCAAGGGCGTGGCCCGGTCGATGCCGACCTCGGCGGCGGTGGACCGGGTGGCCGAGGCGCTGGGCATCGGCTGCTACGCGACGCCCACCGGATGGAAGTTCTTCGGCTC
>JBFKOW010000173.1:0-6910 GCA_041628615.1 Paracoccaceae bacterium | reverse complement strand
GCCCAGGTGTCGACCATCGTGCCCTCGTCGACATAGGCGCCGAGGTTGACGAAGGAGGGCATCAGCACCACGCCGGGGGCGATGTAGGCCGACTTGCGGACGATGCAGCTGGGCACCGCGCGGAACCCCGCCGCCCGCCATTCGGCATCGCCCCAGCCCTTGAACTTGCTGTCGACCTTGTCCCACCAGTGGCCGCCCTGCGGACCGCCGTCCTGGCTCTCCATGTCCTTCAGGCGGAAGCCAAGCAGCACCGCCTTCTTGGCCCACTGGTTGACGTGCCACTCGCCGGTCTCGCGCCGTTCGGCGACCCGCAGCGTGCCGCTGTCCAGCGCGTTCAGCGTGTCCTCGATCGCCTCGCGGGTCTCGCCGCCGGTCGACGGCGTGATCTCGGCCCGGGCCTCCCAGGCGGCTTCGATGGCGGATTCGAGTTGGGCGGTGGACATTGCGGCTCCCTCCAGTGTGACGGCCGCGCTTTTGCGGCGCGGGGGTCGTAGGGTCAAGTCCCGGCGGCCGGAATGCCGGTGCGGGCGGCGCGTCGCGTTGGACTTCCCGCCGCCGCCCTGCCATCACTGGCCGGATGCCAGCGCGAGGGAGCCCATGAAAGACGACCGCAACCACCCGTTCCGCTACTCCCGCCAGGACCGGGAGGAGGCCGACCACGTCCCCGAGACCGAGCAGACCCGCGCCCCGGCCTACCGGCTGGCCTTCGCCGACGCGGATTTCCTCTGCCGGGACGAGTTGCGGCCGGTGCGGCTGCAGCTCGAACTGCTCAAGCCCGACCTGATGATGAACGAGGCCGGGGTGAACTCGACCATCGTGATGTTCGGCGGCGCCCGGATTCCGGAACCGGCCCGCAGGGCCGAGGCGCGGACCGAGACCCTGGCCGGGCTGTCGCGCTACTACGAGGAGGCGCGGGTCTTCGCCCGCAAGATCACCGAGCGGGCGCTGGCCCACGGCGGCACCGAGGACGTGATCGTGACCGGCGGCGGACCCGGCGTGATGGAAGCCGGCAACCGGGGCGCGGCCGAGGCCGGCGGGGTCTCGATCGGGCTCAACATCGTGCTGCCCCACGAACAGGCGCCCAACGCCTATGTCACTCCGGACCTGTGCTTCAACTTCCACTACTTCGCGATCCGCAAGATGCACTTCCTGATGCGGGCGCGGGCGATCTGCGTGTTTCCCGGCGGCTTTGGCACGCTGGACGAGATGTTCGAGAGCCTGACCCTGATCCAGACCGGGCGGATGGCGCAGGTGCCCTTCCTGCTGTTCGGCCGCGACTTCTGGGAGCGGATCATCGACTGGCAGGCGCTGGCCGATGCCGGGACGATCTCGGCGGACGACCTGTCGCTGTTCCGCTTCGTCGAGACCGCCGACGAGGCCATCGCCGCGATGGACGACTGGCCCGGCGCGGGCGAGAAGCGGGGCGCGATCCCGGGGCGCTGAACCGCCGCGCGCCGCCGCGATGTTAGCGCTATTGATCGCGATGGACGGGGTGCCGCGAATGACGTAGTGCGCGCTCAGGACCCGGCCGCAAGACCCGCGAGGCAGACCCATGACCATCCTCTGCTACCAGCTCTACACGTCGCGCAATTTCCCGCCGTTGTCGGGGACCCTGCGGATGCTAGCCGACGCCGGCTACGACGCCGTCGAGGGCTACGGCGGCGTCACCGGCGACCCGGCCGCGCTGCGGGCCGAACTGGACGCCGCCGGGCTGGCGATGCCGACCTCGCATTTCGCGCTCGACGCCATCGAGTCGGATCCGGACGCCGTTGTGGCGGCGGCCGGGACGATCGGCGTGGACACCGTGATCGTGCCCTACATCGACGCCGCCGACCGGCCGGCCGACGCCGCCGGCTGGGCCGCCTTCGGCCGCCGTCTGGCCGAGGCCGCGAAGCCGGTGCAGGACGCCGGGCTGACCGTCGCGTGGCACAACCACGACTTCGAGTTCGCCGCCATCGACGGCGACGCGCTGCCGATCGAACTCGTGCTCGGGGCCTCCGACGCGCTGGGGCTCGAGATCGACCTCGGCTGGGTCTCGCGGGCCGGCGCCGACCCGGTGGCGTGGATCGACCGCTTCGCCGACCGGCTGGTCGCCGCCCACGTCAAGGACCTCGCCCCCGAAGGCGTGACGGAAGAGGACGGCTGGGCGGATGTCGGCCACGGGCGCATCGACTGGGCGCCGATCCACACGGCGTTGCGGCGGGCGGGGGTGACCCGTTACGTCCTCGAACACGACAACCCGGCCGACCACGCCCGCTTTGCGCGGCGGTCGATCGCCGCCGTGCGGGGGTGGTGAACATGGACAAGCTCGGCATCGGCATCATCGGTTGCGGCAACATCTCGACCGCCTACCTGCGGCTCGGGCCGCTGTTCCGGGCGCTCGACATGCGGGCGGTGGCCGACCTCGACGTGACGCGGGCGAAGGACCGCGCCGAGGAATTCGGCGTCCGGGCGGCGTCGGTCGACGACCTCCTGGCGGCCGACGACATCGACATCGTTGTGAACCTCACCGTGCCGGCGGCGCATTACGCGGTCAGCCGGGCGATCCTCGAGGCCGGCAAGCACGCCTATTCGGAAAAGCCGCTGGTACTGTCGCGGACGGAAGGCGTCGCGCTGCGGGACCTCGCCGCGGGCGCGGGGCTGCGGGTGGGATCGGCGCCCGACACCTTCCTCGGCGGCGCGCACCAGGCGGTGCGGGCGGCGATCGACGCCGGCCGGATCGGCCGGATCGTCGGCGGCACCGCCCACGTGATGAACCACGGGATGGAGGCCTGGCACCCCGACCCGGCCTTCTTCTTCCAGCCCGGCGGCGGGCCGGTGCTCGACCTCGGGCCCTACTACATCACCAACCTGGTGCAACTGATCGGCCCGGTCCGGCGGGTCGGGGCGATGGCCTCGACCACCTATGCCGACCGGACCATCGGCTCCGGCCCGAAGGCCGGGCAGACGGTGCCGGTCTCGACCCCGACCAACATCCACGCGCTGCTCGAATTCGACGGCGGCGCGATCGTGCCGCTGGGGGCGAGCTGGGATGTCTGGGCCCACGGCCACGCGCCGATGGAGATCTACGGAGAGGCGGGATCGGTGTTCCTGCCCGACCCGAACTTCTTCGGCGGCGCTCCGGAACTGGCCGGGCCGGATGGCGCGCGGGCGGCGCTCGACCACGCCGGGCACCCGTTCGGGGTCGCCAACCAGGGCGCGCAGGCGAATTACCGCTGCGCCGGGCTCGCCGACATGGCCGAGGCGATCCGGGACGGGCGCGACCACCGCTGCAACATCGACCTCGCGCTGCACGTGGTGGAGGTCATGACCGGGATCCTCGACGCCGCCGAAACCGGCCGGTTCCTCGACATGACGACGACCTGCGACCGGCCGGCGGCGCTGTCGGCGGACGAGGCGCGGGCGCTGCTGGCGGCGGACTGAGCGGCGCGGCGGTCAGGCCGCCCCGCCGGTCTCCGCGGCGATCTCGGCGCGGGACTTGCGGCCGCGTTCGGTCGCGGACTTCAGCTGGCCGCAGGCGGCCATGATGTCCTCGCCGCGGGGGGTGCGGATCGGCGAGGCGTAGCCGGCCTTGTAGACGATGTCGGCGAAGGCCTCGATCCGGGCCCAGTCCGACCGCTCGTAGGGGGCGCCGGGCCATTCGTTGAACGGGATCAGGTTGATCTTGGCCGGGATCCCCCGGATCAGGTTTACCAGCCGGCGGGCATCGGCGTCGCTGTCGTTGACGCCCTTCAGCATCACGTATTCGAAGGTGATCCGCTCGGAATTCGACGCCTTCGGATAGGCGCGCAGGGCGTCGAGCAGGGTGGCGATGTTCCAGCGCCTGTTGATCGGGACCAGCCGGTCGCGGATCTCGTCGGTGGTGGCGTGGAAGCTGACCGCGAGCTGGCAGCCGATCTCCTCGGCGCAGCGGGCGATCTCGGGGACCACGCCCGAGGTGGACAGGGTGATGCGGCGGCGAGACAGGGCGATGCCTTCGCCGTCCATCGCGATCCTCATCGCGTCCCGGACCGCGTCGAAATTGTAGAGCGGCTCGCCCATCCCCATAAGCACGATGTTGGACAGCAGGCGGGGGCCGGCCTCGCCGGTGCCGGTGCCCGGGGCGGGCCATTCGCCGAGGTCGTCGCGGGCGACCATGATCTGGCCGACGATCTCGGCCGCGGTCAGGTTGCGGACCAGCTTCTGGGTGCCGGTGTGGCAGAACGAGCAGGTCAGGGTGCAGCCGACCTGGGACGAGATGCACAGGGTGCCGCGGTCCTCCTCGGGGATGTAGACCACCTCGACCTCGTGGCCGCCGGCGATGCGGACGAGATACTTGCGGGTGCCGTCGGCGCTGACCTGCCGGGTGACGACCTCGGGGAGGGCGATCTCGCAGGCCTCGGACAGCCGGGCGCGCAGGTCCTTGGCGAGGTTGGTCATCGCCGCGAAGTCGCGGACACCCCAGTGATAGAGCCATTGCCAGATCTGGCCGACCCGCATCTTCAGCTGCTTCTCGGGCACGCCGATCCCGGCCAGCGCGTCGCGCAGCCCGTCGCGGGTCAGGCCGATCAGGTTCACCTTGCCGGTGTCGGGCAGCACGCGCCTGACGGTCAGCACGTCCTGGGTGATCGGGGCGGTCGGGTCCATCATGTCCATCCGGGTCGGAAAGACCGCGTCATACAGCAGCGGCGCGGCGAATCAAAGCCGCTCCGCGGCGGGGACGGGGCGCGGACGATCTTTCGACGAAAGATCGCGGCCCCGTGGCCGGCCGGTCACTGGCAGCGGCGGGCGGCCTCCTCGACGGCGGCGGTGAAGCCCAAGAGCGAGAAGCTGTCGATGGTCTGGTTGCCGCGGCCCGAGCGGCCGCGCAGCACCGCGTCGGCGCCGCGCTTCATCGCCTCGACGATGCGGGTGTCGTCTTCCGGGGTCGCGGGCCAGGCCCATTCCCCCTCGGTGAACAGTTCATAGGTCGCGTCGCCGATGGTCAGCGACACGGTCGACCCGCCCGCGAAGGGGTAGCCGCCGGTGAAGGTGACCTGCCCGTTCACCCCGGCCGCCGGCCTGTAGAAGACGAACAGCAGCACGTCGCCGCGGCGCCCGGTCGTCGGATTGCCGTTCGAATCGACCAGCCGGGTCTCCTTCGGGGCCGAGACGCCCCAGCACTCCTTCGGATCGTCCTCCACGAAGACCGACCAGTCGGTGTTCGCCGCCACCCGGTTGGTGCTTTCCTCCTGCGCCGCCGCCGGGACCGAAAGTCCCGCCCACAGCGCGAGGGCCGCGGCCCCGATCCCGTGCCAAGTCGTCGATGTCATCTCACAGCCTCCGCTGTCGGTGCCTCTTTGACGGCCGCCCCGCCCCGCGATGTCTGTCCCATCGCCTGATCTTTTTCCCGTGGCGGGAGCCGGTTCAACTCGATAGGTGCAGCCTTAGCAAGGAATTGCCAAGAGGGCAAAGGCCCGGCGCGTCCGGCGGGAGGGGGCGATGGACACCGAACTTGTCGAGATCTGGCGCGGCGACATCCGCGAGAGCGTGCATCGCGGCCATGCGGTGGTCTGCGACGGCCAGGGCGCCGTGATCGAGGCCTGGGGCGATCCCGAAACCGTGATCTACCCGCGCTCCTCGGCCAAGCCGATGCAGGCCCTGCCGGTGGTCGAATCCGGGCTGCCGCTGACCGATGAACAGATCGCGCTGGCCTGCGCCAGCCACGACGGGGCGGCGATCCATACCGAACGGGTCGGGCGCTGGCTGGCCGACCTCGGGCTGGGCGAATCCGACCTGCGCTGCGGCCCGCAGGACCCGGACGACCGGCCCGAACACGAGGCGCTGATCCGCGCCGGCCGGGCCCCCTGCCAGCTGCACAACAACTGCTCGGGCAAGCACGCCGGGTTCCTGATGCTGGGCCAGCGGCTCGGCGCCGGGCCCGACTACGTCGCCATCGACCACCCGGTGCAGGCGGCGGTGAAACAGGTCTTCGAGGAGGTCACCGGCATCGACAGCCCGGGCTGGGGAATCGACGGCTGCTCGGCCCCGAACCACGCCACCACCTTGGCCGCCTTCGGCCGCGCCGGTGCGGCCTTCGCCGCCGCAACCGGCAGCGACAGGCGCGGCGCCGCGATGGTCCGGATCCGCACCGCGATGATGGCCCACCCGGACCTTGTCGCCGGCGAGGGCCGGGCCTGCACCCGGCTGATGCGGGCGCTGGCCGGCAAGGCGGTTGTCAAGACCGGCGCCGAGGGCGTGTTCCTCGCGATCCTGCCGGAACGTCGGCTGGCGGTGGCGCTCAAGATCAGCGACGGCGCCACCCGCGCCTCCGAGGCGGCGCTGGCGGCGATCCTCGTCCGGCTCGGGGTCGCCGACCGGCGCGATCCGGTGATCGCCGGCTACGTCGACGCCCCGATCCTGAGCCGCCGGGGCGCGAGGGTCGGCGTCATGCGCCCGGCCGCCGCGCTGCGCTAGGGGCGGCGCTCAGCCCGCCTGTGCCGCACAGAGCAGTCGGTCCCCGGCCCGGGCCCACAGATCCGCCCCCCGGCGGCAGAAACGGACCGGCTCGCCCGCGATGGCGGGGGATTTGAGCTGGTAGGCGACGCCCGCCGCCTCGGGCACCATCAGCATCAGGCACTGGGCCAGCAGCGGGCCGTGGACCACCACCCCGGCATGGCCCTCGACCCCGGTGGCGTAGTCGCGGTCGTAATGGATGCGGTGGCCGTTGAAGGTCAGCGCCGAGTAGCGGAACAGGGTGACCTCCGAGAACACCCGGGTCTCCGCGCTGTCCTCGCCCTCGGGGGGCGGAGGCGGCGCGGGGGGCGGCGCGCCGGGGGCGGGATCCTCGCGATAGACGATGTCCTGCCGCTCGGTGAGGCACAGCCGGTCCTCCTGCCAGACCTCGTGGCGGACGGTGACGAAGGCCAGCGGCCCGGAGCGGCCCTCCTTG
>JBFKOW010000172.1:0-7084 GCA_041628615.1 Paracoccaceae bacterium | reverse complement strand
GTTGACCGCCGCCTCCCAGGCGGCCAGCCGCCGCGTCGGGGCCGAGAACAGCGGGAACACCCGGTCGCCGCCGATGCTGTCCGGCGGCTCGTCCGCGCCGCGCGGGAACAGCCCGCGATAGGGCAGCGGCAGCGCCAGCCGAAGCGCCAGCGGCAGGAACCTGTCCTGCGGGTCGCGGATTTCGAGTACGTAGGCCAGCCGCGGCAACGGCGACTGCGCCAACGTGTCCGGGTCGGCCTGTTCGAAGTCGCGCAGCCCTGGGATGCCCGAGAAGGCATAGACCCGGCTGCCGGTGACGAAGGCGCCGACCGGCGGGCCCAGCCGCGCACCGTGGTCCCGGCGCAGGGTGACGGTCAGGCCGGCGGGCAGGGTCTCACCCGTCAGCGGGTCGTGCAGCCGGAGCCCCAGCACCGTGGCCGACACGATCCGTTCGAGGACCCGCACCCCGGTCATCCCTCCGCCCCCTCGGTCACCGCGTCGCCGAAGGCCGCGGGGCGGTCGATCGTGCCGGCCTGCTGCTCGCGCTCCTGCACCGGCGGCCCGGCGGGATCGAGCGCCGGGGACCGGGCCTCGATCTCGATCACCCGCGCCATGTAGGGGATCGACAGCTGGTAGAGGTTGGGCGACAGCACCTCGTAGATCCGCAGCAGGTCCTCGGTCCGCAGGTCCGACAGCGAGATCTCGACCGTTTCCTCCGGCCGGAAGGTGCCGGGCACGGCGGCGTTCAGGGTCGAGGAGTCGAGCAGCGACATGTCCTCCATCGCCCGCATCATCCAGCCGGCCAGCGCGTGCTGCAGCGACGGCTGCCCGGCCCAGACGGTCATCAGGAAGTGGATCTCGATCGGCAGGCGGGGCAGTTGCTGGCGGCCATCCGCCCCGATCCCGCCGGGCGGGGTGCGGCGGATGCCGTTGGGCAGGATCCGGTAGAGGAACAGCGACACGCCGTTGGCGATCGGGGTGTCGGAGAAATCGGAGGAGCCGTAGATGCCGAACTCGACCGCGCCATCGAAATCGCCGGGGCGCACCTCGGCGCGAAGCTGGCGAATGATCGCCTCGGCAATCGCATAGATGGCCCGACTATTGGCCATACCACCCCCATCGCGCCGGGGCGCCGCGCGGCGGCGCCCGGTGGCGCGGACCCGGCCGCGACAGCCCGTTCGACGGGACCGCCAGCGTGACCGGTCAGCCACTTCCACAACCCGAGGGTAGGCGGCGACGAGCCGACAAGTCCACACGAATTCAATGACTTATCATCTGGTTGCGCCGGAAACCGGGTCGTCCGCGACCCGCCTCCGGGCCGTCGCC
This sequence comes from Paracoccaceae bacterium, assembly GCA_041628615.1. Classification (GTDB taxonomy): domain Bacteria; phylum Pseudomonadota; class Alphaproteobacteria; order Rhodobacterales; family Rhodobacteraceae; genus JAMWZF01. The sequence continues at coordinate 5,779 of JBFKOW010000172.1, read as the reverse complement.
GCCCGGCCCCCGCGAAACAAGGGCCGCAGTGCCGGGTCGCCGCCGACCCGGCGGCGCGGGGAATCTTCGCCTCGAAGGGGGTTCGGCGGGGTTCAGTCCGCCGCAGGGGCGGTGCCGCCGGCCGGACTCAGGTCGTTGCGCTTCAGCATCCGGCCCAGGGATCGGCGCTCGGTGCCGGCGAGTCGGGCGGCGCGGGTGACGTTGCCGCCGCTCGCCGCCATCAGCTTGTGCAGGTAGGCCGCCTCGAAGGCGCGCAACGTCGCCTCGCGGGCCTCGTGGTAGGGCCGGACATCGGCGGACAGCGCCGCGGACTGGGTCTCGCCGGGGCCGCCGGTCTCGGACAGGCAGAGCTCCGGGCGGGTCGACAGCACCACGGACCGGTGCATGAAGTTCTGCAACTCGCGGACATTGCCGGGCCAGTCGAAGCCGCGCAGGGCCTTGCGGAACGCGTCCGACAGGGGTCGGGCCGGCCGGCCCGTCTGGCGGGCGTAGCGGTCGGCGAAATGCGCGCCGAGGATCTCGGCGTCGCCCGGCCGGTCGCGCAGCGGCGGCAGCCGCAGCGTCAGCACCGAGAGCCGGTAGAACAGGTCGGACCGGAACCGGCGGCCGCCGGCAAGGTCGGCGCCGGTCGCGGCCATGACCCGCGGCCCCTCGCGGTCCGGCAGGTCGTCCCGGGATTGCAGCCAGGCCGACAGGCCGATCTGCGCCCCCTGAGAGAGATCTTCGAGGTTGTTGAGGAACAGGGTCCCGGCCCGGACCCGCGCCAGCGGCCCGTCGACCGCGCCGGTCAGGTCGAAGGCGTCATCGGGAACCGCGCCGCAATGCAGGGCGATGAAGGGCTCGGCCGCGCGGTCGCTCAGCCGGTGGGCGGCGCGGGCGGCGGTTTCCTTGCCGGTGCCGGTCTCGCCGGTGATCAGCATCGGCGCGGCGCAGGGCGCGAAGCGGTCGAGCATCGACAGCGCCAGCCGGAACGGCGGCGACCGTCCGAGCAGCCCCAGATCGGCGGCGCTGCGCGGCCTGTCGGGCGCGTCGTCCACGGTGTCGAGCCAGCGCACCAGCGCGTCGCGGTCGTCGGGCCACAGGAAGTAGCGCGGCGGCAGCAGGAAGGACCGGGGCAGGCGGGTGGGCCGTTCGCCCTCGAAGACGGCCCGCCACTGCCGCCCGGTGGCCTTGTCGCGGACCTCGTCGATGCGGGGCTGGGCGGGCATCCCGCGGCCGAAATACAGGATCAGCGCGGCGGAAGGATCGGCGGCGGCGGATTTCAGCCACTGGTCGCAGGGGACGATCCTGCAGGGATGCTCCGTGCCGGACAATTCCCCCTGCAGCGCGCTGGCGTGATCCGGCTGCTCGAAGCTGACAATAGTCACCGGCTGGTTCTTCATATCGGGCAACCAACTCGACCGAAAACGGCGGTATCGAAGGCGTAAAACGTCGTCTGCGCTCAATCTCTGCGAGTGTCAGGGTCGCTTTTGTGGTGAGTCGAGTCAAATGCGGGCAGCAACCAAGGCGGGAAATCGCCGGCTTCGCTACCCGTCCGACCGGTCCGGCCGGCACCGGGCGACTCTGGGCGACATCGGGCGGCCCGCCGGCCACGGCCGCGCGGGTCACCCGGACGAAGTGCCGTGTCCTCGGACCGGCCCCCCGCGATGCAGGCGTGACAATCCGGCCCCGCCCGGCCAGACTCGGGCCATGACAAAGCCCTGCATCATCTGCGTCGCGATCACCGGGTCGGTGCCCCGCAAGTCCGACAACCCCGCCGTGCCCATCACCGTTTCCGAACAGGTCGAATCGACCCACGCGGCCTTCGAGGCCGGCGCCGCCATCGCCCATTGCCACGTGCGGCTCGACGACGGCACGCCCACCTCGGACCCCGACCGGTTCGCCCGGCTGATGGAGGGGATCGCCGCGCATTGCCCCGGCATGATCGTGCAATTGTCCACCGGCGGGCGGTCCGGGGCCGGGCCGGAGCGCGGCGGGATGCTGCCGCTGCGCCCCGACATGGCCTCGCTCGCCGTCGGCTCGAACAACTTCCCCACCCGGGTCTACGAGAACCCGCCCGATCTCGTCGACTGGCTCGCCGCCGAGATGCGGACTCACGACGTCAAGCCCGAGATCGAGGCCTTCGACCTCAGCCACATCTTCCAGGCGGTGAAGATGGCCGGGGACGGCCGGATCCGCGGCCCGCTCTACGTCCAGTTCGTGATGGGGGTGAAGAACGCGATGCCGGTGGACCGGCCCAGCTTCGACTTCTTCGTCGAGACCCTCGGCCGGATCGCGCCCGACGCCGAATGGTGCGCCGCCGGGATCGGCCGGCACCAGCTCGAGGTCAACCGGTGGTGCATCGCGGCGGGCGGCCATTGCCGCACCGGGCTCGAGGACAACATCCGGCTGGACCGCGACACGCTGGCGCCCTCGAATGCCGCTCTCGTGAAGCGGACAGTGGCGGCCTGCGAGGAACTCGGCCGCCCGGTGGCCACCCCGGCCGAGGCGCGGTCGATCCTGGGCCTGCGGCCCGTGGCGGCCTGAGCGGTCAGCCCGCCTTCCACTTGATCGAGCAGCCCATCGACGGCACCTGTTCCGCCGGGCCCGCGCCGGTCTCGGCCACCTGCCTCATCGCCTCGAACAGCTCGCGCGGCAGGTCGGCACCGGTCGCGGTCATCCGGGTGGCGTCCAGCCGGCCGCGGTATTGCAGTCCCAGTCCGGCGTCGAAGCCGAAGAAATCCGGGGTGCAGACCGCGCCGTAGGCCCGCGCCACGGACTGGCTCTCGTCGTGCAGGTAGGGGAAGGGAAAGCCCTTCTCCGCCGCCATCCGCGCCATGTTGTCGAAGCTGTCGGCGGGGTGGGTGCTGGCGTCGTTGGAACAGATCGCCGCCACGCCGACGCCGAGCGCCTGCAGGTCGCGGCCGTCGCGGACGATCTTGTCGAGGATCGCGAGGACGTAGGGACAGTGGTTGCAGATGAACATGACCAGCGTGCCCCTCGGTCCGCGGATGTCGGACAGGGCATGGGTCCGGCCATCGGTGCCGGGCAGGGCGAAGTCCGGCGCGGGCCAGCCGAAATCGCAGACCGGGGGTTGGGCGGCCATTTCCGTTTCCTTTCAGGCGGCGGCCGCGCCGGCGGCGGCGGCGCGGATCGCGGCGATGTTGGCGCCGTAGACCTCGGGCGCGTCCACCGATCCGCCCCGGAACACCGCCGACCCGGCGACGAGGACATCGGCCCCGGCCGCGGTGACCAGCGGTGCGGTGCCCGGATCGACGCCGCCGTCGATCTCGATATGGACCGGGCGGTCGCCGATCATCTCGCGCAGGCGGCGGATCTTGCCGGTCAGGTCGATGAACTTCTGGCCGCCGAAGCCGGGGTTCACGGTCATCACGCAGACGAGGTCGGTCAGGTCGAGCAGGTGCGCCACCGCCTCGGCCGGGGTGCCGGGGTTGAGCGCCACGCCCGCCTTCATCCCGGCGGCGCGGATCGCCTGCAGGGTGCGGTGGATGTGCGGCCCGGCCTCGACGTGGGCGGTCAGGATGTCGGCCCCGGCCTCGGCATAGGCGTCGATGTAGGGATCGACCGGCGCGATCATCAGGTGCACGTCCATCACCGTGGTGACGTGGGGCCGGAACGCCTTCACCGCCGGCGGGCCGAAGGTCAGGTTCGGCACGAAATGCCCGTCCATCACGTCGACATGGACCCAGTCGGCGCCCTGCGCCTCGATGGCCCGGATCTCGCGCCCGAAATCGGCGAAGTCTGCGGACAGGATGGACGGGGCGATCTTGATCGAGCGGTCGAAGGTCATGGCAGCGCTCCCTGTTGGCTCCCCGGGGGTTTGGCCTCTTCGCGCCGCCGTATCAACCCCCGCCGCCCAGCGCCGCCAGCCCGTCCAGCACCCGGACCAGCCACAGGGTCAGCGCCGGGAAGGCGGCCAGCAGCACCACCCGCACCATGTCGGTCAGCACGAAGGGCAGGGCGCCGCGATAGGTCTGCCCGATCGGGATGTCGCCGGCCATCCGGTTGATGATGAACAGGTTGAGCCCCACCGGCGGGGTGATCAGCCCGACCTCGACCACGATCAGCACCAGGATTCCGAACCACAGGCCGAACTCGTCCGGGGTCAGGCCGAAATCGAGCGCGGCCATGATCGGGTAGAGGATCGGGATGGTCAGCAGGATCATCGACAGCGAATCCATCACGCAGCCGAGCACGAGGTAGAGGACCAGCACGACGGTCAGCACGACCCAGGGCGACAGGCCCGCCGCGGCCACCCAGTCGGTCGCCTCCTGCGGCATCCGGGTCAGCGCCAGGAAGGAGTTGTAGAGCCCGGCGGCGAGGATGATGAGAAAGATCATCGCCGTTGTGCTCGCCGTCGACAGGATCGCCTCCTGCAGCCCTTCGCGGGTCAGCCGGCCCGAGCGCAGCGCCAGCAGGCCGGTGCCGCCGGCGCCCACCGCGGCGGCCTCGGTCGGGGTGAACAGTCCGGCATAGATCCCGCCGACGATCAGCAGGAAGATCACGAGGACCGGCCAGACCGCGCGCAGGGCGGCCATCTTCTCGGCCCGGGTCGCCTCGGGGCGGAGCGCCGCGCTTCCCGGCGCCGCCCGCATCCATACCGCCACGGCGAGGATGTAGCCCAGCGCCGCGAGCAGGCCGGGGATCAGCGCCGCGACGAACAGCTTCTCGATGTTCTGCTCGGCGATCACCGCGTAGATCACCAGGATCACCGAGGGCGGGATCAGGATGCCCAGCGTGCCGCCCGCCGCCAGCGCCCCGGTCGACAGCGCCCCGGAATAGCCGTAGGCCCGCAGTTCGGGCAGCGCCACCCGGCCCATCGTCGCCGCGGTGGCCAGCGACGACCCGCAGATCGCCCCGAACCCGGCGCAGGCGCCGATCGCCGCCATCGCCACGCCGCCGCGGCGGTGCCCCAGCCACGCCTCCCCGGCCCGGAACAGCGCCGCCGACATCCCCGAGATCGCCGCGAACTGGCCCATCAGCAGGAACAGCGGGATGATCGAGAACGAGTAGTTCGAGAAGGTCCCGAAGGTCAGCGTCTTGAGCTGGTTCAGCACCATCGCCGGAGTGCCGATCACCAGCACCGTTCCGGTCACCCCGACCCCGATCATCGCCAGCGCGATCGGCACCCGGAGCAGGATCAGCCCGAGCAGCACCGGGAAGGACCAGAGCGCCAGCGCGATCGGGGTCATGGCATCCCGGCCCCGTTGTCGTCGGCGTCGGTGCCGCCGCCGACCAGGGCCCGCCCCGACCGCAACACGCAGAACCCGGCGACGAGGCTGAACGCCCCGGCCCCGCCCAGCGCCAGCGCGTAGCCCGGCCAGAGCGGCCAGCCGAGGATCAGGGTGGTGTCGCCGTAGGCGACCCGGTCCAGCATCCCGAGCCACAGCCGCCAGGTCCCGGCCAGCGCCACCGCCAGCATCCCGAGGTCGATCACCAGGTCGAGCCCGCGGTTCAGCGGTCCGCCGAACACCGGCTTGAGCAGGTCAACCGCGGCGTGGCCGCGGGTCAGCTGGGTCCAGGGCAGGAAGGCGAAGACGGCGACCGCGACGGCGATCTCGGTGATCTCGTAGATCCCCGGCACCGGTCCCGGCCCGATCCCGAGCGGCACGAAGGCGCGGCCGAGGATCGACAGGCAGGTCAGCGCCGTCAGCCCGACAAGGATCAGGCCGCCGGCGAGGGCCATGATCCGGGCCAGCCGGTCGGCGAGACGGTGCAGCGTCCGATACATGGCGGCCACGGATCGCGCCGCCCCGGTCGGTTGTCAAACGGGAAACGC
>JBFKOW010000171.1:0-7100 GCA_041628615.1 Paracoccaceae bacterium | reverse complement strand
GATCTCGGCGGCACCCTCGAAGATGTTGAGGATGCGGGCGTCGCAGAGGATCCGGCTGATCTGGTATTCCAGCGCGAAGCCGTTGCCGCCGTGGATCTGCAGCCCGTTGTCCGCCGCCGCCCAGGCGACGCGGGCGCCCAGCAGCTTGGCCATCCCGGCCTCGAGATCGCAGCGCCGCTCGGCGTCCTTCTCGCGGGCCGAGAAGTAGGTGAGCTGCCGCGCCACCATGATCTCGACCGCCATCATCGCCAGCTTGCCGGCGACGCGCGGGAATTCGATCAGCGCCTTGCCGAACTGCTTGCGGTCCAGCGCGTAGCGCAGCGACACGTCGAGCGCGTTCTGCGCCACGCCGATGGCGCGGGCGGCGGTCTGGATCCGGGCGCTCTCGAAGGTCTGCATCAGCTGCTTGAAGCCCTGGCCCTCGACGCCGCCGAGCAGGTTCTCGCCCGACACCCGGAAGCCGTCGAAGTTGAGGGTGTATTCCTTCATCCCGCGGTAGCCCAGCACCTCGATCTCGCCGCCGGAAATGCCCGCGTCGCGCCACGGCTCGGCATCGGTGCCGGGGGTCTTCTCGGCGAGGAACATGCTCAGGCCGCGGTAGTCGTCGGTGTCCGGCACGGTGCGGGCCAGCACGGTCATCACGTGGGTCCGGGCGGCATGGGTGATCCAGGTCTTGTTGCCGGTCACCACCCAGTCGTCGCCGTCCCTGACCGCCTTCGTGCGCAGCGACCCGAGGTCCGACCCGGTGTTCGGCTCGGTGAACACCGCGGTGGGCAGGATCTCTCCGCTGGCGAGGCCGGGCAGCCACCTGCGCTTCTGGTCCTCGGTGCCGCCGCACAGGATCAGTTCGGCGGCGATCTCGGACCGGGTGCCGAGCGAGCCGACGCCGATGTAGCCGCGCGACAACTCCTCCGAGACCACGCACATCGACGCCTTGGACAGGCCGAAGCCGCCGTATTCCTCGGGGATGGTCAGGCCGAAGACGCCCATCTCGGCCAGGTCCCCGATCACCTCCATCGGGATCAGTTCGTCCTTCAGGTGCCAGTCATGGGCGGCCGGGGCGACCTTCTCGCGGGCGTAGCGCAGGAACTGGTCGCGGATCATCTCCAGTTCCTCGTCGAGCCCGGAGGTGCCGAACATCGCGTTGGCCATCTGGTCCTGCATCAGCGCGACGAGGCGCATCCGCGCGGCCTGGGTGTTGCCGCGGCCGGTCAGGGCGGTGACCGCCTCGGTCAGCAGCGCCGCGGCGTCGTCCCCGGTCAGCCCGAGATCCTGCGGCCGGACGATCTCGCCCTGGCTCATCGGGATGCCGCCGGACAGCTGCGACAGGTATTCGCCGAACGCGATCTGCAGGATCAGCCGGTCGATCTCGGTCAGCTTGCCCGCGGCGTCGAGCCGTTCGGCCCAGCGCTGCATCTGGCGCAGCGATTCGACGTAGGTGGCGACCCAGGCGAGGCCGTGGGCGGCGGTCTGGTGGGTCTCGATCAGGGTGCCCGAGACGCGGCCGTCGGCGCCGGTGACCAGCGCCGCCACGGCGGTCCGCGCACGCTCCAGCAACGCCTCGGCCGGCGCCACGGCGGCCCCGGTCAGCGCCAGCAGGTCGGGCAGCAGGCCGCTCTCGGCGGGCATCTTGTCGTCACGGGGCATGGCTCTCTCCGTCTCGAATCCGCGATTTTGCTGGTGCAGCACTAGCGATGTTGCACCTGCAGCGCAATAATAAGTCTCGAACGGCCCGCGAAAAGAACGAAAATGACCCTTTCGATCCTTGCTGCGTCCGCCGGCGGCCTGCGCTAGAGGGGCGGCATGGACACGCTCATTCCGAACATAGCACCGAATCTGCTTCTGGCCGCCATGGCGGTGGCGCTGCTGGCCGGGCTGGTGAAGGGCATCGTCGGCTTCGCCATGCCGATGGTGATGATTTCCGGCCTGTCGAGCCTGCTGCCCCCCGAGGTGGCGCTCGCGGCGCTGATCCTGCCCACCCTCGTCACCAACGGGGTGCAGGCGCTGCGGCAGGGCTGGGCCGAGGCCCGGGCCTCGATCCGCCGGTTCCGGGTGTTCCTGCTCGCCGGGCTGGTCACCCTCGTCGCCTCGGCGCAACTGGTGGCCATCGTCCCGTCCGGCACGCTGCTGCTGATGATCGGGGTGCCGGTGGTGGGCTTCGCGGCGCTGCAGATCGTCGGCTGGCGGCCCCGGATCGCGCCGGGCGCGCGGGTCGAGGCGGGGATCGGCGGCTTTGCCGGGGCGATCGGCGGGGTGTCGGGGATCTGGGGGCCGCCGACGGTGATGTATCTCACCGCCATCGACACCCCCAAGACCGACCAGATGCGGGTGCAGGGGGTGGTCTACGGCCTCGGCGCGGCGGCGCTGGCCGGGGCGCATGTGCAATCCGGCATCTTCAACGCGCAGACCTGGCCGGTTTCGGCGCTGATGGTGCCGCCGGCGCTGGCCGGGCTGTGGCTGGGGTTCCGGCTGTCGGACCGGGTCGACCAGCGGACCTTCCGCCGGGCGACCCTGATCGTGCTCGCGGTCGCGGGGCTGAACCTGATCCGCCGGGGGCTCGCCGGGTAGCGGCGGGGCGGGTGCGCGACGCCCCGGCCCCGGCCCGCGTCACTTCGCGATCATCTCGGCCTGCTTGACCACCACCTCGGCCTGCTTGATCGAGGCGATGTCGATCAGCCGGCCCTTGTACGTCGTCGCGCCCTTGCCGGCGGCCTTGGCCTCTTCCATCGCCTTCAGGATCTCGCGGGCCTCGGTCACCGCCTTCTCGGACGGGGTGAACACCTCGTTGGCCATCGTCACCTGGCTGGGATGGATCGCCCACTTGCCGACCATGCCGAGCGTCGCCGAACGCAGCGCCTGCGCCCTGAACCCCTCGGGGTCCGAGAAGTCGCCGAACGGCCCGTCCACCGGCAGCACCCCGTGGGTGCGGCAGCAGGCGACGATCTTGGCCTGCACCCAGTGCCACGGATCGGCCCAGTAATAGGCGTCGGCGTCGCCGTCCTTGCGGTGCATGTAGTAGTTTTCCTGGGTGCCGCCGATGCCGGTGGTCTGCATCCCCATGTAGGCGGCGAAGTCGGCGGCGCCGAGCGACATCGCCACCATCCGCGGGCTGCCGGCGGCGATCGCCTCGCAATGGGCGATCCCGGCGGCGGTCTCGATGATGCACTCGAAGTCGATCCGCTTGCGCCGGCCCTTGCCCAGTTCGGCGGCCGAGATCACCGCGTCCACGGCATAGATGTCCTCGCCGCAGCCGGCCTTCGGGATCATGATCCGGTCGAGCCGGTCGCTGGCCTTCTCCACGAGGTCGAGCACGTCCTGCACCCAGAACTGGGTGTCGAGCCCGTTGATCCGCACGCTGAGCGTCTTGTTGCCCCAGTCGATGTCGCCGATCGCCTCGACGATGTTCCTGCGGGCGGCGACCTTGTCGTCGGGGGCGACGCTGTCCTCGAGGTCGAGGTTGATGACGTCGGCGTCGGACTTCGCCATCTTCTCGAACAGTTCGGGGCGCGACCCGGGGCCGAACAGCTGGCAGCGGTTCGGGACGGCCTTGGGGGCGGGTTGCGGGCGGAACGACATCGGCGGCCTCTCTGGTCTGGATCAGGGTCGGCAACCGGTTAGTGAAACCCGGCCCGGCGGGCAAGCGCGGCGGGGCCGAAAACCTGCCCGCGGATCGGGCAGCGGCGGCGCGGCGGCGGCCGGATCGGCGCGGCGGGCGGTTTTCGGGCATGACAGCGGCGCAGGATGTGGTTTTCTGACCTTTGACCCGACGGACGGAGCCGCGCCATGATCCAGACCCCCTACCTCCTGTTTCTCGGCGACGCGCCGGACCCGCTCGCCGCCAAGGTGGCGCAGGGGATCTGCGACTGGCGGCCCGAGAACGCCGTCGGCCAGTTCCGCATGGCGGGCTGCAAGGCCGACATGGGCCTGCCCGACATGACGCTGGAGCAGGGACTCGCCGCCGGGGCCAGGACCCTCGTGGTCGGCGTCGCGAACCGGGGCGGGGTGATCTCGGCGGCATGGAAGGCCGAGATGGTCCGCGCGCTGCAACTCGGCTACGACATCGCCGCCGGGCTGCACAACCTGCTGCGCAACGAGAACGACCTGATGGCCGCCGCCGAGGTGAACGGCCGCACCCTGCACGACGTGCGGGTGCCCACCGTCGCCTACCCGATCGCCACCGGCAGGAAACGGACCGGCAAGCGGGTGCTCGCGGTCGGCACCGACTGTTCCTGCGGCAAGATGTACACCGCGATGTCGATGGACGCCGAGATGCAGCGCCGGGGGCTGAAGTCCGACTTCCGCGCCACCGGCCAGACCGGCATCCTGATCACCGGGCGGGGGGTGCCGCTCGACGCGGTGATCGCCGATTTCATGGCCGGGGCGGTGGAATACCTCACCCCCGACGCCGAGCCCGACCACTGGGACCACATCGAGGGGCAGGGCAGCCTGTTCCACGTCTCCTATTCCGGGGTGACGCTGGCGCTGATCCACGGCGGCCAGCCCGACGCGCTGATCCTCGCCCACGAGCCGACCCGGACCCACATGCGCGGGCTGCCCGATTTCGGCCTGCCGACGCTGGAACAGCTGCGCGACACCGCGCTGCCGCTGGCCCGGCTGGTCAACCCGGCCTGCGCGGTGGCGGGCGTGTCGGTGAACACCAAGGCGCTCGACGACGCCGCCGCGCTGGCCTGCTGCGCCGGGATCGAGGACCGGCTGGGCCTGCCCACCGTGGACCCCTACCGGCACGGGGCCGCGCGGCTGGTGGACGCGGTGCTGGCGCTGTAGCCTCGGACCCCACGGGCAACCACGAAGGACACCCGATGCCGCTCAGCGTCACCCGCGACAGCTTCCGGCTGGCCGAGGTCTTCACCATCTCGCGCGGGTCCAAGACCCATGCCGATGTGCTCACCGTCCGGGCCTTCGACCGGGGCGAGATGGGGCAGGGCGAATGCGTGCCCTACGCCCGCTACGGCGAAAGCCTCGACAGCGTGGCGGCGCAGATCGCGGGGTTGCCCGAGGGCATCCAGCGCCACGACCTGCAGGACGCGCTGCCGCCCGGCGCGGCGCGCAACGCGGTGGACTGCGCGCTCTGGGACCTGCAGGCCAAGATCACCGGCGCGCCGGTCTGGCGGCTCGCCGGGCTGCCCCGGCCCCGGCCGGTGACCTCGGCCTTCACCCTGTCGCTCGACACCCCCGAGGCGATGCGCGCCGCCGCCGCCCGCCACGCCCACCGGCCGCTGCTCAAGGTCAAGCTCGGCACCGCCGACGACCTGCCCCGGCTCGAGGCGGTGCGCGCCGGGGCGCCGGATCCGGCGATCATCGTCGACGCCAACGAGGGCTGGAGCGCCGGGGTCTACGCCGATCTCGCGCCGCACCTCGCCCGGCTGGGGGTGATCGTGGTGGAACAGCCGCTGCCCGCCGGCGCCGACGACGCGCTGGCCGGGATCGAGCGCCCGGTGCCGGTCTGCGCCGACGAAAGCTGCCACGACCGGGCCAGCCTGCCGGGGCTCGCCGGCAAATACGACATGGTCAACATCAAGCTCGACAAGGCCGGCGGGCTGACCGAGGCGCTGGCGCTGCGCGACGCCGCCCGCGCGGCCGGGCTGCGGATCATGGTCGGCTGCATGGTCGGCTCGTCGCTGGCGATGGCCCCGGCGCTGCTGGTGGCGCAGGGCGCCGAGGTGGTGGACCTCGACGGGCCGATGCTGCTGGCCGAGGACCGCGCCGTGCCGATGCGCTTCGACGCCGGCGGGCTGCATCCGGCCGATCCCGAACTCTGGGGCTGAGCGCCGCCGCCGGGCCTCAGCCTCGGCCCAGGCCCGCCGCCACCAGCCGGGCGAAGCCGGACGGGTTGGTCAGCATCAGGTCGTGGCCGACGCCGCCGAGGATCGCCACCGCGACCCCGGCATCGGCCAGCGCGTCCGGGTCCGGCGCGTCCGCCGCCGGCGGGCGGCCCGGACCGGGCAGGCTGGTCTCGCCGTAGATGAAGGTGCGCGGCAGGCCGAGGCCGAGGAAACGGCCGAGAAAATCGCCGGGCAGGTCCACCAGCGCCGCCGCCGCGGCATGGAGCGCCGCCGGGTCCGCCTCGGCCCAGCACCGCGCGATGAAGCCGGCGGCCGGATCGCCCGCCGCGCCCGCGGCCTCCAGCGACCGGATCATTCCGGGCAGCACCGTCGCCGCGAATTCCGCCGCCGGGGCCGCCGCGATCCGGCGCGACGCGCCGCCGCCGCCCGGCAGCAGGTTCGCCTCGGCCACGATCAGCCTTGCCACGAGGTCGGGGCGGCGGCAGGCCAGTTCGATCGCCACGCTGCCGCCCAGCGAATAGCCGATCACGGTGCAGGCGGCCTCGCCCAGGTGGTCGATCAGGTCGGCCACGGCGTCGGCCATGTCGGCCACGCTGCGCGGCGGCCGGGCCGGCGCCGCGCCGCCGCCGACCCCCGGCGGATCGACCAGGACCGCCCGCAGCGGCGGCAGCGCCGGATCGGCCAGCACCGCGTCGAAACAGCCCGCCGCGGGCAGTCCCAGACCGGGGAGCCAGACCGTCGGCCGCCCGGCGCCGCCCTGCTCGGTCCAGTGGATCGGCGCGCCGATCCGGTAGAGGCGCTGACGGGTCATCCTGCTCCTGCTCGCCGCCGGGTCGGGGTCAGCATAGGCGGCGCGCCCCGGTCCGGCCAAGCGGTTCGCCGCCGGTGGGCCGTGCCATGCTGGCGGAGCGGCCGGGGGAGGGCCGCAGCCATGATCATGCGTATCTTCCAGGTCACCACCCATCCCGGCAAGGCGGCCGCCTTCGCGCGGTTCTTCCACGACACCGCGATCCCGCTGATGCGGTCCACCGACGGCATCGTTCAGGTGCTGCCCGGCGCGGCGCGGCCCGACAGCCCGCGGGAATTCAGCTTCGTGATGGTCTGGCGCGATCTCGACGCGCTCAGGGCCTTCGTCGGCGAGGACCATACCTCGGCCCACATCGCGCCGGACGAGGCCGACCTGGTGGCCGAGCGGCGGATCGCCCATTACGACCTCGCAGACGGCCAGGCCCGGCCCTCGACGCGGCCTGTCTCGGGCAGGCCGGCCTTGCGGCGCGCGATCCCGCGCCGGTCCGG
>JBFKOW010000170.1:0-7103 GCA_041628615.1 Paracoccaceae bacterium | reverse complement strand
TTCAGCCCCGCCACCTCGGAGAACCCCGCGAGCGCGGCGAGCCCGCCCGACAGCAGCGCGGTCTTGAGCAGCACCCGGCCCACCGGGATGCCGGCGAAGCGCGCCGCCTCGGGGTTCTGCCCCACCGCCCGGATCTCGTAGCCGAGCGTGGTCCGGGTCTGCACGATCCAGACCGCCACGGCGGCGATCAGCCCGAGCCCGAAGCCCCAGTGCAGCCGCAGCCCCTCGACGATCCGGGGCAGCCGCGCGTCGCGGGGCAGCGCCTCGGATTTCGGCCAGCCCATGCCCATCGGGTCCTTCAGCGGCCCTTCGAGCAGCAGCGAGATGAACAGCAGCATGATGAAGTTGAACAGCAGCGTGGTGACCACCTCGTCCACCCCCAGCCGGACCTTGAGCACCACCGGCCCGAGCAGCACCAGCGCCCCGGCCAGCACCGCGCCCAGCGCCATCGCCGCGAGCGCCAGCGGTCCGGGCAGGCCCATCTGGGTGCCGATCAGCACGGTGACCAGCGCCCCGGCGTAAAGCTGCGCCTCGGCGCCGATGTTCCACAGCCGGGCGCGGAAGGCGACGGCCACGGCGAGCCCGGTGAAGATCAGCGGCGTCGCCCGGTTGAGCGTTTCGAGCAGCGCGAACTTCGAGCCCAGCGCCCCCTTCAGGATCAGTCCCAGCGTGGCGAAGGGGTCGGCCCCGGCCAGCATCGCGAGCCCCGAGGCCACCACCACGGTCATCGCCAGCGACAGCGCCGGCAGGCCCAGGGTGCGGGCCAGCGAGGGGGCGGCGACGGGTTCAAGCCGCATGGTCGAAGCCCTGCCCGGCCATCCAGACGCCCAGTTCTGCGGCGGTCCTGGACCCGCGCGGGAAGGCCGGCGACATCCGGCCCTCCGACATCACCCGGATCTCGTCCGACAGGGCGAGGATCTCGTCGAGGTCCTCCGAGATCAGCAGCACCGCCGCGCCGCCGTCGCGGGCCGCGATCAGCCGCTCCTGCACGTAGGTCAGCGCGCCGATGTCGAGCCCGCGCACCGGCTGGTTGGCGAGGATGATCCGCGGCCCGGCCTCGAGCACCCGGCCGAGGATCAGCTTCTGCATGTTGCCGCCCGACAGCAGCCGGATCCGGGTGTCCGGCCCCGGGCAGCGCACGTCGTAGCGGGCGATGATCGCCTCGGCGTGGCGGCGGGCGGCGCGCCAGTCGACAAGGCCCGAGCGGCTGAACGGCGGGGCGGCGTAGCCCTCGAGCACGGCGTTTTCGGTCAGCGTGAAATCCGCGATCGAGCCCAGCGCGTGCCGGTCCTCGGGGATCCGCCCGACCCCGGCGGCCAGGGAGGCGCGGGGCGACCAGTCGGCGACAGGCTGCCCGCCGACCCGAAGTTCGCCGCCGTCGGGACGGGCCAGCCCGCCGATCAGGTCCGCGAGAACCCCCTGCCCGTTGCCCGAGACCCCGGCGATGCCGGTGATCTGCCCGGCCCTGAGCGACAGGTTCACCCGGTTCAGCCCGACCCGGCGCCCTTCGGCGGCCATCGACACGTCGCGCAGTTCCAGCAGGGTCTCGCCCGGGTCGCGGGCCTGCGCATGGGGCAGCGCGACCTCGGCGCCGACCATCATCTCGGCCAGCCGGTGGCGGTCGGTGTCGCGGGTGGCGACCTCGCCCGCCAGCCGGCCGTGGCGCAGCACCACCACCCGGTCCGAGATCGCCATCACCTCGTGCAGCTTGTGCGAGATGAAGATCACCGACAGGCCGCGCCGGACCGCCTTGGCGAGGGTGTCGAACAGCGCCTCGCTTTCCTGCGGGGTCAGCACCGCGGTGGGTTCGTCGAGGATCAGGATGCGGGCGTCGCGGTAGAGCGCCTTGAGGATCTCCACCCGCTGCCGCTCGCCCACCGAGAGCGACCGGATCCGGGCGTCGAGATCGACGGCGAGCCCGAAATCCCGCGACAGGTCCGCCAGCCGCGCCCGGCCCCGTGCCCGGTCGAGCCCGAAGCGCCAGAGCGGAACAGTGCCAAGCAGGACGTTCTCCAGCACCGTCATGTTGTCTGCGAGGGTGAAATGCTGGTGCACCATGCCCACCCCGGCGGCCAGCGCCGCCCCCGGCGCGCCCGGCGGCAGTTCCCGTCCGAAGACCTCCACGCTGCCCGCGTCGGCGGTGTAGTGGCCGAACAGGATGTTCATCAGCGTGGTCTTGCCCGCGCCGTTTTCCCCGAGCAGGGCAAGGACTTCGCCCTCGTGGAGGGCGAAGCTGATGTCGTCGTTGGCGGCCAGCCGACCGAACCGCTTGGTGATCCCGGTCAGCCGCAGCACGACGCCCCGGTCCGGGGCCGCCGCGGTCACGAGGAGGTCGGCTCTTCGTCGTTGACCTCGACCACGAAGTCGCCGGTCCTGATCGCCGCCTCGCGCTCGGCCACGAGGTCGAGCGCCGCCTGCGGCACCTTGCCCGCGAAGGTGCCCAGCGGCGCGAGCGAGCAGCCGCCCTCCTTCATGTAGCTGTAGACGCCGTAGTTCGCCGCCGCGAAGCTGCCCTCCGCGACCCGCGCCAGCGCCGCCTGCAGCGTCGGCTCGAAGTGCCAGAGCGCCGAGGCGACCACGGTGTCGGGATAGTCCGGCTGGGTGTCGATCACGTTGCCGATGGCGAGGATGCCGCGCTCCTGCGCCGCGTCCGACACGCCGAACCGCTCGGCATAGAGCAGGTCGGCGCCGTTCTCGATCATCGCGAAGGCGGTCTCCTTGGCCTTCGGCGGGTCGAACCACGAGCCGATGAAGCTCACCTGGAAGGTGGCGTCGTCGCGCATCTCGCGCACGCCCGCCATGAATGCGTGCATCAGCCGGTTCACCTCGGGGATCGGGAAGCCGCCGACCATGCCGATGTTGCCGGTCTGGGTCATCGCCCCGGCGATGATCCCCGACAGGTAGGACGCGTCCTGGATGTAGTTGTCGAACACCGCGAGGTTCGGATAGGCCGGATCGTCGAGGAAGGACGAGCCCAGCAGGAAGGCGGTCTCGGGGTAGTCGAGCACCACCTCGCGGGCCTCCTGCTCGACGCCGAAGATCTCGCCGATGATGAGCTTCACGCCCTGTTCGGCGTATTCCCGCATCACCCGCGGATAGTCGGTGTTGGCGGTGTTCTCAGTGAAGGTGTAGCTGATCTGCCCGGCGCCCTTGGCGGCCTCGGCGGCGACGTGGATGCGGCTGACCCACTGCTGTTCGACCGGCACGGTGTAGATGCCGGCGACGCTGATCGGGTCCTGCGCGAAGAGCCGTCCGGGCCGCAGCCCGAGCCCGGCCGCTGCGGCCGCCCCGGAGGCGCCGAGAAGAAGCTGCCGGCGGTGCAGGCCGCCCGCGGAGATGATCGGTCGTCTGGTCATGGAATCCCCCTGTCTGAACGTGTCTCCGGCCGCTTATGTCGTGGCGGTGCGCCGGTAGGAACAGGCCGACACTGGCACGGTTGGGCACGGTTTGGAAGATTGCTCAAAATCCGGGCAGCCGGCCCCGGACCGGCTGCATTGGCGGCAGGTCCGGAACGCCGGGCAGCCCCCCTGCCCGCGGCCCTAGGCCGTCTCGCCGCGCAGGTGGCGGTTGACCCCGCCCAGCGCCGCGTAAAGTTCCCGGAACGCGCCGTAGCGGTCTTCGGCCAGCCCCCGCTGCGCCGGGTCGGGTTCGAAGCTCTGGCCGGGGACGACGAGGCTGCGCGCCGCCTCGGCGAGGTCGGCCATGTGCCCCGCGGCCACCCCCGCCATCACAAGCGCCCCCATCGCGCCCGCCTCGGGCGCGGCCACGCGGTCGAGCCCCCGGCCCAGCGCCGTGGCCCGGATCCGGCACCAGGCGTCCGAGGCCGCGCCGCCGCCGCCGTGGCGCAGCCGCTCGACCGCCCGGCCGCCGCTGACCTCGATCGCCTCCAGCGCCAGCCGGGCCGAGAAGGCCACGCCCTCCATCACCGCGGCGGCGATCTCTGCCGGGCCGGTAGCGCCGGACATGCCGGCGAAGGCCCCGCGCGAGGCCGGGTCCCAGAGCGGCGCCCGCTCGCCGTCGAGATGCGGCAGGAACAGCGGCGTGGTGCGGGTGACCGGCGCCCGCGCGGCCAGCCCGTCGAGCGCCCCGATCTCCTGCCCGAGAAGCCGGGCGAGCCAGCCGAGCGAGGCCCCGCCCGACTGCGTCGGCGCGGCGTGCAGCGTGATCCCCCGCCACTCCGGGAAGGTGATGATCCCCGGCGCGCCGTGCCGCGCGGCCGAGATCAGGCCCAGCACCTCGCTGGTGCCGGACAGATACATCGCCTCGCCCTCGGCGGCGACGCCGAGGCCGAACATGCTCGCCCAGGCATCCATCGTCCCCGCCGCCACCGGCACCCCGGCGAAGGGCCGGCCGGCGGCCACCCGGCCGACCACTGACAGCGGATCGGCCAAGGGCGGCAGCACGGCCGCGGCCCGCGGCACGAGGTCCAGCACCGCTCCGGCGTAGCGCAGGTCCGGCCCGGCCAGGCCCACCGCCGAGATCGGGTCCGCCGCCACCGCGCCGCCG
Organism: Paracoccaceae bacterium; assembly: GCA_041628615.1. Lineage (GTDB taxonomy): Bacteria > Pseudomonadota > Alphaproteobacteria > Rhodobacterales > Rhodobacteraceae > JAMWZF01. Next base: position 2,597 of record JBFKOW010000170.1, on the reverse strand, counting down.
GTCAGCCTGGCGACTGCGAGGTCCTTGGGCAGCAGGACGTGGGCGGTGGCGGCCCAGACCTCGGGCCGGGTCTCGGCCATCCAGGCCATCCGCGACAGGGCGTGGCTCGCGTCGATCGGGATCGGCGCGCCCAGCGCGGCGGTCTTGGCCCCGGCCCCGATCGCGGCGTCGAGCCGGGCCGCCTGCGCCGCGGGCCGGGTGTCCTGCCAGGTGATCGCCGGATGCAGCGGCGCGAGGTCGGCGCCACAGAACACATGGGTGTTGACCTGCGAAGTGATGCCGATGGCCGCCACCGCCCCGGCGCCCGGATGGGCGGCGAACCGGTCCAGCGCGGCCGCGACATGGGCCATCCACTCCGCCGGGTCCTGCTCGGCCGCGCCCGGCGCGGGGCGGCGCATGGCATGCGCCGCGGCGTAGCCGTCGAGCCGGACCCCGCCGGGCCCGGCCATCACCGCCTTGACCGACCCGGTGCCGATGTCGATGCCGATGAAGACGGTGCCGTCGGTCTTGGCGGGCATCGGCGGTCTCCTGGCGAACGGGGCGGGGCGAACGGGGCGGGCAACCGCGGGAACTGGACGATCCGCGCGGCCGGTGCCACACATAGCCCGCAGGATTGCGCCATGCCATAGGGAGGGACGGCACCATGACGCTTCGGACAACGATGATCGGCCTCGCGGCGGCGATCGGGATCGCGGGCGCGGCACCGGCACAGGAGGTGGCGGTGATCACCCCCTACCTCGCCCAGCCGGGTACCCAGTTCTACGTCGACGGCTTCGGCGCGCGGGCGGCGGAACTGGGCTGGACCGTGAACGTGATCGACACCGCCGGCGACGTCGCCGCGGTCATCAGCCGGATCGAGGACGTGGTGACCCAGGGCGTCGACGCCATCGTCATCAACGTCGACCCGGCGCAGATCGGCGCCGGGCTGGCCGCCGCCGACGCGGCCGGGATCCCGGTGGTCGGGATGGACGCGGGCAGCGACCCGCTGGTCGCCGCGAACGTCACCTCGAACGGCTACGCGATGGCGGCCGAGACCGCGGTCTACGTCGCCAACCGGATCGGCGGCGCGGGCAAGGTGGTGATGTTCACCTTCGACCCCTTCCCGCCGGTGCAGATCCGCGGCGTCATCGCCGACGCGGTGTTCGGCAACTTCCCCGACATCGAGGTGATCGACCGGATCACCCCCGACGTCAGCGACGGCGGCATCGCCGACAGCCGGGCGCGGATGGAGGCCCTGCTCGCCGCCAATCCCGAGCCCGGCAGCATCAACGCGGTCTGGGCCGCCTGGGACCAGCCGGCGCTCGGCGCGCTGCAGGCGATCGAGGCCGCGGGCCGGGCCGGCGAGGGCATCGTGATCACCGGCATCGACGCCAACCCGCAGGCCCGCGACGCGATCGCGGCGGGCGGCAACTTCGAGGCGTCGGTGGCGCAGGACTTCGACGGGATCGGCCGCACCACCGCCGACACCGTGGCCCGAATCCTCGCCGGTGAGCCGGTGGTCCAGCGGGTGATCTACGTGCCGACCCGGCTGATCACCGCCGCGAACGTCGCCGGGGAGTGACGGGACGGGGACGCCGCCCGCCGGCGTCCCGCCCGACGGACCCGCCACGATGCCGCGACTGACGCTCGACGGGATAAGCCGCCGCTTCGGCACGGTGCAGGCGCTGGATCGCGTCGGCCTCGTCCTGCGCGGCGGCGAGGTCCATGCCCTGATGGGCGAGAACGGCGCCGGCAAGTCGACGCTGATCCGCATCCTCGCCGGGCTCGACCGGCCCGATGCGGGCCGGATCACGCTCGACGGCGTGGCCCTGCCCCTCGGAGCCCCGGCGGCGATGCGCACCGCGGGACTGCGCTTCATCCACCAGGAACTGCACCCGGTGCCGGGCCTGTCGGTGGCCGAGAACATGCATCTCGACCGGCCCTACCCGCGCCGGGCCGGGCTGGTGGACTGGCGGGCGCTGAACGGCGCGGCGGCGGCGGCGCTGGCGCGGCTCGGGCTCGACGGGCTCGACCCGCGCGCGCCGGTCTCGGGTCTCGGCGCCGGGGACCAGATGCTGGTGCGGATCGCCGGCACCCTGATCGGCGAGGACGGCCAGGGCCGGCCCGGCGCCGCCTGGCTCTACGTGATGGACGAACCGACCGCCGCGCTGACCAGCGGCGAGGCCGACCGGCTGTTCGCGGTGATCGGCGAACTGGTTCGACAGGGGGCGGGGATCCTCTACGTCTCGCACCGGATGCCCGAGGTGCTGCGCCTCGCCGACCGGGTGAGCGTGCTGCGCGACGGGCGGCACGTCTCGACCCGGCCGCTGGCGCAGACCGGACAGGACCGGATCATCGAGGAGATGACCGGGCAGAGCCTGACCGGCCTGTTCCCGCCACGGCCCGCGGACGCGGTCCTCGGGCCGCCCGCGCTCGCCGTCGAGGGCCTGGCGGCGGGGCCGCTGCGCGGCGCGAGCTTCACCCTGCGGGCCGGCGAGATCCTCGGCGTTGCCGGCGTCGCCGGGTCGGGCCGGGGTGCGCTGCTCCGCGCCCTGCTGGGCGACCTGCCGCGCGTGACCGGCCGGGTCACCCTGCGCGGCTGGCCGCTGGGTCCGAGC
>JBFKOW010000169.1:0-7186 GCA_041628615.1 Paracoccaceae bacterium | reverse complement strand
CTGCCTCGTAGGCGCTCTCGCTTTCCCACTGGCTGTCATCGTAGGGCACCCCGAGGCAGAGCAGCTTCGCGGTCTGCTGGGTGATGGTCGACCCGCCGTGGCCGTCGAGCGGGCCGCGGCCCTCGCTCAGGTTGATGCGGATGGCGCTGGCGACGCCGATCGGGTCGATCCCGGGATGCAGCCGGTAGCGGCGGTCATCGGTCGCGATCACCGCGTTGCGCAGGTGGCGGCTGACCGTGTCGGCGGTGACCATGCCGCCGAACTGGTCGCCGCGCCAGGCGAACACCTCGCCCTCGCGGTCGAGCAGGGTGACCGAGCCGCGGGTGCGGCCGTCCACCAGTTCCTCGATCGGCGGCAGGGTGCTGGCGGTGTAGAGCACCGCCATACCGACGATCAGGCCGACCACGAGGCCCAGCCGCCAGGTGATCCGCCAGACCATGCGGACGGGCCACAACAGGACGAAGAGGAGCCAGCCGAACACCCCGCGCCGGGCGGGACGGCGGCGGGGGGCGGGCCGGCGCTTGCCGCCGCCCGAACCCTTTCCGGAGGCGCCGCCACCGCGGCCGCCCGACCCGCCGCCCGATCCGCCTCCGGAGGCGGGCTGGGCGTAGCGGCGTTCCGCCACCAGCGGCGGCCCCTTGCCTCGGTTCGCGGTCATGGCGGTCTCGGCGCTCTCTCGATCCGGTCTGTGGTCTGTCGTCTGGCGGCGCGGGACGGGCCCGGGCCGGCTGCTCGGGGTCAACATAGTCACCCCGGCCGGGAATGTTGAGCGCTCCCATCACCGGGACGGCGCTTTTTCGAACGCCCAAGAAATAATCGTTTGCCCGAATTTGTGCAAAAAATGTGCAACTCCAACCGATTTGGGCCGGGCGCGGCGGGCCGTTTCCTTGTTCCCCGGTCCCTGTCGCGCCCTTTAGTTCCGCGTGAAGGCGGCTCGGACCGGGCCGCCCTGGACTGAAACCTGAAGGGGAAGATCGTGAAACTCATCATCGCAACGATCAAGCCGTTCAAGCTCGAGGAGGTCCGCGAAGCGCTGACCGGGATCGGGGTGCGCGGCATGATGGTGACCGAAATCAAGGGCTTCGGCTCGCAGTCCGGTCACACCGAGATCTACCGCGGCGCCGAATACGCCGTGAACTTCGTGCCCAAGGTCAAGCTCGAGATCGTGGTCGCGGACGGCATGGCCGAGCAGGTGGTGGCGACGATCGCCAAGACCGCCAAGACCGACAAGATCGGCGACGGCAAGATCTTCACCCTCGACGTCGAAAGCGCCCTGCGGGTGCGGACCGGCGAAACCAACGAAGACGCGCTGTAAGGCCGCGTCAGGGAAAGGGACACCTACGACATGAATCTCACTCGACTCATTCCGGTCGCCGCCGCCCTGATCGCGGCGCCGACGCTGGGCCTGGCCCAGGACGAAGGACCGGTGCCGGGCGTGAACGCCTCCACCGACAGCGTCTTCATCTTCAACTCGCTGCTGTTCCTGATCGGCGGCTTCCTCGTGTTCTGGATGGCCGCGGGCTTCGCGATGCTCGAAGCCGGCCTGGTGCGGTCCAAGAACGTGACGATGCAGCTGACCAAAAACGTCGCGCTCTTCTCGCTCGCCGCGATCATGTACTACCTGATCGGCTACAACCTGATGTACCCGCTGGGGACCTGGATCTCCGAGGGCTACCTGTCGGGCGTCATCGGGCCGGCCGTGATGGAGGCCGTTGGCGTGACCGCCGAGGCGGCCGACGATTACGGCTACGCGGCGACCTCGACCGACTACTTCTTCCAGCTGATGTTCTGCGCCACCACCGCGTCGATCGTCTCGGGCACGCTGGCCGAGCGGATCAAGCTCTGGCCGTTCCTGATCTTCGTCATCGTGCTGACCGGGTTCATCTACCCGCTGCAGGCGTCCTGGGACTGGGGCGGCGGCTGGCTCGACGAGATGTTCTCGGACTTCGCCGGCTCGACCATCGTGCATTCGGTCGGCGGCTGGGCGGCGCTCACCGGGGCGCTCATCCTCGGGCCGCGGATCGGCAAGTACAAGGACGGCAGGACCCACCCGATGCCCGGTTCCAACCTGGCGCTGGCAACCCTTGGCACGTTCATCCTGTGGCTCGGCTGGTTCGGCTTCAATGGCGGCTCGCAGCTGGCGATGGGCACCGTCGGTGACGTCGCCGACATCGGCCGGGTGTTCGCCAACACCAATGCCGCCGCCGCCGGCGGGGCCGTGGCCGCGCTGCTGCTGACCCAGGCGCTCTACAAGAAGCCGGACCTCACCATGGTGCTGAACGGCGCGCTGGCCGGCCTCGTGTCGATCACCGCCGAACCGCTGACCCCGACGCTGGGCGCGGCGACGCTGATCGGCGCCGTGGGCGGCGTGATCGTGGTCTTCGCGGTGCCGATGCTCGATAAGTTCAAGATCGACGACGTGGTCGGCGCCATCCCGGTGCACCTGTTCGCCGGCATCTGGGGCACTCTGGCCGTGGTCCTGACCAACTCCGACGCCACCCTCGGCGGGCAGCTGACCGGCATCATCGCCATCGGCCTGTTCGTCATCGTCAGCTCTGCCGTGGTCTGGCTGGTGCTGAAGGCGGTGATGGGCCTGCGGGTCGACGAGGAGGCCGAGATCAACGGGCTCGACGTGAGCGAGCTCGGGATGGAAGCCTACCCGGACTTCACCAAGGGCTGAATTCCTCCCGGGGGCGGGGCCTCCTTCCTGCCCGCCCCCATCGGACCACCTGCCCGGGCGCCCCGCGCGCCCGGGTTTTTTTTGTCGTGAGGGCCCGATGGGCCGCCGGTCAGCCCGGGCCGCGCAGCCAGCCGTCGGCGAAGCGGACCGACCCGCAGCCGCCCAGCCGGCCGATCCGGTCCAGCTCCGCCTCCAGCCGCCGCAGCCGGCCCTTGCCCATCCGCACCCCCGGCTCCGGCCAGAAGGCGGTGACCGACAGGCAGCCCGCGGCGCGCTCGGCCTTCATGTCGATGCGGCCGATGGCGCGGGCCCCCTCGAAGACCGGGAACACGTAGTAGCCGTAGCGGCGGCAGGGCTCGGGGACGAAGATCTCGATCCGGTAGTCGAAGCCGAACAGCCGCGCGGCGCGCTTGCGGTCGCGCAGCGCCGGGTCGAAGGGGGACAGGATGCGGACCCGGCTGCCGTGGGCGCGGTCCGGGTCCGGCGCGGTGCCCGGCCAGGCCACCGAGCGGCGCCAGCCGCCCGCCGCCAGCCCGATCTCCACCGGCTCCACCCGGCCCTCGGCCAGCGCCCGCGCCACCCAGTCCTTCGCCTCGGCCGGGGTGACGATGTCCCAGAACGCCGCCAGTTCGCCGCTGGTGGCGAAACCCAGCCGGTCGAGCGCCGCGGCGCAGGCCCAGTCGACGATCTCGGCCTCGGGGCGGTGATCGGCGCGCAGGGCGGCGGGGATCACGTTCTCGGCGAGGTCATAGACCTTGCGGAATCCCTCGCGCCGGGCCACCGCGAGACGGCCCGCGCGCCAGAGGTATTCCAGCGCGGTCTTCGACGGGTGCCAGTCCCACCAGCCGGTCGAGCCGCGGTCCTCGCCGTCGCCCATCTCGGCCGAGGTGACCGGGCCATGGGCGGCGATACGGTCCAGCACGGCGTCGAAGCGGTCGCGGTAGCCCTCGCGGCGCCAGGCCGGCCAGCGGGCGTCGCAGCGGGCGCGGTCGCGGGCGAACTTGAGCCGCCAGTAGGGGTAGAAGTCCATCGGGATCGCGGCGGCGTCGTGGGTCCAGTGCTCGAACACCGCGCCGCGCTCCAGCGCGCGGGACAGGTCCGGCGGGCGGTAGCTCTGCCGCCGGGCCCAGAGGATGTGGTCATGGGCGCGGGCGAGGGTGTTGACGCTGTCGATCTGGACGAACCCGAGGCCGGCGATCAGGCCCGCCAGGCCGCCGCCCGGTCCCGGCCCGAGCAGGCCGTGGCGGTCGAGGAACAGCGCCCGCGCCGCGTCGTTGCCGATCCGCCTGTGACCCGTCATGCCCTTTCGCCCCCGGTTGCGCTTCGCCATAGTGCCGGCAACCGACCAGCCGCGAAAGGACCCCGCCATGACCACCGCCCTGATCGTGATCGACGTGCAGAACGATTTCTGCCCCGGCGGCGCGCTGGCCGTGCCGGACGGGGACGCGGTGGTGCCGGGGATCAACGCGCTGATCGCCGAGATGCAGGCCGCCGGGGCGGCGGTGGTGCTGACCCAGGACTGGCACCCGGCGGGACATTCCTCCTTCGCCTCGGCGCATCCCGGCAAGGCGCCGATGGAGATGACCGAGATGCCCTACGGGCCGCAGGTGCTCTGGCCCGACCACTGCATCCAGGGCAGCCCCGGCGCGGCGTTCCACCCCGACCTCGAAACCGACCGGGCCGACCTGTTGATCCGCAAGGGATTCAACCCGGCGATCGACAGCTATTCGGCGTTCTTCGAGAACGACCGGACCACGCCCACCGGGCTCGAGGGCTACCTGCGGACCCGGGGGGTGACCCGGCTGGTGATGGCCGGGCTGGCGACGGATTTCTGCGTCAACTACTCGGCGTTGGACGCCGCGAGGCTGGGCTTCGCGGTCGAGGTGCGGACCGGGCTCTGCCGGGGGATCGACCTGAACGGGTCGATGGACGCGGCGGTCAGCAGCATGCGCGACGCGGGCGTGACGCTGGACTGACCGCCGGCGAGCAGGGAGGGTGGGTCAAGACCCACCTCACCGCGCGCCCCGTAAGGTGGGTCTCGACCCACCGTCCGTCTCAGACGCGGCCCTCCCACAGGGTGACCTTCAGCCCCGAATGGCTCACCGGGCCGAACGGCGCGAGGTCGAGACCGGCGGCCTTCGCCAGCCCGGCGTCGGCGGTCACGATCCCCACCCGCCAGCCGGCGAAGCGGTCGCGCAGCACCCCGCCCAGCGCGCCGTAGAGGCCGAACAGCAGCTTGCGGTCGCCGATCCGCTGCCCGTAGGGCGGGTTGGTCAGCACGATCCCCGGCGGCAGGCCCTCGGGCGGGCGCAATTCGCTCACCGGCTGGCAGGCGAAACCCGCGGGCACCCCGGCGCGGGCCGCGTTCTCCGCCGCGCCGCGCACCGCGCCCTGGTCCCGGTCGAAGCCGAAGAACAGCTGCGGCACCGCGCGGCCCGGCGGCGGCGCGGGCCGCGCGAGGCCCAGCGCCTCGACGGCGAAGGACCGCGACCGGCCCGGCCACAGCCCCGCCGCCATCTCCGCCGCCTCGATCGGGATCGTGCCCGAGCCGCACATCGGGTCCACCACGGCCACCGGGGCCGCCGGGTCGAAACCCAGCCGGGCGAGGAACGCCGCCGCCATCCCCTCGCGCAGCGGCGCCTTGCCGACGAACTGCTTGTGGCCCCGCCGGTGCAGCGGCTCGCCCGTGGTGTCGAGGCTGATGGTGCAGAGGTCGTCCTCGATCCGCACCTTCAGGGCCAGCGCCGGGCCGCCGTCGCGCGGCGGCACCGCATCGGCGATGGCGCGGGCGACGCGCTGCGCGGCGGCGCGGTCGTGGTAGATCCGCGACTTGCGGCAGGCCGCGTCCACCGAGACCCGCGCGCCGGTAGGCAGGATCGCGGCCCAGTCGAGCTTGCGCGCCCGCTTGTCGAGCTGGGCGAGGTGCAGGGCGCGGAACGCCGCCAGCCGCCACAGGATCCGGGTGGCGATCCGCAGCCGCAGGTTGGCCTCCAGCGCCTCGGCCGCGCCGCCGTCCATGGCGACGCCGCCGGGCATCTCGACGACCCCGGCGAAGCCCGCCGCGCGCGCCTCGTCGGCCAGCAGCGGCTCCAGCCCCGGCAGGCAGATCGCGAAGAGCCCGGCCTCCGCGGGGTCCGCGCCGCCGTCCCGGCCGGTCGGATTGTGATGATCGGTCATGGATTTTTCGCCGAGTCCTTGAGGCTCCGTTAAGGCCCGTCCCCCATCCTGTCCAGCGCCGAGCAACGGGAGATCCTGACCGGTGCAGCCGGGCTTCGCCCACCTGAACACCCTGACCGGGGACACCGGGTCGGCGCTGGCCGCCGGCGCCGACCTCGTCGTGCTCGGGATCGGCGGCGCCCGCTACGCCTACACCCTCGGCCGGCCCGGAACCGCCGGGCTGGTGGCCTACCGCGTCGGCGGCGACGGCAGCCTGGCCCAGATCGGCGTCCTGCCACTGCCCGGCAGCCCGCTGCCGGGCGTCGCTCCGGCGCTGTCGGTGATGGCCGGACCCGGCGGCCTGCCGGTGCTGCTGCTCACCGGGCTGGCGGGGGGCGCCGGGGCGCGGCAGGTGGCGCTCGACGGCGCAGGCGGTCTCGGCCCGCTGATCGACGCCGCGCCGGGGACCGAAACCGGACTGTCCTCGGCGCTGCACCTCGGCGGCATGGCCTACGCCACCCGGCCGGGCAGCGACGGCCTGCGCGGCTGGGCGCTCGACCCGGGCGCCGCCCCCGCCGGCCCCGCCGGTCCCGCCGGGACGGGCCCGGCCGGGCTTGCCCCCTCCCTGCTGCGGGCGGCGACGGCGGGCGGCGCGGATTTCGTGCTCGCGCTGGGCCAGGGCGACGCCTCGCTCGCGGTCTTCGCCGTCGCCGGGCCGGGCAGCCTGACCCTGACCGACAGCCTGCCGGTGGCGGCCGGACCGGGGATCGGCGCGCCGACCGCGCTCGCGGTGATCGCCGTGGAGGGCGAGACCTATGCTGTGATCGGCGGCGGGCAGAGCGACAGCCTGAGCGTCGTGCGGATCGGCGGCGACGGGCGGCTGACCCTGACCGACCACCTGACCGACACGCTTGACACCCGGTTCGAGGCGGTCAGCGACATCGCCGGGCTGGTGATCGGCGGCGCCGCCTATGTCGTGGCCGCCGGCGCCGGGGACCAGGGGCTGGCGCTGTTCCGGCTGCTGCCCGGCGGGCGGCTGGTGCATCTCGGCAGCCTCGCCGACAGCACCGGCACGGCGCTCACCGGGCTGGTTGCGGTCGATCTCTACGAGGCCGGGGGCGACCTGCACATCCTGAGCCTGAGCGGCACCGAGAACGGGATGAGCCTGCACCGGGTCGGCCTCGGCCCCGGGATCACCGCCGCCGCGCCCGAGAGCGGCGGCACCGCGACCGGCGGGGCGGGCGACGACCTGGTGATGGGCTCCGCCGGGGCCGACCTGCTGCTCGGCGGCGCGGGCGACGACATCGTGTTCGACGGCGGCGGCGCGGACACGCTGCGCGGCGGCGCCGG
>JBFKOW010000168.1:0-7212 GCA_041628615.1 Paracoccaceae bacterium | reverse complement strand
TCCTCCAGCCGGGCGGGATAGCTGGGGGCGGTCGGGTCGGCGCGGGCGTAGGCCTCGATCGCCTTCAGGTAGGCCTCGCCGCGGAACAGCAGTTCATCTTCCATGTCCCGCACGCGGGCGCTGCCGGAGGGGATCAGCGCGACCTGCGCGGCGATGGCCACGGCCACCAGGATCACCAGGGCCGAGACGTAGACGAAGCCGGCGTCAGCGCCAGCTTTCGATGTCCGCCGCGTCATCGCTGCCGCCCTCCAGCCCGTCCGACCCGTAGGAGACGATCTCGTAGCCGCCGGACCGCCCGGGGGCCTTGTAGACATAGGCATAACCCCAGGGATCCAGCGGGATTTCCTTGCGCAGGTAGGGTCCGCTCCAGTTCGGTTCGCCGGGGTCCGCGCGCAGCGCGGCGAGGCCCTGCTCGGTGGTCGGGAACCGGCCGACATCGATCAGATAGGTGTCCAGCGCGGTCATGAAACTCTCGATCTGGCTCTGGGCGGCGGTCTGCTTGGCCGGGCTGATCCGCTGGTAGAGCAGGGGACCGACGAAAGCCGCCAGCAGGCCGACGATCACCAGCACGACCAGCAGTTCCATCAACGTGAAACCGGCCTCCCGATCCGGCGATTCACCATTCACTGTAAGGCACCCCGTCGCTGCCTGCTTCGGACGATCCGCTCCTGACATCGGCGATGCCTCCTCCTGTCGCCGTCTCGGTTTCCCATCCCTGCCCGGCACCTGCAACCGGATCGTCGGGTATGAACCTCAGATACCGCTCGTCGACGAGGACGTTCAACGCGGCGGGATAGGTCCCCTTGTCGGCGAAATGGTCATCCAGGGCGCGCCGCATGACCGAAAGGTTCTCGCGCAGGGCGGCCTCGCGCGCGCGCAGCAGCGCCCCGTTCACGTTGGGCACCGCGATCGCCGCCAGCAGCCCGATGATGAGCAGCACCACAAGCAGTTCTGCGACGGTGAAGCCGCGCTCTGCCCTACCAGTCGGCGATCTGGGATCCATCGAGCCCCTCCCTGCGAACCGCCGGGCGCAGGTCATAGACGTCCTCTCCGTTCCATCCGCCCTCGCCCCGCTGATCGTAGCCGATCAGCCGCCAGTCCGTTTCGGCGGGCCCTGCGAAGGGGTTCTCCGGCAGCCGGCGGAGGTATCGCCGGAAGACCCGCTCGCCCTCGCCGGTCTCGAGTTCGAGCCCGTCCACCAGCACCTGCAGCGTGACCGGGTAGCCGTGCTCGCTGGTCTCGGCGGCATCCTCGGCGATCCGTCCGGCCTCCCAGTCGGCGTGGAAGGCGTCGATCGCCCGGCGGGTCGTCCGCAGCGTCTCGCGCAGGTCGAGCTCCTTCTGCCGCTGGAAGGCCGCCTCGGCGAAGGGGATCGCGGTCACCGCGAGCAGCGACACGATGACCAGGACGACCAGCATCTCGACCAGGGTCGTGCCGCGCTCCGATCCGGTGGCGCGCATCTCGCCGGTTACCGGACGACAACGCGGGAATTCCGCAACGAGGTGCCCGCGGGCAGTCCCTGCGCGCCGGAGGCGCCCACCGCGTTCCCGAAGATCAGGTACGACAGGCCCTGCGCTCGTCCGCGGAAGGTCAGCGTGGCGATCTCGCGGGTGCTCGACCCGGCGACCGAGGGCGTCAGTTCGAGGACCACCTGGCCGCTCTCGTTGTCGATCTCGTAGGCCAGGTTCTGCGGACTTTCCACCGCCTCCACGCTCATCACGTCGCTGCGGAACCGGATCACGGCGCGGCCGCTGGTCGCGGACGGGAAACCCGAGGCGGTGATCACGACGGTGAAGTTCTCGTTCAAACCCGAGACGTAGGCGTCGCGCTGGAACGACAGTTGCGGCGCGGCGTCGGCGTCCGACAGGAAGGACTCGGCCGCGGCCGGCGGCGGCGCGACTGCGCGGTCGGCGCCCGCGCCGCTGAGATCGAGCCGGATCGTCGGCGTCTCGCGGCGGACCGGTCCCTCGAGGAAATCGTTCGGGTTCACCACCGCGACCCGCTGGCCGGTGCCGGAATAGAATTCGGACTCGCCGATCGACGGCAGGTCCCGGGCCCGCACCACGCGCGGCGTGAGCGTCAGGATGATGTCGGTGCGCTGTCCCTGGCCGTCACGCGACCGGAACAGCCGCCCGATGACCGGCACGTTGCCGAGGCCGGGAACATTGACGATGGTGTCGCGGTCCTCGTCGCGGATCAGGCCGCCCATGATGGCGGTTTCGCCGTTCTCCAGAAGCATCCGGGTCTGGATCCGGCGGGTTCCGATGGCATAGGCGGGCTGATCCGGGGTGCCGAGGTTCTGGCCGAGGCTGCTCACCTCCAGTTCGAGGGTGACCGCCACCGAGGAATTGAGCCGCACCTCGGGGCGGACCTGAAGGTTGATGCCGATGTTGCGGCGTTCGAACGTGGTCCGGGTCTGGCCCGAGGTCTCGACGATCTCCGAGGCCCGCAGCGGGATCTCGTCGCCGACGTGGAAGCTGGCCTCCTGCTTGTCGAGCGTCCGGATCGACGGATTCGCGAGGGTCCGGGCGTCCACGTCCTGCTTGTAGAACCGCAGGGTCGCGGTCGGCAGCGTGACGGCGCTCGCTCCCAGTTCGTCGCCGAACATCTCGACCGGAGTGACCTCGGTCAGCTCGATTTCCGGCGGCTCCGCAGTGATCTGCGAGCCGAGTTCGAGGCCGAGCTGTTCGGTCTTGGTCCGGTTGACCTCGAGAACCTCGACTTCCATCACGACCTCGGCCGGCCGCCGGTCCACCGAATTGATCAGCTGGTCGGCCAGCAGGACGGTTTCGGCGGTGTCCCGGATCGTCACGGTGTTCTCCGCCTCGTCGACCGAGGCGTTCTGGATTCCCAGCGTCAGCGCCAGCGTGTCGGCGATCTCCTGCGCGTTGCCCGACCGGATGAAGAAGGTTCGCACGAGGTAGTCGGAATACTGGGCGCGTTTCCCGGGCGTGTCGCTGGCGATGATGACCGAGTTCTCGCCCAGCCGCCGGTAGAACGCGTTGTTCGATTTCAGCAGCAGCTCGAAGGCCTGCACGAAGGTCACCTTGTCGGCGTAGACCGAGATGTTCCTGTCCGTCAGGTCGGCGTCGAAGATCATGTTCACGCCGTAGGCGCGGCCGAGCGCGAGCGCGGCGTCCTTGAAGGCGGCGTTCTGGAAGTTGATCGACACCGGCGCGCCGGTCTGCAGACGGATCGGTTCCAGCCGTTCCCGGGTCGCCTGCGCCGCGGTCAGGGTCCGCAGCAGGCTGGTCGCGGCCTCGAAATCCGGATCGAGCCGCAGCGCCGCCTCGACCTGCTCCATCGCCTGGTCGTTGCGCCCGAGCCGGGACGACACCGCGGCCTCGCGATAAAGCCGGCGCGCCTCCTTGAGTTGCCGCAGGTGGTTCACCTGCTCGCGTAGCACGACGCTGTCGGGCAGAAGGATCAGGCCGCGGTTGACCGAAGCCTCGGCCCCGGCGAAATCCCCCGACCGGGCGAGAAGCTGGGCGCGCGAGAGGAAATGCTCCTCGGTGGCCTGGTAGGTCCGGTAGTAGCCCTCCAGCAGTTCCGGGTCGTCGGGATCCTGTGCCAGCCGGGACCGGTAGTAGTCGAGAGCACCGCGGAAATCGCCCTGGCGCATCATGCCCGCCGTCGGTCCCTGCGGGATCGCCGTGTCCTGGTCGCATGCGACGACCAGAAGACACGCCAGCAAGGCCGTCAGGACCCGTCTCATCGCTGCCATCCGTATCATCCCCCCCCCGGGCCGCCGAGTTGTAGCGTCCTCGTTATCCCGAGCCTGTCGTTTCTCAGACGTATGCCGTCCGCAGATATCCCGATCACCTCGAAATCCTGCGCCACGTCGTCGCCGACTTCCACGTTCAGGACATTATCGCCGTTTTGCAGGACCGCCACCATAGCCTCGCCCGTGGACAGGATGCCGACCACCGAAATCGCGGCAAGCCGCTCATCGGCCGCGCGGATCGCGGCGAGTTGCGGGTCGACGGGCTCCGGGGCGGGCTCCGGCGCGGGCTCCGGCTCGGGTTCCGGCGGCGGAGGCGGCGGCGTCGGGTCGTCGGGGCGGAACAGGTCGCGCGCGGCCGCCGCCGGGACGTCCGGCGCGCCGATCCGCACCCTCAGGTCCGGCAGGTCTGCGACAGGGCTGGCGGCGGCGTCGTCGCTGGCGACGGGGCCGGCCCCGGTCTCCGGCAGCAGCCGCCAGACGTTGAGGCCGACCAGCACGGCGAGCGCCGCCGCGTAGGCCGCCAGCCGGCGGCCGGAGATGCCGAACAGCGTCATCCGCCGGCCTCGGTCAGCGTCATCAGCCGCATCCGCCCTCGGATCAGGGTGCCGTCCGGGTTCGCGTTCAGGTCCACCGCCACCGGCAACGTCAGGGTATCGAGTCCCGAGACCTCGGTCAGGAAGGCCCGGACTTCGTCGTAGCCGCCCTCCACGGTCAATTCCTGCAGCATCGGCCGCAGTCCGTCGCGCGCATCTCCGAGGCTGTTCGAGCCGTGGATGATCCGGGTTCCGGCGCGGGCGGACAGGCTCGTCAGGCTCTCGACCAGTTGCGACCGGTCCGGCGCCGCGGCCAGCGCCCGTTCGAGGGCATCGACATCCGACAGCAGGGCGAAATAGCGGTCCGCCAGTGCGCGCCGCGCCTCGAGTGCCGCCAGGTCGGCGCTGCGCGCGATCAGCGCGGCGCGGGCCGCGTCGTGAGCCGCGCGGGCCGGCTGCAACGCGAGCATCCAGGCCATGACCACCGCCGCCGACCCGCAGGCCGCGAGGAAGAGCCCGAGCCGAAGGTGCGGGATGCGCAGGTAGCTCAGGAGGCTGACCCGGATCACCCCGCTTCTCCCCGGATGTCGTATTGCACCAGGATCCGCTCGCCCTGCCGTACCCGCACCTGCCGTTCGAGGATCACGGAGCGCAGCAGGTCCAGCCCCTCGACGCGCTGCAGTGCCTCGGGCAGGCGGGATTCGTCTGAACTCAGCAGCGACATCGTCAGCGCCCCGGTCGCCACGTCATATTGCAGGGTGCTGACCCAGACCTCGGCCGGCAGCGCCGCTTCGAGCGCCGCGAGCACCTCGAGCGGCTCGGACCGGCGGTCGCCGACGATCCGGTTGAAGAAGGCGATCCGGCCGGCGAGGTCCGCCACCTCCCGCGACGTCGGAATCGCCGCGTCGGTGGCCTCCGGTGCCGGGGGGGCGTCGACAAGACCTGCCTCCAGCCGCTCGGTGACCCGCTGCAGGCGCTGGCTCTCGAGCGTCATCAGCCCCGCAGCGGCCAGCGTCGAGGCCCCGATGACCCAGAACGCCAACGACCAGAGCGCAGGGCGGCGGGCGCGCGGGCGGACGAAATTGGTCGTTCTCATAAGGCGGCCACCGCGACCCGTTCCGCCGCCTTCACCACGGGCAGCCTCTCGGACTGCAGGATCTCGGGCCGCGGCGCCGTCCCGTCGGCCAGCAGATCGGGGGTCAGCGCCTGCGCGAGGTCCGGACCGGCGGCGACCGACAGCACCGCCTCGCGGCCGTCGTAGGTCAGCAGGTAGGACTTCACGAGCCGCTGGATCCGCGCCGCGGCGGCCCCGGCTTCGGGCGGCTCGAGCCAGTCCGATTGCACGTGGCTGCGGCCGCCGGCTCCGTCCTGGCAGGAGACGCACCACCATTCGCCCGCATCGGTCACCTCGACCGTCAGGCGCGCGCCGGGTGACGGCGGCATCGCGAACCGGGAGTAGCCCTCGACCGCGGCAACGCTGAAGCCGGCCCGCGCGGCGTCGCGCGTCAGCGCCGCCACCGTCTCGCGCGGCATCATCCGGACCAGAAAGTCCCGGCCTGCGGCGGTTTCCCCGATTTCCTGCCACGCGCAAGCGATCTCGGTTTCCTCCTTGCGGTAGTCCCGGGCCGCGCGCCAGCGGATCAGCGCGTCGATCTCGGCCTCGGTCTCGGGGACCTCGCGGAAGCTCACGATGTCCTCGTTGATGACCGGGTCCGGCAGGCCGATCGTCGCCGCGGCGTCGGCCCGAAGCGCGACCGCGCCAAGCTGCCGGGCGAGGTCGCGGAACGGGCGGCTGAAGTCCGGCTCCGCCGCGGACCAGACCGCGGCATCGAGCGCGCACCGCGCCTCGGCCAGACGCCTGACCCGCCCGAACCGGCGCGTCCGCATCAGTACGCCGGTGGCCTGTGTCCGGCCCATCAGGATGCCGACCCGCAGCGCCATGTCAGGACCCGTCGATGTCACGCGAGGTGACGCGATCGACCTCGGCGAGCGAGGTCTGCCCCCGTGCCGCGACCGCCAGCGCCGCGTCCCGGAGGGTCTGCATGCCGGCCGCCGCGGCGACCTGCTGCAGCCGGACCGTCGAGGCCCGCGCGATCATGAGTTCCGCCAGGTCCGGCGTCACCCGCAGGTGCTCCATCACCGCGCTGCGCCCGGCATAGCCGGTGCCGAAACACTTCGCGCATCCGACCGGTTCGCACAGACCGGTGTCCGGCACCTCGCGGGCGCAGTCCGGGCACAGCCGCCGCAGTAGGCGCTGCGCGAACACAGCGTTCAGCGCCGATACGAAGTCGTGCAGGTCGAGCCCCCAATGCGCGAAACGGCTGATCACGTCGAATGACGAATTGGCATGCACCGACGCCAGCACCAGATGCCCGGTCAGCGCCGCCTGCACCGCGATTGTCGCGGTCTCGAAATCGCGGATCTCGCCAACCATGATGCGGTCGGGATCGTGGCGCAGGATGGCCCGCAGGCCCGATGCGAAGGTCATCCCCTTCTTCTCGTTCACCGCGATCTGGACGATGCCGTCGAGCTGGTACTCGATCGGGTCCTCGATGGTGATCAGCTTGTCGGCGCCGTTGGCCAGTTCCGACATCGCGGCATAGAGCGTGGTGGTCTTGCCCGACCCGGTCGGACCGGTGAGCAGCACCAACCCGTTCGGTTCCCGCGCGGCCCGGCGCAGCGCGGCGATGTCCTGCGGCTCGAGCCCGAGGTCGTCCAGCGACAGGCCGCGGCCAAAGGCCGCCAGCGCCGACTTGTCGAGGATGCGGATCACCACGTCCTCGCCGAACTGGGTCGGCAGGACCGAGACCCGGAAGTCGATATCGCGCCCTTCCATCCGCAGCCGGAACCGGCCGTCCTGCGGGATCCGCCGTTCGGCGATGTCGAGATCCGCCATCACCTTGATCCGGCTCACCAGCTCCGGGTGGTGCCGCGCGTCGAGGCTTTCGGTCGCCG
>JBFKOW010000167.1:0-7213 GCA_041628615.1 Paracoccaceae bacterium | reverse complement strand
CCGTGGCGCGGCCGCACGCGGTGCGGTTCTTCTTCGCCGGCGCCCCGGGCGGGTTCATCCTGAACGGCATCTCGCCGGTCAGCGGGCCGCTCTCCGGGGCGGTCGGGCGGCTCTCGATCGGGCCGAACCCGGTGGTGTTTCCGCCCCCGGCCGCGCCGCAGACCGTCACCTTCGACATCACCTTCGATCCGACCTTCCTCGGCCCCGAGAACGCGCCGCCGTTCTTTGCCGAGACGCTCGACAGCAAGGTCACCGCGATCTCGACGGACGGCTGCCAGATCCGGCAACGGCGGTTGCGGACCACGCTGCTGTTCGAGGCGCGGCCCTGACCGGTCTGGCCGCGGCGGCGCGGCGCGCGCTCAGGAATGCTCTTCCGCCGTCACCGCCGCCAGCTTGCGGTTGAAGGCGCGCAACGCGTCGACCTGGAACACCGCGCCCCAGAGTTCGGGCGGCGCGTCCTCGCCCTTCAGGGCGACCACGGGAATGAACATCGGGTTCGAGGATTCGAAGATCGGCATCGCCTGTTCGAGGGTCGCGGTGGAGGTCAGGTAGACGCCCTCGCGGATCATCTTCCAGCACGCCTCTTCGGACGCCGCGCGGGGGGCGTCCTTGGCGCGCATCACGCTGGCGACGCTGAAGGTGGCCAGCAGGTAGGCCTGCGGTCCGGCGGCGAGGTGGACGCCCCGGCGCTCGAGCTGGGTGAGGAAGAACGACCCGTCCACCAGCCGCGAGGCCAGCGCGGTCGACAGCGACACCGACACCATCACGGCGAGCCCGGTCTGCCAGTCGCCGGTCAGCTCGAACACGATCAGCGTGGTCGAGATCGGCGCGCCCAGCACCGCCGCCGAAACCGCCCCCATCCCGGCCAGCGCGTAAAGCGTGCCCTCCCCGGAATACTGCGGCACCAGCGCGGTGGCGACGATCCCGAAGGCCAGCCCGGTCAGCGCCCCCACCATCAGCGAGGGAGAGAACACCCCGCCCCCCATCCGGCCGCCCAGGGTGATCGCAACGGCGGCGATCTTGATGCAGACGAAGACCACCGCCTCGTGGAACACCAGCTGCCCGGTCAGAGCCAGCGAGGTGGTCTCGTAGCCGACGCCGATGATGTGCGGGAACCGGGTGGCGATCAGGCCGAGCAGCAGCCCGGCCACGGCGGGGCGCAGCCAGCGCGGCAGCCCGGTGCGGTCCTGCACCCAGGTGCCGAAGTCGTCGGCCCAGAAGATCGCCCGCATGAACACCACCGCGACCAGCCCGCAGAGCAGGCCGAGCAGCAGGAAGGCCGGCAGTTCGACGTAGAAGGCGAGGATGTTCTGGTTCGGCAGGCTGAACTCGGTCACGTCGCCGTAGACCAGCCGGTTGATCACGGTGCCGGCGGCCGAGGCGATCACGATCGGCGTGAAGGCGGTGACGGCGAAGTGGCGCAGCACCACCTCGAGCGCGAAGAGCGCCCCGGCGATCGGCGCGTTGAACGAGGCCGAGACCGCGGCGGCGACGGCGCAGCCGAGCAGGTGCCGGGCGGTCACGCCGTCGGCCTTGATGGTCCGGCAGACGATCGTCGACAGAACCGAGGCGAGGTGAACCACCGGGCCCTCGCGGCCGCTGGACCCGCCGGTGGACAGGGTGAGGAACGACGCCGCCGCCGAGGCGAACCCGCTCTTCACGTCGACCCGGCCATCGGTGAGCGCGGCGCCCTCGATCGTGTCGGCCACCGCCCGGACCTGGCCGTCCGGGGCGAACCTGTGGAGGATCAGGCCGACGGTTAGCCCGCCGCAGACCGGGATCAGCACGATCCACCACCAGGCCAGCCCGGCGGCGAAGGAATGCAGGTGGGTGATGTCCTCGGCGCCGTAGAGCGCGGCCTGCAGGGTCTCGATGCCGAAGCGGAAGGCCAGCGCGGCAAGGCCCGCGGCGATGCCGATCAGCAGCGCGATGAACCAGAACTGGACTTCCGAGGGACCGCGCTGCTTCAGGATCGACCAGGCTTCGCGGATCTCGCGGAGCGCGGTTGTCACGACGGGATGTCCGGGCGTCGGGCGCTGGGTCATCGTCTCTCGGCGTCCCGCCCGGGCCCGGCGGGGACGGTGCTGCGGCGGTGCGGTCGGCCCGGCATTTCCGTTCTAGGCCAGCCGGTTGCAAAGCGACAGCCCGTTTCCGCGCTGGGCCCGCGGCCGGGTCAGAGCCGCAACAGTTCGCGGGCGGCGGCGCGGGCGGCGTCGGTCAGCCGGTCGCCCGAGATCATCCGGGCGATTTCGTCCACCCGGTCCTCGCGGCCCAGCGCGGTGACCCGCGACAGGGTCTCCACGTCGCTCTGCTGCTTCTCGACCCGCCAGTGATGGGCGCCCAGCGCGGCGACCTGCGGCGAATGGGTGACGACCAGGACCTGCCCGGTGGCGGCGAGATCGGCGAGCCGGCGGCCCACCGCGTCGGCGGTCGCGCCGCCCACCCCGCGGTCGATCTCGTCGAAGATCAGGGTCAGGCCGCGGGCGTCGCGGGTCAGACAGACCTTGAGGGCGAGCAGGAAGCGGCTGAGTTCTCCGCCCGAGGCGATCCGGTTCAGCGGTCCGGCCGGGGCGCCGGGATTGGTGGCGACGGTGAAGGTCACCGCGTCGCGGCCCTCGGGGCCGGGCTCGGCCTCGGCGAGGTCGACGCGGAAGGCCGCCTTTTCGAGCTTCAGCGGTGCAAGCTCGGCGGCCATCGCGGTTTCCAGCGCGGTGGCGGCCGCAGTGCGGGCGGCGCGGGCCGCGGCGGCGGCGGCGCGGTAGGCCTCGTCCGCGGCGTCGCGGGCGGCGCGCCGGCCGGCGAGGTCGGCGTCGGTTGCGTCGAGGGCGGCCAGCCGGGCGCGCAGGTCCCCGGCGAAGGCGCCGAGGTCGTCGGGCAGGACGCCGTGCTTGCGGGCCAGGCCGCGGATCGCGAACAGCCGTTCCTCGACACGCTCCAGCGCGCCGGGATCGAAGCTCAGCGCGTCGAGGCAGTCGGCGATGCCCTGCTCGGCCTCGCCCAGAGCGTCGATCGCCCGGCCCAGCGCCTCGATCGGCGCGTCGAGCCGGCCGTCGGCGCCCTCGCCGGTGACCGCCTGCAGGGCGCGGGCGATGTCGGCGCGGATCCGGTCGGCGGCCTGCATCAGCCGGCGCTCGGCGTCGAGCGCGGCTTCCTCGCCCGGCTCCGGGGCGAGCGCATCGAGCTCGCCCACGGCGTGGCGCAGGAACTCCTCCTCGCCGCGCAGGGCGGCGGCGCGGGCCTCGGCCCCGGCCAGGGCGGTGGCGGCCTCGCGCCGGGCGGCCCAGGCGCGGCGCAGCGGCGCCGGGTCGAGCCCGGCGAAGGCGTCGAGCAGGGCGCGGTGGCCCGAGGGGTTCAGCAGGCCGCGGTCGTCGTGCTGGCCGTGCAGTTCGACGAGGGTGTCGGAGAGCTGGCGCAGCACCTCGCCCGACGCCCGGACCCCGTTGACCCAGGCCGACTTGCGGCCGTCGGTGCCGTTGACCCGCCGCAGGACCAGCTCGTCCTCCGGGTCGATCCCGGCCTCGGCCAGCACCGCCTCGGCCGGGTGCCCCGCCGCCAGGTGGAAGACCGCGGTGACCTCGCCCTGCCCGGCCCCGGCGCGCACCAGGTCGGCCCGGCCGCGCCAGCCGAGGACGAAGCCCAGCGCGTCGAGCAGGATCGACTTGCCGGCCCCGGTCTCGCCGGTCAGCACGTTGAGCCCCGGCTGGAACTCGAGGGTCAGCCGGTCGATGATCAGGATGTCGCGTATGTCGAGGGCGCGCAGCATCGGCCGTCAATCCAGGCGGGAAAGGGACGGTGGGTCGAAACCCACCTCACTCTGCGGCCGGCCGCCGTCCGGCGCCCCTCCGGGGCCCCGCTCACCGATCCGTCCGCCATCGGAGCCGTTCCCCCCGGGCATCCCCCGCGCCCCTGCCGGGGTCCGCAGAGTGGGGTGGGTCTCGACCCACCCCGCCGCTAGAGCCATTCGCCCCGCACCATCTGGCGGTAGATCGCGGACAGCCAGTTGTCGCCGAGCGCCCGCGGCTCGAGCCCCTGCCCGGTGAGCAGCGCGTAGCCGTCCTCGTACCAGTCGGTGGACTGGAAGTTGTGCCCGAGAACCGCCCCCGCGGTCTGCGCCTCGTCGGTCAGGCCCAGCGACAGGTAGGCCTCGATCAGCCGGTAGAGCGCCTCGGCGGTGTGGGTCGTGGTCTGGAAATCCTCCACCACGACCCGGAACCGGTTGATCGAGGCGGCATAATGCTGCCGGCGCAGGTAGTAGCGGCCGACCTCCATCTCCTTGCCGGCGAGATGGTCGAAGGCCAGGTCGAACTTGAGGATCGCGGCGCGGGCATACTCGCTTTCGGGGTAGCGCTCGATCACGGTGCGCAGGGCCTGCAGCGCCTGGAAGGTCAGGCCCTGGTCGCGGCCGATCTCGTCGATCTGGTCATAGTAGCTCAGCGCCAGCAGGTACTGGGCATAGGCCGCGTCGTCGTCGGTCGGATAGAAATCGATGTAGCGCTGCGCCGCCGACCGGGAATTGGCATAGTCGCGGTCCCGGTGATAGGCGAAGGCCTGCATGATCAGGGCCCGCTTGGCGAACTCCGAATAGGGATACAGCCGCTCGATCTCGCCGAAGTAGAAGGCCGCGTCGTCCGGACGGTTGCGCTCCAGTTCGAACTCGCCCCGTTCGAAGATCTCCTGCGCCGAGTACCGCTCGAGATCCTGCGGCGGCGCGTTGAACCCGCCGCAGGCGGACAGCAGGAGCAAGGCCGTTACCGGCCCGATCCAGCGGCGGCGGACTTGGGTTGGCTCGCGCATGCTCTCAGGCCTCAGCGTGTTTCGGGCAGGACTAGCATAGAAAAACCCGGGGTAAAACGGCCATGTTGCCGGCCTGCGTGCCTGCGTCGCGGGGTTGCGGGCGCGGCCGGGGCGCGCCCGGAGGGCCCGCATGGCCGTCGGAATCGGGCCGGACCGGGCGCCGCAGCCCCGTCAGACCTGCCCCGTCAGACCGGCCCTGTCAGGACGGCAAGGTCAGGCGACGTGCTCGAGATCGGCGCTGCCGACCCCGGCCCCGGGCAGACGTGCGGCGCGGGCCGCGGTGATCGGCACCCGACGCCAGGCCGTCGGCCGGGCGAACAGCGCGCGCAGCAACTCGTTGGTCAGCGCGTGCCCCGCCCGGATCCCGGTATAGCGGCCCAGGATCGGTGCGCCGGCCGTCGCGAGATCGCCCAGCGCGTCGAGCATCTTGTGCCGGACCGCCTCGTCGCCGTGGCGCAGCCCCCCCGGGGTCAGCACCCGGGCGCCGTCCACCACCACCGCGTTGGACAGGGTGCCGCCAAGCGCCAGCCCCGCCGCGCGCATCGCCTCGACGTCGGACAGACGGCAGAAGGTCCGGCTGTCGGCAAGGTCGCGGATGAAGGCGTCGTTGGCCATGTCGAGGGTCCGGTGCTGCCGGCCGATCGCCGGGTCCGGGAAATCGATGGTGAAGTCGATCTGCAGCGAGGTCGCGGTCGACAGCCGGGCCACCGCGCCGTCGCGGCGGACCTCGACCGGTTCGCGGATCTCGATCGCCTCCAGCGGCGCGGCGAGGCGGCGGAGGCCGGCGGCGAGGAACCCCTCGACGAAGGCGCGGGCCGACCCGTCCATGATCGGCATCTCGGGCCCGTCGACCTCGACCAGCGCGTTGTGCACGCCGCAGCCCGCGAGGGCCGCCATCACATGCTCGATGGTGGCGATCCAGACGCCGTGGCGGTTCTCGATCCGGGTATTGAGAGGGGTCTGGACGGCATGGCTCCACAGCGCCGGAATCCGGCCCGCCGCGCCGGGCACGTCGGTGCGCCGGAACACGATGCCGTGACCCGCGGGCGCCGGGCAGACGCGCAGCAGAACCGGCGCGCCGGTGTGAAGCCCGGTGCCGGCGAATGTCGCAACGCTGCGCAAGGTCGTCTGCACGATGATGCCCCGTTCGTTTCCGGCGAGGTCGAGCCTCACCCCCTGCCTCTAGCTACGCGCTGGGGATGGGGCAGACAAATAACGCTTTGCAACGCTTTGCAACACGGGCCAAACCGTTGGCATCAAACGAAAAAGGCCGCCCCGATGGGGCGGCCCGAAGATGTGACGCCACGTCGTTTCAGTTGGCCTGACGGCGCAGGAAGGCGGGGATCTCGATGCGTTCCTGGTCCGGATCGGCCTCGGCGTCTACCTCGGCCTCGCGCAGGGCGCGGACCTGCGGCTCGGGGCGCTGGGGGGCCGGCCGGTGGGCCGGATGCTCGTCATGGCCGTGGCCGGTCATCCGGTTGATGAGCGAGTTGAGACCGCCGAACCGGGCCTTCTCCGGGGCCTCGGCGGCCGGGCGGCGGGGGGCTGGCGCGGCGCCGGGCTCGCGGGCCACAGCGGCGCGCAGACGGGCCTCGACCTCGGGCGACGGCTGGCCGGGACGGCGCGGCGCGACGAAGGTCTCGGGGGTCGCGTCGACCCGCGGTTCCGGGCGCGGGCGGTAGGCCGGCGGCGGCAGGTCGTCCGCAGCCTCCTCCGGCGCGTCGTCGAACAGCGACGGCTCCGCGACCGCGGTCTCGGGCTCGGACGGCTCGACCCGGGCCGCCGTCTCGGCGGCACCGTGCTGGGTGCGGGGGTCTTCGACGACCTCGGCGGGGGCGGCCTCGGCGACCACCTCGGGGGTGCGGGCGGCCTCCTCGGCCTCGGCCTCGGCCGACACCTTGTGGGTCAGCGGCGCGGCCATCGACCGGCGCGGCAGCGGGGTCGCGGCGTTCTTCGGCGCGGCGTCGATCCCGGTGGCCACGACGCTGACGCGCATCCGGCCTTCCATGTTGGTGTCGAGGGTGGAGCCGACGATGATGTTGGCGTCCGGGTCCACCTTCTCGCGGATCTTGTTGGCCGCCTCGTCCAGCTCGAACAGGGTCAGGTCGTAGCCGCCGGTGATGTTGATGAGCACGCCCTTGGCGCCCTCGAGGCTGATCTCGTCGAGCAGCGGGTTGGCGATCGCCTTTTCGGCGGCCTGGATGGCGCGGTTGTCGCCGTCGGCCTCGCCGGTGCCCATCATCGCCTTGCCCATCTCGTCCATCACCGCGCGCACGTCGGCGAAGTCGAGGTTGATGAGGCCGGGGCGGACCATCAGGTCGGTGACGCCCTTGACGCCCTGGTAGAGCACGTCGTCGGCCATCGCGAAGGCGTCGGTGAAGGTGGTGTTCTCGTTGGCGAGCCGGAACAGGTTCTGGTT
>JBFKOW010000166.1:0-7269 GCA_041628615.1 Paracoccaceae bacterium | reverse complement strand
CGACCATCACCACGTTCCGCAGGCCCAGCGCGTCGCAGACCGCCTCGGCGTCGCCGATCAGCCGGCCCATCCGGTAGGGCGGGTCGGGGACCTCGGTGGCGCCGTGGCCGCGGGCGTCGTAGCGCACGATCCGCAGGCCCGCCGGCAGGTGCGGCAGCACCGCGTCGAACACCCGGTGGTCGAGCCCGAGGGCATGGGCCATCAGCAGCACCGGGCCGTTCTCGGGGCCGTCGCTGCGGGTGGCGATGCGGATGCCGTTGGCCTCGATCACGCGGACCGGGCCGGACGCGGGCGGGGGGACGGGGTCGGGCATCGCGGGACCTGTGCGCCGGAAGGGTGCCGGCATCCTAGCCCGGCGCGGCGGGCGTCGCCTACGGCAAGACGCGGGCGGCGAAGGCGCGGTCGGGATACGGGGGCGGGGATACGGGGGCGGGGATGCGGGCCGTGTATCTGGCCGGGGATCGGCGTTGCGGTCCGGGCCGGCGCGTCGACACGCGGCCCGGATCCCGCCATGCCCGGCACCGAGGCCCCGGACGGGCCGTCAGGAGACCGGACATCCTCCCGGCGCGCACCAAACGCGGAGCCCGCCGCCGAGTCAACATGTTCTTTCAGTCGCCGCCGCCGTCCCGCAGCCGCATGTGGGCGATGATCTGGCCGTGGTCGGAGGCCAGCTTGTTGTAGGGGGCCTCGGGGTGGGAGCCGTCTGTCAGATGGTCGTTGAGGACGCTGAAATAGACCATCTCGCCGATCCGGCCGGGCCAGTCGGGGTGGAAATGCCGCGACAGGAAGATCTGGTCGATGGATTCGAAGCGGCCCCCGAAGGCGGCGGTGAACACCATGTCGCGCAATGACCTGCGGACGAACAGGCTTTCGGCGGAATGCAGCCGGACCCGCTCCACCGCCTCGGTGATCTGCCGGTTCTCGGCCTTGCTGTAGCGGTCGGCGTCATGGGTGGCGTCGTGGCGGAGCATCCACGAGTAGTTCCTGAACGGCGCCTCGCCAGCGACGATCTCGGAACTGACCGAGTCCTCGGAATCGTTGAAGTCGCCCAGCACCATCACCGGGGCGTCGCGCTCCAGCTCGGCGACGATCTCGCGGCGCAGGACCCAGGCCTCGGCCATCCGGCGCAGCGCCGAGCGCAGCGCGCCCAGCGCGCGGCCCACCGGGTCGTAGGCGGTCAGGTCCTCCTCCGGGGCGAAGGCGGCATGGGCCGGGTAGAGGTATTCGCCCAGCTTCGACTTCAGGTGGCAGTTGAAGACGGTGATGACCTCGCCGCCGACCGGGATGCGGACCTTCAGGATCGGCCGGGAAAGCCGCTTGATCGAGAAATGCCCGGTATCGGGGTGGTCGAGCCCGCGCAGCGGCCGGAACGGGACCACCAGCGGTTCGGGCAGGTCCTGGATCACCTCGGGCGGCCCGGCGAAGCCGAAGCGCGACAGCACCGCGACCCCGGGCCGGCGCTGCCCCGGCGTCCCGAGATCGGCGGCGTTCGGCGCCACCGCGAGGGCGGCGTCGCGGTAGGGGGTGTAGGCCAGTTTCCGGAAGATCGCCTTCTTGCGGTAGGGCCGGGACGGGTCGGGGGTCACTTCCGCGTTGCCGGCCTCGCCGCGGGCGTCGGCCTCGGCGATGACCTCGCGCAGCGCGGCCTCCTCGAAGATCTCCTGGAAGCCGACGATGTCGGCGTCCATCGTCAGCAGCTGGTCGGCGAGCCAGTCGGTCTTCCAGGCGTATTCCTCGGGGGTGTAGCTCTGGAACCGGTAGTATTCCCGGTCCGGCCCGATCAGGTTCTTGACGTTGAAGCTGGCGATGGTGAAGCGCGTCATGGGCCTGTCCCTCCGGTCCTGTCCCAAGGCAGACCACGGGCCGGGGGCCGAGGGCAAGCCTCGGGAGCCATCGGGGGCGCTGCCCCCGTCGCCGCCGGGGCGGCGACTCCCCCGGGATATTTCGGGTCCGAAGAAGGCGCGGGCGCGGGCGCGTCGGGCCGGCGTCAGGCGGGCAGGGCGAGGGCGCGGCCGAAGACCCCGGCATCGACGTTGCCGCCCGAGACGGTGACGATCACGTCGTCGCCGCCGATTCGGTCGCCGTGGTAGAGCGCCGCGGCCAGCGCCACCGCGCCGCCCGGCTCGGCGACGATCCGCAGGTGGTCGAAGGCGGCGCGCATCGCCCGCAGCGCCTCGGCGTCCGACACCGCCAGCCCCGGTCCGCAGAGCCGGGCCATCACCGGGAAGGTGAGCGCCCCCGGCGCCGGGGTCAGGATCGCGTCGCAGAGCGACCCGGCGGTGCGGTCGTTGCGCAGGACCCGGCCCGCCGCCAGCGACCGCGCCGCGTCGTCGAAGCCCGCGGGTTCCACCGTCCGCACCGAGAGCCCCGGCGCATCGGCCGCGAGCGCCAGCGCGATCCCCGCGGTGAGCCCGCCGCCGCCGCAGCAGACCAGCACCTCGGCCGCGGTCACCCCCGCCGCGGCCGCCTGCGCCGCGATCTCGAGCCCGGCGGTGCCCTGCCCGGCGATCACCGCCGGATCGTCGAACGGCTTCACCAGCGTCAGCCCGCGCGCTTCGGCCAGCGCCAGGCCGATCGCGTCGCGGTCCCCGGCAGCGCGGTCGTAGAGGATCACCTCGGCGCCGTAGTCCCGGGTGCTGGCGATCTTGGTGGCGGGCGCGTCGCCCGGCATCACGATCACCGCCGGCACCCCCAGCCGCGCCGCGGCCAGCGCCACCCCCTGCGCGTGATTTCCGCTCGACAGCGCGATCACCCCGCGGGCCCGGACATCCCCGGGCAGCGCGGTCAGCGCCGACCACGCGCCGCGGAACTTGAACGACCCGGTGAGTTGCAGGCACTCCGCCTTGACCCAGACCCGCCGCCCCGCGATCCGGTCGAGCAGCGGCGCGTTGAGCAGCGGCGTCACCCTTGCATGGCCCGCCAGCCGCCCGGCGGCGGCGCGGATCGCGCCGATGGTGACCGGGTCGGTCACAGCGCCGCGATCCAGGCGGTCAGCGCGGCCAGCGCCTCGGGTTCGTCGAGGAACGGCACGTGGCCCCGGCCCGGCACCTCGGCCCGGATCGCGTCGGGGCGGCGGCGGGCCATCCCGGCGAAGGTGTCGGCCGACAGCAGGTCGGAACTGGCCCCCCGGATCAGGCAGAGCGGCAGCCCGCCCAGCGCGTCGTAGAGCGGCCAGAGGTCGGGGGCCGGCTGCGCCGCCGCCGCAAGCATCGCGTCGCGCAGCCGCGGGTCGTAGCGGATCACGAGGCCCTCCGGCGTCTCGGCGAAGTGGTTGCCGACCTCTTCCAGCCAGCGCGCCATCGGCACGCCGTCGAATCCGGTCCAGGTCCGGGCCCGGACCGCCGCGGCCTCGGCCAGCGTCGCCTGCTCCGGGTTGCGCCCGATGTAGCCTTTGATGACGTCGAGCCCGCGCGGCTCGATCACCGGGCCGATGTCGTTGAGCGCCACCCCGGTCAGCCGGTCCTTCGCGACCGCGGCCAGCGTCATCGCGATCAGCCCGCCGCGCGAGGTGCCGAGGATCGCCGCCCGGTCGAGCCCGAGATGGTCGAGCAGGGCGAGCGCGTCGGCGGCCTCCTGCGGGATCGTGTAGGTCGCCGGGTCGGCATGGTCCGACAGGCCCCGGCCGCGGTAATCCATCCGGATCAGCCGGCAGGGCAGGTGCGGGGCGACGTGGTCGAAGTCGCGGGCGTTGCGGGTCAGCCCGGCGAGCGCGAGCACGGCGGGGCCGGTCCCGGCCTCCTCGTAGTGCAGCCGGGTGCCGTCGGCGGCGGCGAAGCAGCTCATCGGGCCAGCGCCTCCACCCCGGTCAGGTCGCGCGCCTCGTGCCGCGGGTCGCCCCACAGCCGGTCGCGCGGCTCGCCCGCCCGGTTGACCCACAGCGTGGTGAAGCCGTAGCCCGCCGCCGCCGCCGCGTCCCAGCCGTTCGAGGACACGAACAGCACCTCGTCCGGGGCGCAGCCGAAGCGCGCGCCGACCATGTCGTAGACGCTGGGGTGCGGCTTGAACACGCCGACCTCCTCGACCGAGAGCACCGCGTCGAGGCTGCCGCCGATCCCGGCATGGTCCACCGCGGCGGCCAGCATCTCGGGCGAGCCGTTCGACAGGATGCCGGTGGCGCGGCCGCGGGCCTTGAGCGCCGCGAGCATCGCCGGCACTTCCGGGTAGGCGCCCAGCCGCCAGTAGAGGTCGAGCAGCGGCTGGCGCAGGTCTTCGCCCAGCCCCTGCGCCTCCAGCGCCCAGTCGAGCGCGTCCTGCGTCACCTGCCAGAAGTCGCAATGCCGCCCGGCGGTTGCCCGGAGCCATGTATAGGACAGCTGCTTCGCCCGCCAGTCGGCGGCGAGCCGGGGCCAGGCTTCGGCCAGAGCCGGATGGTCGGCCGCCGCCTCGCGCGCCGCCGCGCTGACGTCGAACAGGGTGCCGTAGGCGTCGAAGATGCAGGTGGTGATCGGCATGGGCTCCTCCGGTCGTCGGCGGGACACTGGCACGGCGGCTCGGAGGGGGAAAGGGGCGCGTGGGGCTCCGCCCCGTCCGCGGCGGGGCCGCGGACTCCCCGGGATATTTGGGGTCCGAAGAAGGCGGGGGTCCGCGAGCGGCGGCATGGCCAGGGCCAGGTTGCGCCGCCGGTTTGGCGAATGGGATCGTCCCGGACGGCCGTGGCCCGCCGCCGCCGCGGGGTCAGGCGGCGCCGAGCAGCGCGTCGATCACCACGCTGGCCGCGATGCCGACGCCGGCGGCCTCCAGCGACCGGCAGATCGCTGTCTGGTCGATTGGCTGGCCGGAAAGCATCGCCCGGGCCTGGACCGCACCGGCCACAAGCGCCGATGACAGGATGCCGTCCGTCAGGTCGTCGCCAAAGGCGTCTTCGCCGATGCTGGTGAGCGTCGCCTCGGTCAAGCCGGTCAGATCGGCATTGCTGAACCCGGAATCGGTGACACGGCCGATATAGGCGTCCCCGAGGGCGCCATAGACCTCGGACGTCGCGATCAGGTCGATGTCGGGATACTTCGCGAAGTGCTCGGCGATTGCCGCCGGGCTCTGGACCGCCTTCAGCTGGACCTCGCGCACGACGTCACCATCGACGATGAACTCGATGTCGGCGCCGGGTGTGTTGGTGAACTCGTGCAGACGGGCGGTCGTCTCGTCGCCGTCGAGGTTTTCCGCCCGGACCACCAGCATCTCGTGCAGGATCCCCTTCACGTTGGACACGACACCCGTCAACTGCTCCGGCTCGAGACCCCGGATGTAATCGCCGAGCTCTTCGTCGGTGGCGGCTGACAGCCAGCGAACCGACCGCCGGAGCGCCAGCAGGACCAGTTGCTGGTCCTCGGTCGGCGACTCGAGGCTGCCGGACGCGAGTTGCTGGAACGTGACTGCGAGGGCGACCGCCGCGCTTCTGCGGATCATGTCCCTGCCTCCATTCTCTGCTGCAGAAGGCGCAGGGTGTGGACATGTCCCCGCAGTCGGATCCGGTGGTAGGTCCGCAGATGGTCGAACTCGCCGGCTTCGATGGCCGCGGTCAACGTATCAAGAAGCGGTCCGATTCCGATCCGGGCAAACAGCCGCCGCTCTGCGGGGGTGATCGGCGTCCCGCTGGAGAGGGCGGCCTCGGCCGAGGATTTGAGGGTGATGATGTCCGCGAGGATCCGTTGTTCGGCATCGCCGATTTCGGTTTTCGAGCGGGTTGTGCCCAGCACCGACCGGCGCATCTTGCGCGCGGCGTAGAAGCCGGCGCCCGCACCGCCGACCAGGAGGATCGCGCCTCCGGCCGCGACCCCGCCGCCCACCAGGCCACCGATCCAGTACAGCGTCGCCGTCGACTTTGCGGCGCCGAACAGGGACGCGATCGCGGTGCCCGTCGATGCCGTGCCGAAGCTGCCGACAAGGCCGGTCGCGGCTCCGGCCGCCATTGCGCTCGCCGCCGCGTTGACGCCGACGCCGAGCGCGATCCCTGCCTTCCGGTCCGAGACCTGAAGGATGCTGCCGACCATGCCGGCGAAGACGCTGGAGAGGTGGCCGAGTTGCGGGTCCACCTGCGTGGCGTCCGAAGGTTCGTCCTGACCTGCGCCGGCAGAGCCTGCGCCGCTCCAATCCCTCCATCTTGTCGTCCAGCTCAATACCCGTCTCCCCTCTCTCGCCCGACAGAGTTCCACGGCAGAGGCCGGAGACCAAGGTGCAATTCAGTCGGAATGAAGCGCCGGGTCTGGTCCATCCATCACGGGCGCTCCGCCCCGACCGCGGCGGGGCCGCAAAGGCCCCGCGTTATTCGGGGTCCGAAGAAGGCGGGGTGCGCGGGGCCGCGGGGGCGGTCGGGGCCTAGACACGCCGCGCCGGGGCGGCGACAAGGGCGGCCATGACGCCGCAGGACCTTGCCCGTTCCGTCGCCGCCGGCGACCGCCGCGCCCTCGCCCGGGCGATCACCCTCGTGGAGAGCGGCCGCGCCGACCACCGGGCCGCCGCGCAGGAGATGCTCGGCGCCCTGCCGGTGCGGAGCGGGGCGATGCGGATCGGCCTGTCGGGCACGCCGGGGGTCGGCAAGTCGACCTTCATCGAGGCCTTCGGCCTGCACCTGATCGACCTCGGCCTGCGGGTCGCGGTGCTCGCCGTGGACCCGTCCTCGGCCCGCTCCGGCGGCTCGATCCTCGGCGACAAGACCCGGATGGAGGAGTTGTCGCGCAACCGCGCCGCCTTCATCCGCCCCTCCCCGGCGCAGAGCCAGCTCGGCGGGGTGGCCCGCCGCACCCGCGAGGCGGTGAGCCTGTGCGAGGCGGCGGGCTACGACGTGATCCTGATCGAGACCGTGGGGGTCGGCCAGTCCGAGACCCAGGTGGCCGAGATGTCGGACCTGTTCCTGCTGCTGATCGCGCCCGCCGGCGGCGACGAGCTGCAGGGGGTCAAGCGCGGCATCATGGAGGTGGCCGACCTGATCCTGGTGAACAAGGCCGATGGCGACCTCGCCGCCGAGGCGCGGCGGACCTGCGCCGATTATGCCGGGGCGCTGCGCCTGCTGCGCCGCCGGCCGCAGGACCCCGAGGGCTTTCCGAAGGCGCTCACCGTGTCGGCCCGGACCGGCGACGGGCTTGCCGGGGCCTGGTCCGAGATCCGCGACCTCGCCGCGTGGCGCCGGGCGCAGGGAATCTGGGACGCGCGCCGCGCCGAGCAGGCCCGCTACTGGTTCCGCGAGGAAGTGCGGCAGGGGCTGCTCGCGCGGCTGACCGAGGACCCGGAGCTTGCCGGGCGGATGGCGGCGGCCGAGGCCGAGGTGACCGCCGG
>JBFKOW010000165.1:0-7407 GCA_041628615.1 Paracoccaceae bacterium | reverse complement strand
GCCAACCCCGTGACGACAATGGGCAATTCGTGCGGCGGCAGGGCGTCGGTGTAGTGCAGGACCGAGGTCACCGGCAGGTTCTCGCAGCCCACCGGGCCGTCGATCACCACCTGCAATCCCTTCACCGCGGTGAAGGCGTAGACGGCCCCCCAGTAGCCTCCGGCGCGGTCGTGGTCCTGGATCAGCATGGCCGCCCTCCGCATCCGGATGTGGAGAGCGGTACAGAGTGGCGGCCGCGGATGTGCAGGGCGTGAACCCGACCGAGGCCCGGATGTGCAAGGTGTGAACCCCGGGCCGCCATCAGATCATCTCCGCCGCTTTGGCCGCGCGGGCGGCCTTGTCGAGCTTCTTCTGGTGGGCGGCCCGGAAGTCGGGACGCAGGTTCGGCGTGCCCTCCCAGACCCCGGCGGCATCGCCGCGGCCGACGCCCTCGAAGAACGCGGTCATGCCGGCCATCCGGTCGCGGCCGGCCATCGCGGCGGTCACCACCTCGGCCAGCGACCCGGCCCCGGCGGGGCCCATCAGCGGCCGGGCGGAAATCAGGTTGGTGAAGTAGAGCGCCGGGATCGCCCGTTCCTTGGCGTGCTGCACCACCGGCGTGGTGCCGATGGCGAGGTCGGGGCGCAGCCCGTCGACGGCGGCGAGGTCGTCCTCGAGCGCGGCGCGGAAGCGGATCTCGGTGCCGCGGGCGGCGAGCCAGTCGGCATCGGCGGCGGACCACGGTGTGCGCGGGCAGGCGGTGCCGACATAGGGCACCGTCGCGCCGCTTTCGATCAGCAGCCGGGCGACCAGCAGTTCGGAGCCTTCGTAGCCCGACACGGTGATGCGACCCTTGATCGGGGCCTTCGCAAGGGCGCCCCTGATCGCGCCGACAAAGGCGTTCTGCGCCCCGGCGACCCGGTCGGCGGGCAGGCCGAAGGCGTCGCCGATCGCGGCGAGCCAGGCGGCGGTGCCCTCGGCGCCCACCGGGGCCGAGCCGACGACGGGCCGTCCGGCGGCCTGAAACTCGCGCACCGAAGCGGTGTAGAACGGATGGATCGCCGCCGCCGCGCCGCAGTCGAGCGCGGCATAAAGCTCGCGCCATTCGCGGCAGGGCACGGCCGGCCCGGCGGCGAGGCCCAGGGGGGCCAGCATCGCGCCGATCATCACCGGGTCGGCGGGGAACATCTCGCCCAGAAGCGCCACGGTGGGCCGGTCGTCCGTGCCGGCGGCGGGGCGCGGCACCGGGCCGGCCATCGCTTCCTGCCGGGCGTAGTTCAGCATCGCACCCGCCAGCACGTCCTTGGCCTCGGCATGGGTCGGCACGCCGAAGCCCGGCACGTCGATGCCGACGATGCGCACGCCGTCGATTTCCTTCGGCAAGAGCCGCAGCGGCACGCCCGAGGCGGTGGGCACGCAGAGATTGGTGACCACCACGGCGTCGAGTTTCTGGGGGTCGGCGATGTCGTGAACCGCCTCGCGGATGTCCTCGAACAGCTTGCCGGTCACCAGGGTTTCGGAGTTGAACGGGACGTAGCCGACGGACCGCCGCGCGCCGTAGAAATGCGACACGAAGGTGAGGCCGTAGACGCAGCAGGCCGAGCCCGAGAGGATCGTCGCCACCCGCTTCATCCGCAGACCCACCCGCAGCGACCCGAAGGCCGGGCACATCGATTGCGGCTTGTCGTGGGGGCCCTGGGGGTAGTCGGCGCGGAACTTCGCCATCAGCTCGGGCGCGGCCATTTCGGCCGATTCCGCCATGTCAGAGCCTGAATGACAGCCGAGACCGGTTTCGGGCAACCGGAGTTCGGCCCCGGACGCAGGTTCGGCGCGGATCACCTCGACCGCGCCGCTGTCGTCATAGCCGACCTCGTATCCCTCGCGCTCAGGCATCGTCGTAGATCACCTCGAGCGATGCCCTTGGGGCGGCGTTCTTGCCGCGCATGTCGGTGTCGGTGGCCGGTTCGAGGACCACGCCCGCGCCGGTGTCGGAGCCGTCGAACAGCGCCAGGAGCTGGTCCTGGTTGAGCGCGGCGGGCCGCAGCGGCGGCGCTTCGGCGACGTTGAGCCCCAGTTCGGCGAAGAGCGGGCCCCACTGGCTCTGCATCGTGCCGACGATCTGATAGTTGGCGGACTTCTTGCGCAGGTCGTCGTCCTGCGGGATCGAGGCCAGCACCGGGATGTCGACCGCCCTGGCGAAGGCCTGCGCCTCGCCCGAGCCGTCGTCCTTGTTGATGACGAGGCCCGCGACGCCGACGCTGCCGCCCAGCTTGCGGAAGTATTCCACCGCCGAGCAGACGTTGTTGGCGACATAGAGCGACTGCAGGTCGTTCGAGCCGACGAGGATGACCTTCTGCGCCATGTCCCGCGCGATCGGCAGGCCGAAGCCGCCGCAGACCACGTCGCCGAGGAAGTCGAGCAGGACGAAGTCGAAGTCCCAGTCGTGGAATCCCAGCTTTTCGAGCAGTTCGAAGCCGTGAATGATCCCACGCCCGCCGCAGCCGCGCCCGACCTCGGGGCCGCCGAGCTCCATCGCGAAGACGCCGCCGCGCTTGAAGCAGACGTCGCCGATCTTCACGTCCTCGCCCGCCAGCTTCTTGCGGGTCGAGGTCTCGATGATCGTCGGACAGGCCTTGCCGCCGAACAGCAGCGAGGTGGTGTCGGATTTCGGATCGCAGCCGATCAGCAGCACCCGCTTGCCCTGTTCCGCCATCATGTGGCTGAGGTTGGCCAGCGTGAAGGACTTGCCGATGCCGCCCTTGCCGTAGATCGCGATGATCTGGGTCTTCTTGGTGGGCGGATCCTGCGGCACCTCCAGCGACGGATCCTCCGCGGCCTCGTCGGCCAGCCGGCGGTCGTAGTCGCGCAGGTTGGGGGCTTCGTCCTTCATGCCACGTCCTTCCAGTCGAGGATCATCTTGAGACAGGCGCTGTCGCCGAACGCGGTGTCGTAGGCCGCGGGCGCATCGGACGCGGGGCGGGTGTGGGTGATCAGCCCGGCGAGCGAGAGCGCGCCGCTTTCCACCAGCGCCCTTGTCGCGACCATGTCGTCGGGGGTCCATTCGGCGGCGATCCGCAGCCGGGTCTCCTTCATGAAGGCGGGCGGGAAGGCGAACTGGATCGGCCGGGTGTAGAAGCCGGCGAGCACGATCTCGCCGCCGCGCAGGATGCGCCCGATCCACTGGTCGAGCAGGTCGGCCCGGCCCGAGGCGTCGTAGACGCAGCGGTAGTCGCGGCGCGCGTCCTGGTCCGGGGTCAGCACGGCATAGCCCTCGGCGCCGGCCATCCGTTCGGGTGCGACCTCCCACACGGTGGGGGCCGGGGCGCCGGCGGCGATGGTCAGCCGGGCGAGCAGCCGTCCGAGGACGCCGTGGCCGACGATCAGGTCGGGGACGGTCCGGTCGCGCCCGGCCATCGCGTGCCGCGCGGTGGCGGCGAGCGCGAGAAGCGCGCCTTCGGCCCCGAGCCCGGGATCGATCCGGCAGACCCGGTCGGCGGCGGTCACCACCCGGCGGGCGGCGCCGCCGAACAGCCCGAAGGCCCCGTCATAGCAGTTCGCGCCCGGCACGAAGACCCGGTCGCCGGCGCGGAAGCCGGTGCCCGGCGCGGCCTCGACCACGGTGCCGGCGGCCTCGTAGCCCGGCACCAGCGGGTAGCCCATGCCGGGGAAGGGCGGCATCTCGCCGGTCCAGAACAGTTTCTCGGTGCCGGTGGAGATACCCGAGACGTCGATCTCGACCACGAGATCGCCCGGCCCCGGATCCATGAGGGGCAGGGTGCCGAGATCGAGCACCCGCGGCGCAGTCAGGATCACGGCCTCGGTCTGCATCCTGGTCAGGCTCCTGTGCTCCGGGCGGGCGAGACTCGCCTGCGGTCAACGTGTCGCATGTTGTAAGTCTAGACTGACACCAAGTGTTGTCAATCTGTAACGACAGTCAGGCTGTCAAGTTTGTCTGACACCTTCGACGACGGTCGTGACGTAGGGCCGCCGGGTTTTCGGCGCGGCGACGCGGAACCCGGACTCGGCCATCAGCGCCCCGATCTCGGCTGGGCGGCGGACGCGCCCGGTTTCCATGGCGAGGCAGTAGAGCGCGAAATAGACGTCGCCGGCCCGGCTCCCGCCCATGGGTTCGCTGACGATCAGCCGGCCGCCCGGCGGCAGCGCGTCGCGGATCCGGCCCAGCAGCGCCCGCACGGTATCGTCGTCGTGGTCGTAGAGGACCCGGACGAGCGACACGGCATCCGCCCCGCCGGGCAGCGGATCGTCCCGGAACGACCCCGGCACGGCGCTGATCCGGCGGCCCGACAGGTCCGCCCCGCGCAGCACCGCGGGCAGGTCGAACAGCACCAGGTCCGGGCCGGGATGGGCGGCGCGGACCGCCTTGAGGAAGGCCCCGGTGCCGCCGCCGATATCGAGCAGCCGCCGCACCCCGCGCAGGTCCGCCAGCGCCAGCGTGTCCTCGGCGACCAGCGCCTGGCTGTCGGTCATCAGCCGGGAATAGCAGGCGGCGGCGGCGGGGTCGGCGGCCGCCGCGGCGCCGAAGACGTAGGGCCAGAACCGCGCCAGCTCCGGCTCGGTCCCGCCCCGGAAGAACGCGACCGGATCGGCGAGATCGCGGTAGAGCACGTCGTGGTGGGCGATCATGCCGGGCAGGCCCGGCACCGCGGCCAGCGCCGCGCCCCGCGCGGTCAGCGACCAGCGCCCGCGCCTCTCGCGGAGCAGCCCGAGCGCCGCTGCGGCCCGCAACAGCACCTCGAGCCGGTCGCCGGGAACCCCGGCGCGGTGGGCCAGGACCGAGGTCTCGGCCGGCTGCGCGAGCGCGGTCAGCAGGTCCAGCCCGACGAGGCCCCGCAACACCTGGCTGTGGCAGAACCCGGCGACCAGATCGAACATCGCCGCGCCCTCGCGGCGCACCAGCCAGCGGGTCAGCGGAAACCGCGCGGCCCAGCGCTGAAAGCGCCGCGAAGCGGCGAGACGCTGGAGCAGGGGCGGCCGGGACATCGCGATCGGGCCCGGCGGCCGCAGTTCGTCGCGGGCGAGGCTCATTCGCCGGGGACGGTGCGGAAGCCCCGCGCCGCGACCGGCACCATCCGGTCGGCGTAGGCGCGGACCATCTGCGCCAGCGCCGCCTCGCCCGGACAGGCGGGGATCGAGGCGATGGCCCCGGACAGGATGTCGTCCAGCCGCTGCACCGCGCCGCTCAGCCCGTATTGCGCCACCGCGTTGGGCCGGCCGTGGCGGTCGTCCTGGTGCACCGGCTTGCCGAGATCGGCCTCGGAACACACCGCATCGCGCAGGTCGTCGGCGACCTGGAACGCCTCGCCGATGCGGGCGCCCAGTTCGTCCCAGGGGTCGGGCTCCTGCCCGGCGGCGATGGCGCCCATCCGGGTCGCGGCGACGAACAGCGCGCCGGTCTTGGCCCGGTGATAGGCACCGAGGTCGATCCGCGCCTCGCTTTCCCAGCCCTGCCCGGCGCAGATCCCGCCCGGCGTGCCGGAGAGCCGGCCCAGCGTGGCGATCAGCGCCACCGCGCGGTCGGGGGTCCGGGCCGCAGCCTCGGCGAGAATCCGGAAGGCGAGGATGATGAGGCTGTCGCCGGTGAGCACCGCCAGCGGTTCCGAATAGGCCCGGTGGACCGCCGGCTTGCCGCGCCGGATCGCGGCGTCGTCGAAGCAGGGCAGGTCGTCGTGGACGAGGCTGGCGCAGTGGATCAGTTCCAGCGCCGCGGCGGCGGTGTCGGTGAGGTCGGGCCGGTCGTCGCCGCAGGCCAGCGCGACCGAGACGAGGATGGTCGGCCGGATCCGCGCCCCGCCCGGCGTCACCGCGAAATCCAGCGCCGCGGACAGCCGCGACGGGCCGCCCTGCCCGGCGGCGATGGCCCGGCCCACCGCCGCGTCCAGCCGTGCCGAAAGGCTCATGGGTGGTCTCCCCGTCGCAAGGGTCGGGCCGCCGTATGTAACGTGATCCGAACAGACATACTGTCAATCAAACTGGACAACTCGCGCGGACGAGTCAATGATCGCTTGCACAGGAGGTGCCATGACGGGCGCGGATCCCAGGGTTGTCGTGATCGGCGCCGGCATCGGCGGGCTGGCCGCGGCGTTGCGGCTGGCCCATCGCGGCTGTGCCGTCACCGTGCTCGAGGCGGCGGCGGGCCCCGGCGGCAAGATGCGCGTCGTCCCCTCGGCCGCCGGTCCGGTGGATGCCGGTCCCACGGTGCTGACCTTCCGCCCGGTGTTCGACGCGCTGATGCAGGAGGTCGGCGCGCGGCTGGAGGATCACGTCGCCCTGACCCCGCTCGACATACTCGCCCGGCATTTCTGGGAGGACGGCACCGTGCTTGACCTGATGGCCGATCACGAGGCGAGTTGCGTTGAGATAGAGTCTGTTTTCGGGACCCGCGCCGGGGCGGAGTTCCGCCGCTTCTCGGCCCGCGCCGAAAGGCTGCTCGACGCCTTCGAGGGGCCGATGCTGGCCACCGCCGCGCCGCGCCGCGCCGCGCTGGCCGCCCGT
Source organism: Paracoccaceae bacterium (assembly GCA_041628615.1). GTDB lineage: Bacteria > Pseudomonadota > Alphaproteobacteria > Rhodobacterales > Rhodobacteraceae > JAMWZF01. The sequence continues at coordinate 915 of JBFKOW010000165.1, read as the reverse complement.
GTCCTGTCCGAGCCGGGCCTGATCGCAGCGATGGCGCCGGGCCGCAGCCTGGCCGGGCTGCTTGACGGCGCCTTCTCGGAGCCGCGGCTGGCGCAGCTCTTCGGCCGCTACGCCACCTATGTCGGCGGGCTGCCGCAGCGGGTGCCGGCCCTGCTCTCCCTGATCGCGGCGGGCGAGGCGCGGGGGGTCTGGGCGGTTGCGGGCGGGATGCACCGGCTCGTCGCGGCGCTGCGCGACCTGGCCGCCGCCCGCGGCGCGCGGTTCCGCTTCGGCACCCCGGCGCGGCGGATCGTGCTGCAAGGCGGCCGTGTCGCGGCGGTGGAAACCGCCGACGGCGCGGTGCCGGCGGACATCGTGGTGTTCAACGGCGATCCACGGGCGCTGGCCGCCGGCCTGCTTGGTCCCGCGGTGCGCCCGGCGGTGCCGCGCGCGGCGGTCGAGCCGCGGTCGCTGTCGGCCCATGTGCTGGCCTTCGCGGCCACCCCGCGCGGCCGGGCGCTTGCCTACCACAACGTGTTCTTCAGCGCCGCGCCGGGGGCCGAGTTCGGCCCGCTCGACCGGGGCGAGGCGCCCGTTGACGCCACCCTTTACCTCTGCGCGCAGGACCGCGCCGGGCCGCCGCCGGCCGGGCCGGAACGCTTCGAGGTGATCCGCAACGCGCCGCCCCTGCCGGGCGGGGACCTGGAGTTCGAGCAATGTCAGAGACTGGTATTCCACCGTTTCCGGGATTTCGGGCTGACCTTCGACCCGCTGCCCGGCCCGGCGGCGCTGACCGGCCCGGCGGGGTTCGACGCGCTGTTCCCGGCGAGCCTGGGATCGCTCTACGGGAGGAGCCCACACGGATTGACGGCGGGGCTGAAGCGGCCGGGGGCGCGGACGCCGGTGCCGGGGCTCTACCTCGCGGGGGGCGGGGCG
>JBFKOW010000164.1:0-7430 GCA_041628615.1 Paracoccaceae bacterium | reverse complement strand
GAAGCTTTTGTGAAGGTGCTTCAGCGCCACGGGATCGAACATGCCTTCGGGATCATCGGCTCGGCGATGATGCCGATTTCGGACCTGTTTCCGCGGGCCGGGATCACCTTCTGGGACTGCGCCCACGAGGGCTCGGCCGGGTTCATGGCCGACGGCTACACCCGCGCCACCGGGGCGATGTCGATGATGATCGCGCAGAACGGCCCGGGCATCACCAACTTCGTCACCGCGGTCAAGACCGCCTACTGGAACCACACCCCGGTGCTGCTGGTCACGCCGCAGGCGGCGAACAGGACCATCGGCCAGGGCGGCTTCCAGGAAGTCGAGCAGATGAAGCTGTTCGAGGACATGGTCGCCTACCAGGAGGAGGTCCGCGACCCGGCCCGCGTCGCCGAGGTGCTGACCCGGGTGATCGCCAAGGCCAGGCGCCTGTCCGGCCCGGCGCAGATCAACATCCCGCGCGACTTCTGGACCCGGTTGGTGGACATCGAGATCCCGGACCCGATCGAGTTCGAGGCCTCGCCGGGCGGCGAAGCCTCGATCGCCGAGGCGGCGCGGCTGCTGTCCGGGGCGCGGTCCCCGGTGATCCTGAACGGCGCCGGCGCGGTGCTGTCGGCGGGCGGGATCGCGGCATCGATGGCGCTGGCCGAACGGCTCGATGCGCCGGTCTGCGTCGGCTACCAGCACAACGACGCCTTCCCCGGCTCGCACCCGCTGTTCGCCGGGCCGCTGGGCTACAACGGGTCGAAGGCGGCGATGGAGCTGATCCGCGACGCCGACGTGGTGCTGGCGCTGGGCACCCGGCTGAACCCGTTCTCGACCCTGCCGGGCTACGGCATGGACTACTGGCCGGCGCAGGCGAAGGTGATCCAGGTCGACATCAACCCCGACCGGATCGGCCTGACCAAGAAGATCGGCGTCGGCATCGTCGGCGACGCCGCCAAGGTGGCGAAGGGCATCCTCGGGCAGCTGTCGGACACCGCCGGGGACGAGGGCCGCGCCGAGCGCCGCGCCCGCATCGCCGAGACCCGGTCGCGCTGGGCGCAGCAGCTGTCGAGCATGGACCACGAGGACGACGATCCCGGCACCACCTGGAACCAGCGCGCCCGCGCCGCCAGGCCCGACTGGATGAGCCCGCGGATGGCCTGGCGGGCGATCCAGGCGGCGCTGCCGCGCGACGCGATCATCAGCAGCGACATCGGCAACAACTGCGCCATCGGCAACGCCTATCCGAGCTTCGAGACCGGCCGGAAATACCTCGCTCCCGGCCTGTTCGGGCCCTGCGGCTATGGCCTGCCGGCGATCGTCGGCGCCAAGATCGGCTGCCCGGACGTGCCGGTGGTGGGCTTCGCCGGGGACGGCGCCTTCGGCATCGCGGTCAACGAGCTGACCGCCATCGGCCGCGGCGACTGGCCGGCGATCACCCAGATCGTGTTCCGCAACTACCAGTGGGGCGCCGAGAAGCGGAACTCGACCCTGTGGTTCGACGACAACTTCGTCGGCACCGAGCTGGACGAGCAGGTCAGCTATGCCGGGATCGCCAGGGCCTGCGGGTTGCAGGGCGTCGTCGCCCGGACGATGGAGGACCTGACCGCGGCGCTGTCGCAGGCGATCGAGGACCAGATGAAGCATGGCAAGACCACGCTGATCGAGGCGATGATCAACCAGGAACTGGGCGAGCCGTTCCGCCGCGACGCGATGACGAAACCGGTCCGGGTGGCGGGGATCGACGCCGCCGACATGCGGCCCCAGCGCAAGGCCGCCGCCGCCGAATAACCCGCCCCGCCCCCGGCCGCCCCGCGGCCGGGGGCCCGCCGGGGCTGGCCCCCGCGCCCGGGCTGTGCTCCTTTCGCGGTGCGGTCCGGACCCCGCCGACCTGGGGACGGCACCGGCAGTCACCGCGTCCAACGCGCCAGGAGCCCCGATGCAGGACCCTTTCGCCTTTCTCTCCGACAGGTCCCCCGAACCGCCCGCGGCGCTGCTCGCCCGGGCCCGCGCCCTGCCCCGGCCCCGGGTCGCGCTGGTCAACGCCGGCGCGGCGACGCCGCTGGCCGGGATCTGCGAGGCGGCCGAGGCGGGGCTGGCCGAGCCGGTGCTGATCGGCGACAGCGCCAAGATCCGCGCCGCCGCCGGGGAGATCGGCTATGACATCGGCGGCCTGCGGATGATCCACGCCCCGCAGGCCGAGGCCAGCGTCAAGGCCGCCGAATTGGCCCGAACCGGCGAGGTCGACGCGATCATGAAGGGTCAGGTCCATACCTCGACCTTCCTCAAGGGGCTGCTGCCCTCCGCCGCCGGGCTGCGCGACAAGGGCACCCGCTGCGCCCACGTCTTTCACATCACTGCGCCGGGCAAGGCGCGGCCGCTGCTGCTGACCGACGCGGCGCTGAACGTCGACCCGGACGTGGAGGTCCGCAAGGCGTGCCTGACCCTCGCCATCGGGCTGGCCCGGCATCTCGGGGTGGAGCGGCCCCGCGCCGCCCTTCTGGCCGCCACCGAGGACCCGATCCCGAGCCTGCCGAACACGCTGGAGGCGGCCGAGATCGCCGCCTGGGCCCGCACCGCGCTGCCCGAGGCCGACGTCGCCGGGCCGATCGCGCTCGACCTGATCTGGTCGAAGGAAGCGGCGCGGGTGAAGGGCTACGACAGCCCGGTCGCCGGAGACGCCGACATCGTGGTGACGCCCAACATCACCACCGGCAACGCACTGTTCAAGCTCATGGTTCTGGGCATGGGATGCTGTGCCGGGGGGATCGTGCTGGGCGCGAAGGTGCCCATCCTGCTGACCTCGCGCAGCCAGAAGGCCCCGGCGCGGCTGGCCTCGATGGCGCTGGGCAGCATCGCCGCGGCCTGGACCGCCGAGACGGGGGCCAGGGCCCGGTCCGTGCCGGGCGCGGCGATTCCCCCCGAAGCGGCGGCCGGGCCATGATCCTCGTCATCAATGCCGGGTCGTCCTCGCTCAAGACCGAGCTGTTCGACCGCGACCTGGCGCCGATCCTCGCCGCCGACCTGACCGGGATCGGCGGGGCCGGGCGGTTCCGCGTCGGCGGCGACAGCCACGCAGTGCGCACCGGCAGCCATGCCGAGGCACTCGACATCGTGCTGACCGGGATCGAGATGGCGGGGCACCCGCTGCACCGGCTCGACGCGGCGGCGCACCGGGTGGTGCATGGCGGCGCGCGGCTGACGGCCCCGGCGCGGCTCACCGCCGACATCCTGGCCGAGATCGCGGCCTGCATCCCGCTCGCGCCGCTGCACAACCCGCACAACCTCGCCCCGGTTCGGGCGCTGGCCGACAAGATGCCGGACCTGCCGCAATTCGCCAGCTTCGACACCGCCTTCCACGCCACCAACCCCGAGGTCGCCACGACCTACGCCCTGCCGACGGAGTGGCGGCAGAAGGGGATCCGGCGCTACGGTTTCCACGGCCTGAGCTATGCCGGCATGGTCGAGCATTTCGGCCCCGACCTGCCGCGCCGCCTGCTGGCCTTCCATCTCGGCAACGGCGCCTCGCTCTGCGCCATCCGCGACGGCCGGTCGGTCGCCACCTCGATGGGCTACTCGCCGCTCGAGGGGCTGACGATGGGCACGAGGACCGGCAGCATCGACGGCATGGCGGTGCTGCGCATCGCCGAGGAGGCCGGGATCGACGCGGCCGCCGCCATCCTGAACCGCGAGAGCGGGCTGCGCGGACTTGCCGGCAGCAACGACATGCGGGACCTGCTGGCCGACGACGGCCCGGCGGCCTGCTTCGCTGTCGAGCATTTCTGCCACTGGGCCGCGCGCCACGGCGGCAGCGCGATCGTCGCGATGGGCGGCGTCGACGCCGTCGCCTTCACCGGCGGCATCGGCGAGAACGCGCCCGAGATCCGCGACCGGATCATGGCCCAGCTCGCCTTCCTCGGCCCGCTGCCGGTCCACGTGGTGCCCGCCGAGGAAGAACGCCAGATCGCCCGCGACGCCTTGAGACTGCTGGAACGGCCGTTAAGGTGACCCGACGCGACAGCTTTTCTGGAAGGGAGGCCGGGAAGTGACCGCAGAACCGCGACTGGACCTCAGCCCGAAGGTGTCGGACGAGGTCCGCAAGACCACCTGCTACATGTGCGCCTGCCGCTGCGGGATCAACGTCCACATGAAGGCGGGGAAGGTCGCCTACATCGAGGGCAACCGCGACCACCCGGTGAACCGCGGCGTGCTCTGCGCCAAGGGCAGCGCCGGGATCATGCAGGTCAACGCCCCCTCCCGGCTGCGCAAGCCGCTGAAGCGGGTCGGCCCCCGCGGCGCCGGCGAATTCGAGGAGATCAGCTGGGACGAGGCGCTGGAGATCGCCACCGGCTGGCTGAAGCCGCTGCGCGAGACCGCGCCGGAGAAGTTCGCCTTCTTCACCGGGCGCGACCAGTCGCAAAGCTTCACCAGCTTCTTCGCCCAGGCCTACGGCACCCCGAACTACGCCGCCCACGGCGGGTTCTGCTCGGTCAACATGGCCGCCGGCGGGATCTACACGATGGGCGGGGCATTCTGGGAGTTCGGCTCGCCCGACTGGGAGCGGACGAAGATGTTCCTGCTGTTCGGGGTGGCCGAGGACCACGACAGCAACCCGATCAAGATCGGCATCGGCAAGATCAAGGCCCGCGGCGCGCGGGTGATCGGCATCAACCCGATCCGCACCGGCTACAACGCGGTGGCCGACGACTGGTTCGGGATCACGCCGGGCACCGACGGCCTGCTGATCCTTGCCCTGATCCACGACCTGATGGCGGCCGGAAAGTTCGACGCCGACTATCTCGCCCGGTTCACCAACGCGTCCGTCCTGCTCGACGGCGACCCGGCGAGCGACGACTACGGCCTCGCCCTGCGCGACGACGAAGGCCGGCCGCAGGTGATCGACCGCCGCACCGGCAACCTTGCGCCGTGGGACGGCGACGGGGTCGAGCCCGACCTCACCGGCTCGCTGCGCCGGGCCGGGGTGTCGCACCGGTCGGTGTTCCACCACATGGCCGAGCACTTCCTCGACCCCGCCCACAGCCCCGACGCGGTGGCCGACCGCTGCGGCATCGCCGCCGACCGGATCCGCGCGCTGGCCGCCGACCTCGCCCGCGTCGCCTTCGACGAGGCGATCGAGATCGACCGGCCCTGGACCGATTTCCGCGGCAAGCGGCACGACAGGATGGTGGGCCGGCCGGTGTCGATGCACGCGATGCGCGGCATCTCGGCCCATTCCAACGGGTTCCAGACCTGCCGCGCGCTGCACACGCTGCAGATCCTGCTCGGCGCGGTTGAGACACCGGGGGGAATGCGGTTCAAGCCGCCCTACCCGAAACCCGCCCGCGCGCACCCCAAGCCCCATGCCGGGCACAAGCCGGGCCAGCCGCTCGACGGGCCGCACCTGGGGTTCGTCCACGGCCCCGACGACCTGCTGATCGAGGAGGACGGCACGCCCAAGCGGATCGACAAGGCGTTCTCCTGGGAAAACCCGATGTCGGCCCACGGGCTCATGCACATGGTCATCGCCAATGCCCATGCCGGCGATCCCTACCGGATCGACACGCTGATGCTCTACATGGCGAACATGGCGTGGAACTCGTCGATGAACACGGCGGGCACCATGAAGATGCTCACCGACACCGACCCCGAGACCGGCGATTACGTGATCCCGCGGATCATCTACTCGGACGCCTACGCCTCCGAGATGGTCGCCTATGCCGACCTCGTGCTGCCGGACACCACCTATCTCGAACGGCACGACTGCATCTCGCTGCTCGACCGGCCGATCTGCGAACCCGACCACGCGGCGGACGCGATCCGCTGGCCGGTGATCGAACCGGACCGCGACGTGCGCGGCTTCCAGTCGGTGCTCTGCGACCTCGGCGCGCGGCTCGGGCTGCCGGGCTTCGTCACCTCGGACGGCGGCCAGAAATACGCCGACTACGCCGACTACATCACCAACCACGAACGCCGGCCCGGGGTCGGCCCGCTGGCCGGGTGGCGGCTGTCCGAAACCGGGCTCAGCCACGGGCGCGGCGGCCCCAACGGCGGCCAGATCGACAACTACATCACCCATGGCGGGTTCTGGACCGCCGAGGTGCCGGACGAGGCGAAGTTCTTCAAGCCGTGGAACCGGGCCTACCAGGACTGGGCGGTGAAGATGAGCTTCTACGACAGCCCGCAGCCCTACATCTTCGAGCTCTGGTCCGAGCCGATGCGGCGGTTCCAGCTCGCCGCCGAGGGCAAGGGCCGGCGCCAGCCCCCCGAGCGGCTGCGGGAGCGGGTGCGCAAGGTCTTCTCGCCGCTGCCGATCTGGTACGAGCCGCTCTCCGACGCGCTGCTGGACCCTGCGGAGTGGCCGGTCCACGCGCTGACCCAGCGGCCGATGGCGATGTATCACTCCTGGGGCAGCCAGAACGCCTGGCTGCGGCAGATCCACGGCCGCAACCCGCTCTACCTGCCCACCGACATCTGGAATGCCGAAGGCTTCAGCGACGGCGACTGGGCCCGGGTCACCTCGCCGCACGGCGCGATCACCGTGCCGGTGGCGCACATGGCGGCCTTGAACCCCAGCACGGTCTGGACCTGGAACGCGATCGGCAAGCGCAAGGGGGCCTGGGCGCTGGACCCCGACGCGCCCGAGGCGACGAAGGGATTCCTCCTGAACCACCTGATCCCGGAACTGCTGCCGGAACGGGGCGACGGGCTGCGCTGGTCCAATTCCGACCCGATCACCGGACAGGCGGCGTGGTTCGACCTGCGGGTGCGGATCGAACGGGTCGGCGCGCCCCCCGCCGAGGCCCAGCCCGCCTTCGGCCCGCTGAAGGAGCCGGTCCCCGGGGCCCCGCGCGAACTGCGCTGGAAGGTCGGCGCATGACCGGGCCTTCTTCGGACCGGAAATATCCCGGGGGAGTCTTCGGCCTGCCGAAGACGGGGGCTGGCCCCCGCCCGGCGGCGGGCACGGCATGACGGCCGGCCTTGTCTCGAGCCGAGACGGCACCCGGATCGCCACCCGCAGCTTCGGCGCGGCCGGGCGGCCGGCGTTGCTGCTGATCCACGGCTGGGCGCAGCGGATGTCCTGCTGGCAGGCGCTGGCCGATCGGCTCGCCACCGACCACCACGTGGTGGCGATGGACCTGCGCGGGCACGGCGGCTCGGACAAGCCGGCGGGGGCCGATGCCTACACCGATAGCGGGCTCTGGGCCGCCGACGTGCAGGCGGTGATCGACCATTACCGGCTGCACCGGCCGGTCCTCGTCGGCTGGTCCTACGGCAGCCGGGTGATCGCCGCCCATCTCGACCGTCACGGCGGCGGCGCGGCGCTCGGCGGCGTGGTGCTGGCCGGCGGCATCCTCGCCACCGGCAAGGCGCGACCGGACTGGATGCTCGGCGCAGCGAGCCCGGCGCTCGACCGAGACCTCTATGCCGACGATCCGGCCCGGCTG
>JBFKOW010000163.1:0-7507 GCA_041628615.1 Paracoccaceae bacterium | reverse complement strand
TCGACGAGGCCGGCATCGTGTTCATCGGTCCGCGGGTACACGCCATCACCAGCATGGGTGACAAGATCACCTCGAAGCGCCTCGCCGCAGACGCCGGCGTCAACACGATTCCCGGATTCACCGGCGAGATCGAGGGGGCCGACCATGCGGTGCAGATCGCCCGGGACATCGGCTATCCGGTGATGCTGAAGGCCAGCGCCGGCGGCGGCGGCAAGGGGATGCGCATCGCGTGGAGCGAGAGCGAGGTGGCCGAGGGATTCCAGGCCTCGAAGAACGAGGCCGCCAGCTCCTTCGGCGACGACCGCATGTTCATCGAGAAATTCGTCACCCAGCCGCGCCATATCGAGATCCAGGTTCTGGCCGACAAGCATGGCAACGCGATCTACCTGGGCGAACGCGAATGTTCGATCCAGCGCCGCAACCAGAAGGTGGTGGAAGAAGCCCCGTCACCCTTCCTCGACGAGGCCACGCGCCGCGCGATGGGCGAACAGGCCGTCGCCCTGGCGCAGGCGGTGGGGTATTCCAGCGCCGGAACGGTGGAATTCATCGTCGACGGCGACCGCAACTTCTACTTCCTCGAGATGAACACGCGCCTGCAGGTGGAACACCCGGTGACCGAGTTGATCACCGGCGTCGACCTTGTGGAACAGATGATCCGGGTCGCGGCGGGCGAGGAACTGCCGTTCCGGCAGGAGGACATCGCGCTCAAGGGCTGGGCGGTGGAAAGCCGGCTCTATGCCGAGGATCCCTACCGCAACTTCCTGCCCTCGATCGGCCGTCTGACCCGCTACCGGCCGCCCGCCGAGATCGCCGCCGGGCCGCTGCTCGAGACCGGCAAGTGGCAGGGCGACGCGCCCGCCGGCGAGACCGCGGTGCGCAACGATACCGGCGTCTACGAGGGCGGCGAGATCAGCATGTTCTACGACCCGATGATCGCCAAGCTCTGCACCTGGGCCCCGGACCGGGCGCAGGCGATCGAGGCGATGCGGGTGGCGCTCGACAGTTTCGAAGTCGAGGGGATCGGCCACAACATCCCGTTCCTGTCGGCGGTGATGGACCATCCGCGCTTCGTGTCCGGGCAGATCACCACCGCCTTCATCGCCGAGGAATACCCGGACGGCTTCGCCGGGGTCACGCTGTCGCCCGGCGCGCTGCGCCGGGTCGCGGCGGCGGCGGCGGCGATGTACCGGGTGGCCGAGATCCGGCGCACCCGGGTCTCGGGCCGGCTGGGCAACCACGAGCGCCATGTCGGCGACGAGTGGGTGGTGACCCTGCAGGGCCAGTCCCTGCCGGTGACCATCTCCGCCGACCGCGGCGGCGCCTTCGTGCGCTTCGAGGACGGCGAGAAGGTCCGGGTGGAAAGCGACTGGACCCCCGGCGACAGCCTCGCCCGGCTCGAGGTCGACTACGCGCCGCTGGTGCTCAAGGTCGACAAGATCACCGGCGGCTACCGGCTGCGCAGCCGCGGCGCCGACCTGACGGTCGCGGTTCGCACCCCGCGGCAGCACGAACTGGTCCAGTTCATGCCCGAGAAGGCCGCCGCCGACACCTCGCGGCTGCTGCTCTGCCCGATGCCCGGCCTGATCGTGAAGATCGACGTGGAGGTCGGTGACGAGGTGCAGGCCGGGCAGGCGCTGTGCACCGTCGAGGCGATGAAGATGGAGAACATCCTGCGGGCCGAGCGCAAGGCGGTGGTGTCCAGGATCAACGCCAGCCCGGGCGACAGCCTTGGTGTCGACGACGTGATCATGGAATTCGAATGACCGGCCGAGGCGGGGCAGGGGGGCCGCGGGTCGAGACCCGCGGAACGGACCCGCGGTGAGCGCACCGCCCTGGGTCAGCGTCGCGGCGGCCCTGCTGGCCTTCGCCGCCCTGATGGCGGTTGCCATGGGCACCGCGGGCTGGGTGTTCGAATACCCGCTCGACGACGTCTACATCCACCTCGCGATGGCCGAGCAGATCGCCGCCGGGGGCTATGGCGTGAACGCCGGAGAGACCGCCTCGGCCGCCTCCTCGCCGCTCTACCCGCTGCTCGTGCTGCCGTTTCCGGGCACCGGATTCCAGCGGTTCCTGCCGCTGGCGTGGAACGTCGCCGGGCTGGCCGCCGCGGCGTGGCTCTGGGGCCGGATCCTCGTGACCGCGGGCTATTTCGCGCCGGGCCGGGCCGCGATCGGCTGGGCCGCCGCCGTGGCCGGGCCGGTGGTGCTCAACATGTTCGGCGTCGCCTTCACCGGCATGGAGCATGCGCTTCATGTCGCCGCGTCGCTCGCGATCGTGCTGGGCCTGCAGCGGCTGCTGGCCGAGGACCGGCTGACCCTGCCGCTGATCGCCGGACTGGTGCTGACCACCGCGCTGCGGCTCGAAGGGATGGCGCTGGGCCTGATGGCGGCCTTCGTGGTCTGGCGGCTGCGGGGCCCGCTGCCGGCGGTGGCCTGCGCCGCGCTCACGCTCGCCCCGGTCGCGGCCTTCGTCGGCACCCTGACCGCCCTCGGCCTCGACCCGCTGCCGGAATCGGTGCAGGCCAAGCTGTCGGGCAACGACACCCTCGACATGGGCTTCGTCGAGCGGTTCCTCGCCCAGTTCCAGGTCAACATAGCCAAGCCTGCAGGGCTGGTCCTGCTGCTCGGGGCCGCCGGGCTCCTGCTGCTGATGATCGGCCTGCCGCGGCTGCGCGAGACCGGGCCGCGCAGCCTTGCCCTTGCCATCCTGGCGGCGACGCTGGCGCATCTGCTGTTCGGGCAGATCGGCTGGATGGACCGTTACGAGGGCTACATCTGGGCCAGCCTTGCCGCCGGGATCATGGCTGCCGCGGCGCTCGGGCCGCGTCTCGTGCAGGCGGCCGCGCTGGCCGGGATCGTCGCCGGCGGGGTCCTTGCCTACGGGGTGAGCTGGACCCGGCATTTCCCGTGGAACATCCGCGCCATCCACCTGCAGCCGGCGCAATCCGCCCGCTTCGCCCATGACTTCGCGCAGGTCCCCGTCGCGGTGAACGACCTCGGCCTCGCCGCGTGGAACAACCCGGATTACGTGCTCGACCTCTACGGCCTCGCCTCGGCCGAGGCCCGCGCCTTCCGGATCGAGAACCCGGTCCCGGGCTGGGCCGACGGGCTGGCCGAGGCGCGCGGCGTGAAGCTGGCGATGATCTACGACAAGTGGCTGGCCGAAGCGGTGGGCGACGACTGGGTCCGGCTGGGCGAGTTGCGGATCACGGTGCCGCCGACGGCACCCTCGATCGGCTACCTCGGTGACGACAAGGTGGCCTATTATGCCACCGATCCCGCCCACGTGCCGGAGCTGACCGCGGCGCTGGCCCGGTGGGTGCCGACGCTGCCCGAGGGCGCGGTCTGGGTTTCGGCGGAGGAGGCCGAGTGACCGGTGGTCAGGAACCGCGGCGCGCGTTGATTTCCTGCTGGCGCAGCGGCATCTTGTCGATCGACCGGCTGAGTTCGCGGATGTCCCAGGGCAGCGGCTTGCGCAGCGACACCGTGCCGTCCTTGCCGATCAGTGCCAGCATGAAGGCCCGCGGGCGCAACTGCCGGCGGATGTCGGACAGGGCGTCGGGATCGGTGTCGGTCACGATCAGCACGTCGCGGTCGACGAGATCCTGCGGGCGCTGGGCCAGAAGGTCCATCTGCTGCTGGAAATTGGGGTCGAAGGGGCTGTCTCCGAACACCACCAACGGCCGGGCGATCCAGCGGAAATCCGCGAGGTTCACCTCGCTGGCAGTGAAGATGCGGGCGGGGTCGGCCTGCCAGACCCGCACCGCATCCGCCGGAAGCACCACGTCGATGCCGCCGTCGGCGGTCGCCACCTGGTTGTCCTGCGCCATGGCGGTTGCCGCCAAAAACGCAGCGATTCCAATCGTCAATGCGCGGATCGGCTGTGTCAGTCTCATGGCCCAAGATATAGGGGCCCGGAGCCGAAAGGCGAAGCCCGAACTGCCCCGTGCCGGTAACAATTCCGCCTTTAAGGGATTTGTCAGGGTTGACGTGCGATGACTGCGGCCGTGCGTATTTCGGCCCGCTGCGCACGGCGGGCGATGGTCGAAGGACATCGTGTTATGGATGTCGTACTGCATCTCGGGGCTCACCGGACCGCGTCGACGACGCTGCAGGCGTTCCTGTCCCGGAACGCCGGGCCGTTGCAGCGGCGCGGCGTGGTCAGCTGGGGCCCGGCCCGGACGCGGTCGGGCCTGCTTGCCGGTCTGATGCGGCATCCCGGTCAGGCCAATCTGATGTCCGAACGGCGGTCCGCCCGGTCTTCAGGTCTCGTCCGGCTGGAGATGGAGCGGCTGGCCCGCGCCGGCGCCGCGACCCTGATCGTCAGCGAAGAGAACATGATCGGCACGGTGCGCGGCAATCTCGCGGAGGCCGCGCTTTATCCGGGGCTCGACGTCCGGCTGATCCGGTTCCGCGCCGGGTTCGCCGACCGCTGCAGCCGGGTCGCGCTGGCGATCCGCAGTTACGAAGGCTACTGGGCCTCCGGTCTCGCCTACGGGGTCGCCCGCGGCGGGCGGATCCCGAATCGCGCCCGGCTCGACCGGCTCGTGGCCCAGCCGCGGCGCTGGCGCGACGTGATCCGCGAAGTGGCGCAGACCTTCCCCGCCGCCGAGGTGGTGGTCTGGCCGTTCGAACGCTTCGCCGGCCGCCCCGAGGCGCAGCTCGCGCTGATGACCGGCCGGCCGGTGGCCGTGGAGGGGCTGAGCGGGCTGCGCGACTGGGCCAACCGCAGTCCCGGACTCGACCGGTTGCGCGAGGTGGCGGGGCTGCGGCTGATCGGACCGGCCGAAGGCGACCTGCCGCCGGGGCCGGGACGCTGGATGCCATTTGACACCGATCAACGCGCCAGACTGGCGAAGGCCTATCAGGACGACCTAGACTGGCTTCGCAGCGGGGCCGACGGGTTCGCCCGATTTGTCGAGGACCTGACCGGCCTCGGCACAGCAGAGAAGTCGACCGGACGGCAGACATCCGCCACAGAGCGGAGCGCCGGACCAGAGAGGAGAGGACACCGAGATGAAGGACCAAGACACGCGATGGTCTGAGATCGCGAGGGCCGAACGCAAGGGGCGCGATCCCGAGGATCTGGTCTGGAACACGCTCGAAGGGATCCGGGTCAGGCCGCTTTACACCGAAGCCGATATCGAGGGCCTGCCCCATCTCGGCGGCATCCCCGGGGCCGAGCCCTTCACCCGGGGGGTCAAGGCGACGATGTATGCCGGCCGGCCCTGGACCATCCGGCAATATGCCGGCTTCTCCACCGCCGAGGAATCGAACGCCTTCTACCGCAAGGCCCTGGCGGCCGGGCAACAGGGCGTCAGCGTCGCCTTCGACCTCGCCACCCACCGCGGCTATGACAGCGACCATCCCCGCGTGGTCGGCGACGTGGGCAAGGCCGGCGTCGCCATCGACAGCGTCGAGGACATGAAGATCCTGTTCGACGGCATCCCGCTCGACCAGGTCTCGGTGTCGATGACGATGAACGGCGCGGTGATTCCGATCCTCGCCAGCTTCATCGTCACCGGAGAGGAGCAGGGCCATGACCGCAAGGTCCTGTCGGGCACCATCCAGAACGACATCCTGAAGGAGTTCATGGTGCGGAACACCTACGTCTATCCGCCCGAGCCCTCGATGCGGATCGTCGCCGACATCATCGAATACACCGCCGCCGAGATGCCGAAGTTCAACTCGATCTCGATCTCCGGCTACCACATGCAGGAGGCCGGCGCGAACCTCGTGCAGGAGCTGGCCTATACCCTGGCCGACGGCCGCGAATACGTCCGCGCCGCGATCGATCGGGGGATGAACGTGGATGCCTTCGCGGGCCGGCTGTCGTTCTTCTTCGCCATCGGCATGAACTTCTTCATGGAAGCCGCCAAGCTGCGCGCGGCCCGCCTGCTCTGGCACCGGGTGATGACCGAGTTCGCGCCGAAGGATCCGCGCTCGATGATGCTGCGGACCCATTGCCAGACCTCGGGCGTCAGCCTGCAGGAGCAGGACCCCTACAACAACGTCATCCGCACCGCCTACGAGGCGATGAGCGCGGTGCTTGGCGGCACCCAGTCGCTGCACACCAACGCGCTGGACGAGGCGATCGCCCTTCCGACCGAGTTCTCGGCCCGCATCGCCCGCAATACCCAGCTGATCCTGCAGGAAGAGACCGGGGTGACCAAGGTCGTCGACCCGCTGGCCGGGTCCTACTACGTCGAGAGCCTGACCCACGAACTGGCCGAGGCGGCCTGGGCGCTGATGGAAGAGGTCGAGGAGATGGGCGGCATGACCAAGGCCGTGGCCTCGGGCCTGCCCAAGCTGCGGATCGAGGAGACCGCCGCCCGCCGCCAGGCGATGATCGACCGCGGCGAGGAGGTGATCGTCGGCGTCAACAAGTACCGCAAGGACAGCGAGGACCCGATCGACATCCTCGACGTGGACAACGTGAAGGTCCGCGAGGCGCAGGTCGCCCGGCTCGACCGGATCCGCGCCAGCCGGGACGAGGCGGCCTGCACCGCCGCGCTGGCCGAGCTGACCCGCCGCGCCACCGAGGGCGGCAACCTGCTCGAGGCCGCGGTGGAGGCCGCCCGCGCCCGCGCCACCGTGGGCGAGATCAGCATGGCGATGGAGGAGGTCTTCGGCCGCCACCGCGCCGAGGTGAAGACCCTCGCCGGGGTCTACGGCGCCGCCTACGAGGGCGACGAGGGCTTCGGCGCGATCCAGAAGGACGTCGAGGACTTCGCCGCCGCCGAGGGCCGCCGCCCGCGGATGCTGGTGGTCAAGATGGGCCAGGACGGCCACGACCGCGGCGCCAAGGTGATCGCCACCGCCTTCGCCGACATCGGCTTCGACGTGGACGTGGGACCGCTGTTCCAGACCCCCGAGGAGGCGGCGCAGGACGCGGTGGACAACGATGTCCACGTGGTCGGCATTTCGTCCCAGGCCGCCGGGCACAAGACCCTCGCCCCCAAGCTGATCGAGGCGCTCAGGGCGGCCGGCGCGGAGGACATCATCGTAATCTGCGGCGGGGTGATCCCGCAGCAGGACTACGCGTTCCTGCGCGAGGCCGGGGTGAAGGCGATCTTCGGCCCGGGCACCAACATCCCCGAGGCCGCCCGCGACATCCTGCGACTGATCCGCGAGGCGCGGGGATGACCGCGCCGGGAGGTGCAGGCCGGGTCACCGGCATCGGCGGCCTGTTCTTCCGCGCCCGCGATCCGGCGGCGCTGGCCGCGTGGTATGCGAAGAATCTCGGAGTCGAAAGCGCGCCGGTCTGGCCGCAGGAGGCCGGGCCGACGGTCTTTGCCCCCTTCGCGGCGGACACCGATTACTGGCCCGCGGACCGGGGCTGGATGCTGAACCTGCGGGTCGCGGGACTCGATGCGCTGCTGGCCCGGCTGGCCGACGCCGGGATCGCCGCCGAGCGCCGGGCGGAGTGGGACGATCCCGCCATCGGCCGCTTCGCCCGTATCCACGATCCCGAGGGCAACCCGGTCGAACTCTGGGAGCCGCCGGAT
>JBFKOW010000162.1:0-7662 GCA_041628615.1 Paracoccaceae bacterium | reverse complement strand
CGCCCGCATCTCGACCACCGAAGGCGCGCGGTACATCCGCTCGAACAGGAAGCGGCGGATCACCTTGAGGTCGGCGAACAGGCCCGGCGAGAACTGCGCCATCATCCGCCCCGCGCCCCTGACGTCATTGGCCGAGGCCGGCGCGAGATCGGTGAGATTGGCGAGGCTCACGGTGATCACGTCCTCCACCAGCACCCCGAAGAACCGGCGCAGCGCCTCGTGGCGGCGGCGATACTTGTCCAGCGTCGGATAGCGGGTGTCCACCTCGGCGAAGCAATCGCGCAGCACCGGCAGTTCGGCCAGGTCGTCGGTCGAGAACAGCTCGGCCCGCAGCCCGTCATGCAGGTCGTGGTTGTTGTAGGCGATGTCGTCGGCCAGCGCCGCGACCTGCGCCTCGGCCCCGGCGTGGCTGTGCAGTTCGAGATCGTGCCGCGCGTCGTAGGCCGCCAGCGCCCAGGGCACCGGCGCGGGCACCGGGCCGTTGTGCTTGGCGATCCCCTCCAGGCATTCCCAGGTCAGGTTCAGCCCGTCCCAGTCGGCATAGTGCCGCTCCAGCGAGGTGACGATGCGGATTGCCTGGGCGTTGTGGTCGAAGCCGCCGTGGGGGGCCATCAGGTCGGACAGCGCGTCCTCGCCGGTATGGCCGAAGGGCGTGTGCCCGAGGTCGTGGGCCAGCGCCACCGCCTCGGTCAGTTCCTGGTCCAGCCCGAGATACTTGGCGATGGTCCGCGCCACCTGCGCCACCTCGATCGAATGGGTCAGGCGGGTGCGGAAGTAGTCGCCCTCGTGCTCGACGAAGACCTGCGTCTTGTGCTTCAGCCGCCGGAAGGCGCTGGCATGGATGATCCGGTCCCGGTCCCGCTGAAACGGCGACCGGAACGCGCTTTCCTCCTCGGGATGGAGCCGTCCCCGGCTCCGGCCCGGCTGGGTCGCGAATGGCGCAAGCATGTCCCCTGCCCGCGTTGCCTGTCCTCCCTGCCCCTATAGCGGCCGGGACGGCGCGGTGCACCGCAATTCCGCGCCGGTCAGTCCGACAGCACCGCCACCGCCTCCCACGGGGCGAGGTCCACGCTGCCGGCCAGCGCCTCGCGCGGCGCGACCGAGTGGCTGACGCAGCGGCCCCGGACCGCGAGCGCGGCGGGCACCTCGAACCGGCAGGGCGACCCCGAGACGTTGGCCAGGACCGACAGCCGCCGCCCCTTCCAGTCGCGGGTATAGGCCCAGACCTGCGGGTGGTCCGGCGCGACCGGGGTGTAGCGGCCATGCACCACGATCTCCTCGGTCCGGCGCAGCGCGATCAGCGCCCGGTAATGCGCCATCACGCCGTCCGGGTCGTCGCGGTCGGCGGCCACGTTGACCTGCGCGTGGTTCGGGTTGATGCCGATCCACGGCGTGCCGGTGGTGAACCCTGCCCCGGACCCGGCGTCCCACTGCATCGGGGTGCGGGCATTGTCGCGGCCATTGGCGTTGGCCCCGGCGAGGAAGGCGTCGAGCGTCACCCCGCGGGCCGCCTGCTCGGTCCAGTGTCGGAGCGTCTCGAGATCGCGGAAGTCCTCCAGCCGGGCGAAGCGGGCGTTGGTCATGCCGATCTCCTCGCCCTGGTAGACGAAGGGGGTCCCTTTCATCAGGTGCAGCACGGTGGCCCAGAGCCGGGCCGATCGGACCCGGAAGGCGCCGTCGTCGCCATAGCGCGACACGTGCCGCGGCAGGTCGTGGTTGGACAGGAACAGCGCGTTCCAGCCATCCTCGGCCAGCGCCGCCTGCCAGGCGTCGAACACCCGCTTGAACGCCACGAGGTCGAAGGGCCGCGGCTGCCACTTGCCGCCCTCGAGGTCCCAGCCCGCCATCACGTGGGCGAACTGGAACATCATGTCGAGTTCGCCCCGGTCCCGCCCGCAATAGTCGAGCGCGGTGGCGGTCGAGACCGACCAGCTCTCGCCGACGGTGAGCACGTCGCGGCCCGCCAGCGTCGCGCGGTGCATCTCCTGCAGGAAGCGGTGCAGGTCGGGGCCTTCCTCGTAGATCCGGGCGTCCACGTCCTTGCCGATCAGGCTGATGACATCCATCCGGAACCCGGCGATGCCGCGGTCGAGCCAGCGGTTCATCATCGCGTGGATCTCGGCGCGCAGGGCGGGGTTCTGCCAGTTCAGGTCCGGCTGGGCCGGGCTGAAATAGCCGAGGTAGTAGCGGCCGATCTCCGGAACGAAGGTCCAGGCCGGGCCCCCGAACACCGCCTGCTGGTCGTCCGGCGGGCCGCCGTCCGGGCCCGGGTCGCGCCAGACGTAGAACTCGTGCGTCGGCGCGGCGGCCGAGGCGCGGGCGGCTTCGAACCAGCGGTGCCGGTCCGAGGTGTGGTTGACCACCAGGTCCATCACGATGCCGATGCCCCGCGCCCGGGCCTCGGCGATCAGCCGCTCCATGTCGGCCATGGTGCCGAACGCGGGCGCGATGGCGTCGTAGTCGGCGATGTCGTAGCCGTTGTCGACCATCGGCGAGGCATAGACCGGGGACAGCCAGACGAAACCGATGCCGAGGTCGGCAAGGTGATCCAGCCGGGCGATGATCCCCGGAATGTCGCCGATCCCGTCGCCGTTGCTGTCGGCGAAGCTGCGCGGGTAGATCTGGTAGCCGGTGGCGCGCTGCCACCATCTTGTGCGGGTCTCGGTCATCGCGGCCTCCTGTCGCCGCCTGCATGGCCCGGCCCGGCGGCAGAGGCAATCCGCCGCCGCTTGCGGGGGCGCGGCCGGGCGCCTATTTTTGGGACAAGCAACGCGAGGCCGCCATGTCCCTGACCCTGCCCCCCATCGTGACCGACCGCGCCTTCGGGCGACTGTCCGAGATCGGCGCCGCCGGCCAGGGCAAGGCGCTGCGGGTCGCGGTCGAGGGCGGCGGCTGTTCCGGCTTCCAGTACGAGATCGCGCTCGACGACCCGGCCGAGGACGACCTCGTGCTCGAAGGCCAGGGCGAGAAGGTGGTGGTGGACAGCGTGTCGCTGCCGTTCCTCGCCGGGGCGACGATCGATTTCTCGGACGAACTGATCGGCGCGCGGTTCGTGATCGAGAACCCGAACGCCACCTCGTCCTGCGGCTGCGGCACCTCGTTCTCGATCTGAAGGCGACGGCGGTCAGGCCCCGCCGGCCTCCACGAAGTCCTTGAACTGGTTCTGGAACTTCAGCGTCTCGCGGCGGAACAGCCCCGGCGCGAAAAGCGTCATCAGGCGCAGCACCAGCCCGGTGCAGCGGAACTCGGTGTCGATCCGCCAGCGGGTGCTGTCCGGACCCGCTTCGGAGAACCGGTTCTCCACCAGGTTCCAGACCCCGTCGGCCTCGTAGGTCGCCGCGAAAAGGTCCGGCAGCCGGCGCTCCACGATCGTTTCGATCATCCGGATCTCGCGCCGGCCCATGCGCTCGACGACCTCCGAGGTCGATCCGGGCTGGCCGGGAACGCCCTCCAGGGGGCGGAACGAGACGAGGTTCGGACGCCATTCCGTCAGCAGGGACGGATCGTCGAACAGGCCCGCCACGACCTCGCGGGGCGCGGCGATCGTGACCTCGGTGGCGTATTTCATGGCCCCCTCCCGGCCCGGCCTTGTGGCGGCGGGCGCAATCAGCATAGTCGGCGCCATGAAAATCGCCAGCTTCAACATCAACGGGGTCAAGGCCCGGATCGAGACGGTGACCGACTGGCTGGCCGAGGCGCGGCCCGACGTGGCGGTGCTGCAGGAGATCAAGTCGGTCGACGAGGGCTTCCCGGCCGAGCATTTCTCGGACCTGGGCTACAGCGTCGAGGTCCACGGCCAGAAGGGCTTCAACGGGGTGGCGCTGCTGTCGCGGCTGCCGCTCGAGGACGTGACGCGCGGCCTGCCGGGCGGCGCCGGCGCGGGACGGGACGGCGCCGACGACGTCGAGGCCCGCTATATCGAGGCGACGGTGATCGGCGACAGCCGGCCGGTGCGGGTCTGCGGCCTCTACCTGCCCAACGGCAACCCGGCGCCCGGCGAGAAATACGACTACAAGCTGCGCTGGATGGCGCGGCTGCGGGACCGCGCGGCGGAGTTGCTGGCGCTGGAGGAACCGCTGGTGTTCTGCGGCGACTACAACGTGATCCCGCAGGACGAGGACGCGAAGCGCCCCGAGGCCTGGGCGAAGGACGCGCTCGCCCTGCCCGAGACCCGCGCCGCGTTCCGCCGGCTGCTGCATCTCGGGCTGACCGAGGCGTTCCGGGCGCAGACCGCGGCGCCGGGGCACTACTCGTTCTGGGACTACCAGGGCGGCGCCTGGGACCGCGATGACGGGATCCGGATCGATCATCACCTGCTGTCGCCGCAGGCCGCCGACCTGCTGCAGGACTGCTGGATCGAGAAGGACCTGCGCGGGCGGGCCAAGCCCTCGGACCACGTGCCGGTCTGGATCGAGCTGGACGCCTGAACCGCCCGCAGCCTGACGGGACGGCGGGTGGGGCGATGGCCGGGCGCGGCCCGGCCGAGCGTCACTCCGACGTCACGTCGTGATCGTAGAGCCAGCCCAGCCGGTTCAGCCACCAGTTCGGCGCGACCTTGCCGATCCCGCCCAGCGCGAGATGCGAAGCGCTGCGCAGCACCCCGCCCCGGTGATAGTTGACCGCGTTGGCATTGGCTCCGGCGATCGCCCGGACAACCCGGTCGCGGCGGCGGGCCTGGTAGCGGGGCAAGGCCTCGGCCACCGGCGCGGCGTCCAGTTCGGCGGCCAGCACCCAGGCATCCTCGATCGCGAGATTCGCCCCCTGGGCAAGGAAGGGCAGCGTCGGATGGGCCGCATCGCCCAGCAGCGCCAGGCGGTGTCTGTCATGCCAGGCCCGCGCCACCGGGTGCCGGAACAGGCCCCATTCCATCGGCCGGTCGACCCGCTCCAGCCAGCCGGTGATCCGGCCGGTCAGCCCGGAAAAGGCCGCCCGCATGGTCATCGGGTCCGCCGGGTGGTTCCAGCCCTCGGCGCGCCATTCCCGGCGCTCCTGCACCGCGACGATGTTGAGCCGGTCGCCGGCCAGCGGGTAGGTCACCACGTGCCGGCCCGGCGCCATCCAGACCCGCGCCACCGCGCCGATCTCGTCCAGCGGCACGCCCTTGACCACCGCCCGCCAGGCCACCTGCCCGGTGAAGAACGGCTCGGTGCCCGGGTTCAGCCGGTCGCGGAACACCGAATGCAGCCCGTCGGCGGCGACCACCACATCGGCTTCCGGCGCGGTCTCGGTGCGGGCGTCGTTGACAAGGGTCACCCCGGCGGCGGCGCAGGCCACGGCGAGGATGTCGATCAGCACCGCCCGGTGGATGAAGCGGAACGGCGGGCCGGGACGGTCATGCAGGTCGAAGCGGGTGATCGCGCGGCCGGTCAGCGCATCGACCGGCTCCACCGCCTCGGCGCGGATGGCCCGGTCGTCGAGTTCGTCGTCAAGCCCCAGCGCCGTGAGCACCCGCGCCCCGTTGGGCGAGATCTGCAGCCCCGCGCCCACCTCGGAGAACACCGGCGCCTGTTCGAGAACGGTGACCTCGGCCCCGCGCCGGGCCAGCGCCAGCGCGGCGGTCAGCCCGCCGATACCGCCCCCCACGATGGCGACAGAGCGGCCCGCGATGGCGCCGCTCTGTGCTGTGTCGTTCATCGGTCCGGGTATCCGTCAGTCGTCCCGGTGGACCTTCTCGCGCCGCTCGTGGCGCTCCTGCGCCTCGAGGCTCATGGTCGCGATCGGGCGGGCGTCGAGCCGGCGCAGCGAGATCGGCTCGCCGGTGATCTCGCAGTAGCCGTATTCGCCGTCGTCGATCCGGCGCAGGGCGGAGTCGATCTTGGCGACCAGCTTGCGCTGCCGGTCGCGGGTGCGCAGTTCGAGGGCGCGGTCGGTCTCCTCGCTGGCGCGGTCGGCGATGTCGGGGATGTTCCGGGTCTGATCCTTCATGCCGGTGATCGTGTCCCGGCTGTCCTCGAGGATCTCGGCCTTCCAGTTGAGCAGCTTGCGGCGGAAGTATTCCAGCTGCCGCTCGTTCATGAACGGTTCGTCTTCGGCCGGACGGTAATCGTCCGGCAGGAAAACTTCTGCTTTCATGTCTGCTCCCTCTGCGACGTTGCGCCCCGGCACCACACTCATATCTCCGGCCATAACCCTGACCCCCTTTGTTGCGCCCCGTTTACTCGCAAGGCGCTTGCCTTGTCACCCCCAGAAAACACCTTCCGTGTTCACAACTTGACAGATTCCGACCGGTTGCGGCCCATGCGCGGCCTGTTAGTGTCCGCCAGATGGACAATGGGGCCGAACCGATGCGATTTTCCTCGACCGACAGCTACGTCGCCACCGACGACCTGACCGTCGCCGTGAACGCCGCGATCACGCTGGAGCGTCCGCTGCTGGTGAAGGGAGAGCCCGGCACCGGCAAGACCGAACTGGCCCGGCAGGTCGCCGCCAGCCTCGATGCGCCGCTGATCGAGTGGCACGTGAAGTCCACCACCCGCGCCCACCAGGGCCTCTACGAGTACGACGCGGTCAGCCGCCTGCGCGACAGCCAGCTCGGCGACGAACGGGTCCACGACGTGCGCAACTACATCCGCAAGGGCAAGCTCTGGCAGGCCTTCGAGGCCGAGTCCCGCGTGGTCCTGCTGATCGACGAGATCGACAAGGCCGACATCGAGTTCCCGAACGACCTGCTGCAGGAACTCGACCGGATGGAGTTCCACGTCTACGAGACCGGCGACACGATCCGCGCCCGGCACAGACCGGTGGTCATCATCACCTCGAACAACGAGAAGGAACTGCCCGACGCCTTCCTGCGCCGGTGTTTCTTCCACTACATCCGGTTTCCCGATCTCGACACGCTGAAGGCCATCGTCGAGGTCCATCACCCCGGCATCAAGTCCGAGCTTCTGACCGCCGCCCTGACCCGGTTCTACGAGATCCGCGACCAGCAGGGCCTGAAGAAGAAGCCCTCGACCTCCGAGGTGCTGGACTGGCTCAAGCTGCTGCTGGCCGAGGACCTGAGCCCCGAGGACCTGCGCCGCGACGGCCGCAGCGCCCTGCCCCGGCTGCACGGCGCGCTGCTGAAGAACGAACAGGACGTGGCGCTGTTCGAGCGGCTGGCCTTCATGGCGCGGGGCGAGCGCTAGGCGGGATCCTCTCGCTGGCTGCGCTGGGCGGCGGCCGGGGTCTCCTCCGCCTCGGCGCCGGCGTCCCGATCCGCCGCCAAGCCGAGCGTCCGCAGCTTGCGCTCGAACGCGCCGCGCTCCATCCCGACATGCGCCGCGATCCGGCTCAGGTCGCCCTCGAAGCGGTCGAGTTGTGCGTCCAGGTAGGCGCGTTCGAAGGCTTCCCGCGCCTCGCGCAGCGGCAGTTCGAGGACCTGGAACCGATCCGCGACCCGGTCCCGGTCGGCGGTCTCCCCGTCGGCCGGAACCTTCTCGCCGAAGATCGCCCGCAGCAGCCTTTCCTCGGCGGTCATCGTCGCGGTCCCGCCGCGCGGCCGGCGCTCCGAGGTCGGTCCGCCGGTCTTGCCGGTTTCGCCTGCCTTCGGGCCAGTCGAGGCATACAGCCGGTCCGTCAGATCGGACCGGGCCGCGGCCGGACCCGCGACCGAAGGCACGTCCCCGACAAGGTGCACGACATAGCCGTCGCCGGCGAGCGCCTGCACCCCCGCGTCGCCGAGGT
>JBFKOW010000161.1:0-7697 GCA_041628615.1 Paracoccaceae bacterium | reverse complement strand
GCATCCGCTTGGAGCCCTCGAACTGGAACGGCTTGGTCACCACGCCGACGGTGAGCACGCCCAGCTCGCGGGCGGCCTGGGCGATGATCGGCGCGGCGCCGGTGCCGGTGCCGCCGCCCATGCCGGCGGTGATGAAGCACATGTGCGCGCCGGCGAGGTGGTCGACGATCTGCTCGATGGATTCCTCGGCGGCGGCGGCGCCGACGCTGGCGCGGGCGCCCGCCCCCAGACCCTCGGTGACCTTGACGCCCATCTGCACCTTGGCCGGGGCGCGCGACTGCTGCAGCGCCTGGGCGTCGGTGTTGGCGACCACGAACTCGACCCCGTCGAGCTCCTTTTCGATCATGTTGTTGACCGCGTTGCCGCCCGCGCCGCCGACACCGAAGACGGTGATGCGCGGCTTCAACTCTTCCTGGCCGGGGATCGAGAGATTGAGTGTCATGAGTATCGTGTCCGCCTGTCTGTTATGTGGACCCCGTTACCCGCCCCCTGCCCGGGGCACGCCATTGGGGCCGTCACTCGCCCTATTCCGCTGATTCTAACGGCAAAGGGACACTCCGTCACGTCAAAACCGCAGATTTGCCACAAAATATGGAGCATGGATCCGCCGATCCCGCTCGATCTGTGCGGTCCCACCAGATTTGGTGGATTCTCAGGCGCATACGCCCAGCCACGCCGGAGCGAAGACCCGCCGCGGCGGCGGGGCGCCCAACGGGGCGCGGAGGTTCGAATGGGGCTGGCTGCTCGGCCTGCCTCTTGGATCGGTTCCCGATTCCTGTGGATAACTGCCTAGCACCCCCTGCAGCCGGCGTCACCCGATTCCCGCTTTCGCCGCCAGCCGACCGGCCCGGCGCGGCCGCTCACCAGTTGTCGCGGAACCACTTGACCGCCCGGCGGAAGCTGCGCGCGGGATAGTTCTCGGCCGGGATCTCGAAATCCCACCATTCGTCCTGCGGATGGGCGGCGAACAGCGCGAGGCCCACGGCGGTGGCGAAGGCCGGGCCGGTGGCGGCCTGCGGCAGGCCCTGCACCCGCAGCGGCCGGCCCAGCCGGACCTGCTGGCCGAGGATCCGGCTGGCCAGCCCGTCGAGCCCGGGGATCTGGCTCGCCCCGCCGGTCAGCACGATCTGCTGGCTCGGCAGGTGGTCGAAGCCGGCGGCGTCGAGCCGCAGGCGGACCTCCTCGAGGATCTCCTCGACCCGCGGCCGCATGATGCCGATCAGTTCGGCCCGGCTGACGGTCCGCCGGTCGTGTTCCCAGTCGCCGGTATCGCCGCCGATCTCGATCCGTTCGCGGTCGTCCATCCCGGTGGCGACGACGCCGCCGTAGAAGGTCTTGATCCGCTCGGCGGTGGCCAGCGGCACCTGCAGCCCCATCGAGATGTCCGAGGTGACGTGGTCGCCGCCCATCCGCACGCTGTCGGCATAGATCATGTGCTTCTTCATGAACACCGACAGGCCGGTGGCGCCGCCGCCCATGTCGATGCAGGCCGCGCCCAGTTCCTGCTCGTCCTCGACCAGCGCCGAGATCCCCGAGACGTAGGCCGAGGAGGCCAGCCCCGCGACCTCGAGATCGCAGCGCTTGAGGCAATGGATCAGGTTCTCGACCGCGCGGTCCTCGACGGTGAGGACGTGCATGTCGCAGGCCAGCGCGTTGCCGGTCTGGCCGCGCGGATCGCCGAGGCCCGAGCGGTGATCGATGGCGAAGTTCACCGGCTGGGCGTGCAGCACGTGCCGGCCCTCGCCGAAATCGGGCACCTCGCAGGCCGACAGGACCCGGCCGATATCGGCGTCCGCGACATGGGCCTCGCTCAGCTCGATCCGGCCGTCGAGCCCGTAGGACCGGGGCCGCGCGCCGCTCAGGCAGGCGATCACGTGATCGACCCGGACATTCGCCATCTTCTGCGCCGCCTGCACCGCGGTGCGGATCGCCCGCTCGGTCTCGGTCATCGCGTCGATCTCGCCGAAGGTCACGCCACGGGACCGGGTGGTCGCGGCGCCGATCACCCGGAACGACGACTGGCCCGCCATCGACCCCACCCCGTCGGCATCGCGGAATCGCTCGGGGCCGTCGAAGCGCAGCACCAGGCAGGCGATCTTGGAACTGCCCACGTCGAGGATCGCGATCACCCCGCGCTGCAGCGCCGCCTTGCGCATGTTCCGCATCGCCCGCTGGCTTTCGTATAGTGCCCGCATCTCCCGCTACCCTTCACATCTGCCTGTCATTGGTCGTCCGGCATCGCCCCGGCGGGGAGCCGGAAGGCATCCGCCGCCGCGAGGTTCATGCGCACCGTCGGCCGGCTCGGGTTGCGCAGGTCGACCGCCGCCACGTCGCGGTCGAGCAGGTCCTTGGCGTCGTCCAGCGCGAGGATCCGTTCCAGCGCCCGCACCGGCGTCTCGGCCGGCAGCATCAGCCGCTGGCCGCGGTCCAGCACCACGTCCCAGCGCCGCTCGCCCATCCGCACGAGCCCGCGCAGCCGGTCGCCCAGCGGCGCGGCGGCGGCATAAAGCGCCATCGCCTCGTCCAACGCCGCCCGCGCCCCGTCGCCGGCGATCAGCGGCAGGTCGGGGCGGTCGGCGCGGGCCGCCAGCGGCGCCACGAAGGTGCCGGTCTCGTCGATCAGCTTCAGCCCGTCGGCGCCGCGCCAGACCGCGATCGGCACCCGCTGGACCACGTCCACCTGCAGGACGCCGCCGGGCCGGATTCGCAGCGCCACCGATTTGACCGCGTTCAGCGCGGCGATCTTCTCGCGCTCGCCCTCGAGGTCGATGTCGAAGGACGACAGCGGGAAGTCGAGCGGCACCACCTGCCGGATCTCGGTCATCAGGCCGGCATCCGCGCCCGAGATCGACATCAGGTTGACGCGGAATTCGGGCCGGGCCTCGATCTCGGCCCGGACCTGCGCGAAGCCGTCGACGATCATCCGCCGGTTTTCTTCCGAGGAAAACCAGGCCCCCACCGCGAAGACCACGGCGAAGACCGGCAGCCCGATCCGCAGGAAGGCCCGGAACAGCGGCGTCAGCATCAGCCGCGACAGCCGGTAGCGCCAGCGCGACGGCGCCGGGTCGCGGCGCGGCAACGGCTCGGGCGGCCGGGTCAGCGGGGCGGCGGCCAGCACCGGGCGCGGCGCGGCGGGCGGACGGGTCACCTGTCGCACGAGGCGTCCTCCACGATCCAGGTGCAGAACTCCGGGAACGTGATGCCCAGGTGCGCCGCCTGTTCCGGCGACAGCGAGGTGGGCGTCATTCCCGGCTGGGTGTTGGTCTCGAGCAGGATCAACCCGGCAAGGCCGCGCGTCTCGTCCCAGCGGAAATCGGTGCGGCTGATCCCGCGGCAGCCAAGCGCCGCGTGGGCGCGCAGGGCGTAGTCCTCGCAGGCGGCGGCGATGTCGGCCGGGATTTCGGCGGGGACCACGTGGCGCGATCCGCCGGGCTTGTATTTCGCGTCGTAGTCGTACCAGCCGTCGGTCAGGATGTCGGTGACCCCCAGCGCCCGGTCGCCCATCACCGTGGTGGTGAGTTCCCGGCCCGGGACATAGGCCTCCACCATCAGCGTCTCGGGCATCCCGGCGGCGATCCGCGGCGGCGCGTTGGCGCCCTCGGCGACGAGGTAGACCCCGACCGAGGACCCCTCGTTGTTGGGCTTGACCACGTAGGGCGGCGGCAGGACGTGGCGGGCCATGATCTCGGCCTTCGGCGCCAGCCGGCTTTCGACCACCGGCAGCCCGGCGGCGCGGTAGGCGGCCTTGGTGCGCTCCTTGTCCAGCGCCAGCGCCGAGGCCAGCACCCCGGAATGGGTATAGGGCAGGCGCAGCCATTCGAAGATGCCCTGCACGCAGCCGTCCTCGCCCCAGCGGCCGTGCAGCGCGTTGAACACCGCGTCCGGGGCGGCGGCCTTGAGATCCTCGACAAGGCTGGGTCCGGCGTCGATCTCGGTCACGGCGTAGCCCGCCGCGCGCAGTGCCGCGGCGCATTCCCGTCCGGTGGACAGCGACACCTCGCGCTCCGCCGAGGGGCCGCCCATCACCACCGCGATCTTGCGGAACCGTCCGCCCGACATCGCCGTCCGCCTCGCTATCCGCGGGCCGTTGGCCGGCCCGTCCGCCGGGGACGCACCGCCTGCTGCGCCGCACCGGATTCGTTAACGATTCCCGAGACCTGGAGGTGCCGTGTCTAGCTGCTCTTGCCCGCCTCGGACGGGGCCGGTTTGCCGACCCTCATGATTTCCCACTCTAGCGTGATGCCGGAGTCGGCGTAAACCCTTTTCCGCACCGCCTCGCCCAGCGATTCGAGGTCGGCGGCGGTGGCGTTGCCGGCATTGGTGAGAAAGTTCGGATGCTTCGGATTCATCACCGCGCCGCCGAGCGTCGCGCCGCGCATCCCGGCATCGTCGATCACCTTCCAGGCCTTGAGGTCGTGGCTCTCGCCCGCCGCGCCGGTCGAGGAATGGCCCACCGGGTTGCGGAAGGTCGACCCGGCGGTGCGATCCTTGGTCGGCTGGGTGGCGTCGCGGCGGGCCAGCTGGTCCTCCATCGCGGCGGCGAGCGCGGCCGGATCGCCCGGCGGGGCGCGGAAGGTGGCGGCGACGATCACCGCGCCGTCCGGCAGGTGCGAGGACCGGTAGGCGAGCCGCAGCGCCTCGGCCGGCAGGCTGGCGCGGCTGCCGTCGCGGTGCACCACGTCGACGCTCTGCAACACGTCGGCCACGTAGTGCCCGTAGCAGCCGGCGTTCATTCGCACCGCGCCGCCGATGCTGCCCGGAATGGTGCGCAGGAAGGTCAGGTCCCGGCCCGCCTCCGCCGCCGCCTTCGCCACCCGCGCATCGAGCGCCGCCGCCCCGGCGGTCACCGTGTCGCCGTCCACGGCGACCGCGCCGAAGCCGCGCGGCGACAGCCGGATCACCACCCCGTCCACCCCGCCGTCGCGGACGATCAGGTTCGATCCCACCCCCATCGGGAACACCGGCACCGCCGGGTCGAGGGCGGCGAGGAAGCCGGCGAGGTCGTCGGCGTCGGCGGGCTGGAACAGCCATTCCGCCGGGCCGCCGACGCGCAGCCAGGTGAGGTCGGCCAGCGGCCGGTTCGGGGTCAGCGGGCCGCGGGTCTCGGGCAGCCTGTCCGGGGTCAGCGTGGTCATGGGCCCCGCTTACCGCGGACCGCCGGACGCTTCCAGCCCGGCCCGCCGCAAGGCCGCGACCCGGCGGCGCCACTGGCCCAGCGCGCCGCCCGCCAGCATCCCGACCAGGCAGGGCGCCGCCATCAGCAGCGCCGAGACGGCATAGCCGATCCCGGTCCAGCCATCCTCGGCCGCCCGGCCCTCGACGATCATCCAGGCCCCGATACCGAACAGCCCCAGCGCCAGCGCGACGAACAGCGCCACCCGCCCGGTCCGCATCAGCAGGCCGCCCAGCAGCAGGCCCACCGCCAGCGCGGTCAGCGGAACGACCCAGATCATGGCCGGCCCATCACCCGCCGCACCCAGCGCCCGAGATGGACCACCGGCCAGCGCAGGATGCTGAGCCCGGCGGCGAGGCACAGCAGCCCGATCCACGGCCCGTTCTGGTAGGTCACCCAGCCGAGCAGCGGGATCCCGAGCGCGATCAGCGCATAGGCCCGGGACCAGTGGTTGTCCCGGCTGGGCAGCATCCCGGCGACGTTGGCGGCGATCAGCCAGACGAAGGCGAGGATCAGCGACGCGGTCACTCGCGCAACTCCGGCGGCAATTCGGGGCGCTGCCCGCGGGCGCGGGCCCAGAGATAGCGCAGCGGGTTGCGGAACATCGACCCGAAGGCGGCGAGCGCGAGGGCCGAGACCCACCAGCCATGCACCGCGCCGAGCCAGACGATCAGCACCGGCGCGGCGATCAGCAGCACGATCCCCGGCGGGTATTGCGCCCGCATCGGCAGCAGCGCGGTGACGGTGGCGGCCAGCACCCAGAGGATCGACAGGATCAGGACCAGGCTCACAGCAGGAAGCCCCCCATCAGCCGCCGCGCCCGCGACCGCAGGGCGAGCCCCGCCCCCAGCGCCGCCAGCCCGGTGCCGCCTTCCTGCGGACTGGCCTGCATGTGCAGCGCCAGAAGCACGCCCGCCGACAGGAAGAAGGCCCAGAAGAACAGCCGCAGATGCCGGACCGCCCCAAGAACGGCGGTGCCCACCACGATGGCCACGATGGCCCAGAGCCAGGTCATCCCGCCCCGCCTCCACTCCTGGTCAGGTCCCGCGCCGACTTGACCGCGTCGCCGATCTTCTTGCCGCCGAAGAGGACTAGTCCCGCGGCAAGGGCATAGGGAGTCGCAACTCCGATCATCGGAAGTGCAACGGTAACCGCGCCGACCAGCGCACCGCGATAGGCGGTGTCTACGAGTTCGTCGGCATTGGCGCGGGGCCAGTCCCGGAACCTCGCCACAAAGAGGCGGGACAGCTTCTCGGCCTCGACGGCATCCTGTTGCGGCATCGTCTCGTCGTTCGGCACCAGGGACTTCAGACGTGTCACCGTCTCGTGAAGCTGGGTCAGGACGCCGATCTGCCGACGCGCTTCTACAGCTTCGTCCTCGTCCCGGTAGTTCCGGTTCTGGAGCCGCTCGATTTCGAGCATGATGAAGCCGAGAACGGCATCGAAGGTCGGCGGCAGGTCGGCGCGGTTGCGGACCATCGCGGATCGGACCCTTGCGATGTCCGACGCCGATCCGTCCGCCAAATTGTCAGTCGTTACGGCGGGTCGTGCGCCGTGTCGCGCCATCAACGCCGGGATGACCACGTTGTTGATGTGGACGTCGCCCTTGTCCCAGTCGTCGGGGTCGATCAGGGCGATGGCGCGGCGGAGGCGGGCGGGGAAGGGGTCGGTGCCGTCGAGCAGGCCCTGGCACCACGGGATCCAGAAGCCGTGGTAATCGGGCACGTCCCCGCCGTCGCCGTCCGGGCGCGAGATCGCGCGGGTGGTTTTGGTCCAGAGCGTGGCGATGTCGTCTGGGGTGCCATCCAGCCAGAGCGGGGCGGAAAGGTCCGGACCGTGCACCTCGCAATGGACGGCGTCGGAGGTGACGGCGACGCGGGCGGCGGCATTTGAGGCGGCGGCTGAGTGGACGGTGCCAGCGGCGCGAGCAACGGACTCTGAAGGGAACTTGGTAGCAAAGGCGGCAGTGGCGCCGGCGGAGGCGGCGGATGCGACGGCGGCGTCAACGGGGTCGGTGGCGTTGGGGGGAGTGGCGTTGCTCGCGTCGTATGCGGCTTGTTCGCTGGCGGCAATGTCAATTTCAGCGGAGGCACCCAGTGTGCGCTCCCCCGCGATCAAAATCGCACGCAGAACCTGTATTGCCGTAAAGCCCGCTTTCCTAGGAACGACTTCGGACCAGTATACCGGCAGCACCCGCGCGGCGCTGCGATAGGCAATCCAGACAGCGACCTCGATGGGCTGGTCCTGCAACCAGGCCTTGAGGTCGTTCTCTGTCTCGATCTCCGCCGCCTTCACCCGCCTACCCTTTCAGCTTCTCCGGCAGCTGGTTGGCCCAGGCGGAAATCGTGCCGGCGCCGAGGCAGACGACCATGTCGCCCGGTTTCGCTTGTTCCTTCACCAGCCTCGTCAGGTCGTCCTGGTCGGTGATGGCGCGGGCGTGGCGGTGGCCGGCGCGGATCAGCCCGGCGACGAGATCGTCGCGGGTGGCGCCGGGGATCGGGTCCTCGCCGGCGGCGTAGACCTC